>JAFQOX010000105.1 GCA_017412045.1 Clostridia bacterium
ACGGCATTTATTTTTATTGCATAGGAAATTGCGCAAATAGAACCTCGCCGTTTATATCGTTTGGATACAGTCTTAACTGCGATAGGCGAGCACACAGCTTGCAGAGCAAGCAGTTTTCCAGCGGGCGTTGCCCGCTTTTTTATAGGAAATGATTTTGCAATTATTTTAGGGCTTGTTTGAAAAATGACAACACGCCCAAAAAGCGGTTATTTTTCCGCATAACTGCGCTTATTTTTTTTGAAATACATATAGTATTTCTGCAAAAAATCAGCTTGTTCTACGAAAAAATTCCTCACTTTTGGTCATATCGCTATTTTTCAAACAAGCCCTAATTTTACTATAAAAATAAACGCAATCACGGAAATCAAAACGCCGTCGTTGACAAGACGCGGCGTTCATGCTATAATAAATCAAAAAAAGAAAGCAGGTGATCCATATGGATACTCGTCCGACGGGGCTGATCTTTCAGACGATGGAGGGTGGCTTCTGCAAGATTTCGGATTTTAACGGCGCGGACCAAACGCTTGTGATCCCGCGCGAAAAGGACGGCTGTACGGTCAAAGAAATCGGAATCGGCGCGTTTCTCCGAAAGGGTTGTCTGAAAACCGTCGTCTTGCCCGATACGGTGGAGAAAATTGACGATATGGCGTTTTATGAATGCCGCGCTCTGGAGGAGATCGTGCTTCCGGACGGCGTAACGGAAATCGGATACGAGGCGTTCGGTCTTTGCGAGTCTCTGCGTATATGCCTGGGAAAAAACGTGCGCGAGGTGAAATCCTGCGCGTTGCGCGGAGTCAGGAGCATCGCGGTTGCCGAAGGAAATCCTTATTTTTGCGCCGACGGCGGCAATCTTTATTCCAAAGACGGAAAAACGCTGTTGCAATATACGCCAAAAGAGGACGAAACCGTTTTCTCCGTTCCCGAGGGTGTGGAAACGCTCGGAAACGGCGCCTTTATCGGATGCGAGAGACTGTCGGAAATACGGCTTCCCGAAAGCCTGCGGACGATAGGCTGGAGCGTTTTCGAGGGATGCAAAGGCTTGCGCCGTATGACACTCCCCGACGGGCTGGTGCATCTGGGCGGCGGCGCCTTCACCGATTGCGATTCTCTCACGGAAATCTCGGTTGGAATCGGCTTGAAAACCATCGGAGAATCCGTGTTTCAAGGCTGTTATTCCCTGCAAAGGCTCCGTTACGGCGGAAATGCGGCGGCGTGGCGCGCGATCTCGTTTACCGAGGATTGGGCGGACGACGCGCCCTGTCTGCGGATCGAAACGTCGGAATCCGTACCGCAGAGCGCGGACGGTACGCCGTCCGCACTTCTCGATTATGCCGTGAACACCGAAGGCAAAAGCTGTACGGTCATCGGTATCGGGCTCTGTACGGATACGAGGCTCGTTTTTCCATCGGAAATCGACGGCTTTGCCGTGACGGCGATCGGGAAATCCGAGCCGCCCGATAACGGTTTTTCGGAAAACTACGTTTATTTTGAGGGCTCGTTTGCGGGACGGCGCGATATTGAGAGCGTTTTCATTCCCGAAGGCGTGACCGCCGTCGGAGACTGCGCTTTTCGGAATTGCTCCTCGCTGAAAAGTGTCTGGATCAGCGGCAGCGTCCGTTATATCGGCGCATCCGCCTTTGAAGGTTGCCGCTCGCTGGAGAGCGTTTTTCTGGAGGACGGTGTGGAAACGGTCGGTTGGAACGCGTTTTTCGGATGCATCTCGCTCGCGGAGATCCGCATTCCCGACAGCGTGACCAAAATCCATACAGGCGCTTTCGCGGGCGGTATCGCGGCAATCACGGCATCGCCGGAACATCCCCTCTATCAGACCGCGGACGGCAATCTCTATTCGCGGGACGGAAAAACGCTCCTGCAATACGCCGCGGGCAAGCGGGACACCGCCTTTCGCTGTCCCAAAGCGGTGACCGCCATCGGTCAAGGCGCGTTCCGTGATGCCACCGCACTCACGGATGCCGTCCTCGGTGAAAACGTGAAAACGATCGGAGACGAGGCGTTCCGCGGATGCAAAAGCCTTTCGTTTATCCATATTCCCGACGGCGTGGCGGAGATCGGGAACGAAGCCTTCAGCGGCTGCGCGAGCCTGTTCCGACCGCGCTTTGGAAAGGGTGTGAGGGAGATCGGCGCTTACGCCTTTGCGCATTGCGCCGCGCTTCGGACCGCGCCGCTCTCAGAAGGCGTTTCCTGCATCCGAAGAGGCGCGTTTTTCGGATGCGCTTCTCTGCGTAAAGCGTATGTGCCGGACAGCGTGACGGAGATCGCCGATCATGCATTTGCAGAATGCGCCTCGCTTCGCGAGATTTCCCTGCCCGCAGGTCTGACGTGGATCGGAGAAGAAGCCTTTCTCCGCTGCGGCAGTCTGCGAACCGTCGTTTTCCGCGGTACCGTCGCGCAATGGAGCGCGCTCTCTGCCGGGCGTATATCCGCCGTTCGATCAGTCGTCTGTACGGATGGGACAGTTTCGAAAAATATCGCAGAGCAACCGTACGATAAATTAGGGACAGGCGGATCTCAAGCCGATCTCTCCCGCTGATTTGCATCAGCGGCGATTCGACACACAGCCTACAAGAATAAAGACGCAGCGGAGCGAAAAGAGCTCAAAGAAAAAATCCGAACCGATCGCAACGGAGCGAACCGATTCGGATTTATCTGAAAAATGTTCTTCGTCAAGCCGTAATGCTGAAAATGAATCCGAGCACGAGCATGACTGCGCTGACGATGCCTCCGATGTACCAGAAAACGGTATCCACCTTACTGCTGGCATAGCAGAACTTGAACGCTACGCCGAAATCCAAGGGATAAAGAAGAGGAATCTTCTTTTTGTTCAGCATATCGAGAAGCAGGTGAGAGAGGTACGCCGCCATGTAACAGAGCGCAAGCGGCTCGTAAATGCATCCGACGCAGAGCGAAAACAGAAACATTGCCGTCAGCGAGTGCGTGAACGTACGGTGATCGCTAAAATACCCGAAGATCCAAAGCGTAACAAAGCCGATCAATCCGAGCAGTGCTCTCGTTTGATTTGCGAGAATCGCTTCGCAGATTCCCAAATCCATAAAGAAGTCCACAACCAGAGCGCCGAGCGTAGTTACCAACGCGTGCAAAAACACGCGTGAGGAATTGGATTGGTTCATGGTATCGACGTCCGGGGTAATGCCGCCGAATGAGCCTGCAATCAGAGCAGCCGCGCATTCACCGAGCGAATCCGGTCGCATGACTAAGAGCGATGTTGCCAGACCGATCGTAAAATGTGTTTTCCCCATCATAAGCCAAAATCCTCCTGCGGTTTCATGATAGTAAAAGTGATGATAAAACAACTAATCCGTATTATAGCATGAAAAAAAGAATTATTCAACATATTTGGAAAAATATTTTTTAATTTTTCGTCAGATAAAATTCCGGACGGCAAAACGGATTTTCGACAATTTCATTGGAAAAAGTTTCTTTTCAGTTTAGAATCTTTATGTATCATAACCGTAAAACATGAGTACGGGGAGAGATGATATTTGGCAGATTCCAAGGTGACGAAAAAGGCGATGGCAGATGCGCTCAAGCAGTTGTCAGTCGATATGCCGTATGCAAAAATCAGCATTGGCAATATTTGCAAACAGTGCAATATGAGTCGAAAAACCTTTTACTATCATTTCAAGGACAAGGAAGATCTGGTAAATTGGATATTCGAAACGGAATTCGTAGCTTATGCGAGGGAGCATATTTATGAATCCGTATGGGACGGCGTGGAGGATCTCCTGCAATATTTTTATAGCAACCGCGTTTTCTACAGGAAAATTCTGGCGCACGAGGGACAAAATTCGTTTTCCCTTTATTTTAACGAGCTGATCCGTTCCGTTTTCATCCAGCAATTGCAGTCGATTATAGGAAATACGGCCGGCAGAGACGTTCAGATCAATTTCATTGCGGACGGCATGGTTTGTATGCTGAAGCGCTGGATTGCCGAGGCGGAATGCTTGCCGCCCGAGCTGTTGATCCGGGAAATCGAAATCGGCGCGAAAGCGATGGCGGCTTATATTGCTCAAACCTTACCCCAAAAAGATCTTTCCGATTGTGAACAAGCATAAAGAGCGGGTAGCACTCTGCTTCGCCCGTATATAAAAATGCGGAACGGTGATCAGACAAAAGAGAGAACGGGACGGCATGAAGCCGTTGCGCTCTCTCTTTTTATTGCATAAGAGATAAACAGAATCGGCGTGATACGCCGTTAAGAGCATCACGACGCGGGTGTTTCAAGGTTTCAACTCGATGCTGTTATCACGGAATTCATCCAACGGTTTGGGAATGAATAAAAAATTTTTGAAATGTCCTATCCATTAAAAAATGTTGAACGAATTTTGAATTTGTTCCAAAATTCCTTTACAATTTTTATTAAAAATGTTATAATATAGAAAAAATCGGAATGCAAACGTATGACGAATACGGAGATATACATAAACAGGAGGTTACAGAATGAATACGAAAATATTGATCGTTGACGACGACCCGCATATCAGCGAAGCCTTGAGATTATATCTGGAAAAGGAAGGACACGAGGTACAGAACGCCTACGATGGCGCGGAGGGCGTCTCCCTTTTCAAAAAATATGACCCCGATCTGGTGCTTCTGGACATCATGATGCCCAAAAAGGACGGCTGGCAGGTCTGCCGTGAGATCAGAGAGATCTCCACCAAGCCGATCATCATGCTGACGGCGAAGGGCGAGGTCTTTGATAAGGTGCTCGGTCTGGAGCTTGGCGCGGACGATTTTCTGGCAAAGCCCGTCGATATGAAGGAGCTTGCCGCAAGAATCAAGGCGGTCCTCCGCCGCTGTCAGACGAACGACACGCGCGCGGATGAAAAATGCGTGAGATTTGAAAATCTCGAAATTTCTCTGGAGCAGTACGAGCTCAAGGTCGCGGGAAAAGTCGTGGACATTCCGCCGAAGGAATTGGAGCTGCTCTATTTTTTGGCATCCAATTACAATCACGTCTTTACGAGAGATCAGCTGCTGGATAAGGTCTGGGGCTTCTATTATCCCGGAGATTCCAGAACGGTCGACGTTCATATCAAAAGATTGCGCGACAAGCTGGAGGGCGTCAGCAACAAATGGGTTCTGAAAACCGTTTGGGGCGTAGGCTATAAATTCGAAGTCGTTGCCGGATAATCGTTCAAAAAAGCATTGGCAGAGTGAGAACAGCTTTCTTTCTCTGCCAAATTTACGTTACGGAGAGGTTTTTGTGAAAAAAAGTATTTTTATCAGATATATATCCACGTTTCTGATGATTATTTTCATCAGCTTTTTCGTTCTGACCGTTATCATCACCTCGATGACGATCCGCTCGGAAAATACAAAAAAGCAGATGATCGCGGAGAATACGTCCAGCTATATCGCGGAGTATCTGATCTCTGAATTTTCTTCCTCGTTTATACCGATGGATTTCGAGCGCTTCATCGCGCTGAGAAACGGCGACGTTTCCACGATGATCGACATTCTTTCCAAAAATGCGGAAAAAATGACGATTCTGATCACGAATCCACAGGGCAAGATCCTGATTTCGACGGATAACGCCTTCAGCGGAAGCATTGGAGATCCGCGCGTGCTGGATGCCTTGACGGAGAAGCAGGAAAGTAAGCTGTATACCGATATGGGCGGTATGCTGGACCGTAAATACGGCGTTATGGTCACGCCCTTCCAATACAGCCACGCGGACGTCAGCGCGGGCGCTCTGATCGTTTGCTACAGCGCGGGAACGCTGAACGATCTGGCAATCGGAACGGTCAGAACGATCATTCTGGCAAGCCTATGGGTGATGATCGCCAGCTTCGTCGCGGTCTATTTCATCACGGAAAGGATCGTCGCGCCGATCAGGCAGATGACCTATGCCACGAGAAATTTCGCAAAGGGCAAATTCGATGTCAAAACGCCCGTGGTGGGAGAGGACGAGATCGCGGAGCTTGCGACTGCCTTCAATTCCATGGCGGACTCCCTCGCGCATTACGAATATACGAGAAGCTCCTTTCTCGCCAACGTCTCGCACGACCTGCGTACGCCGATGACCTCTATCGCGGGCTTTATCGACGGCATTCTGGAGGGCGCGATCCCGCCCGAAAAGCAATCCTATTACCTCGGCATCATCGGGCAGGAGGTCAAGCGTCTTTCCCGTCTGGTCAACTCCCTGCTGGATATTTCCCGTATGGAAGCGGGCAACCGCAAATTTGAAAAAACGCCGTTCGACATCTGTGAAATGGCAAGGATCATTCTGCTTTCCTTCGAATCCAAAATCGATGCCAAGCATTTGGACGTTGATTTTGACGCGCCCGAGGACCGTCTGACGGTCTTTTCCGACAAGGACGCGATCAATCAGGTGCTTTACAATATCTGCGATAACGCCGTGAAATTCTCAAAGGACGGCGGTAAATACAAAATTACGATCAGAGAAGAATTCTCCAAAGTAAAGGTTACGGTCTTTAACGAAGGCGAGGGCATTCCGAACGAGGACCTGCCGTACGTCTTTGACCGTTTCTACAAGAGCGACAAGAGCCGAGGTCTGGATAAAACGGGCGTGGGTCTGGGTCTCTATATCTGCAAGACGATCATGGACAATCTCGGAGAAAATATTTCCGTCGAGGGCGTACACGGTGAATACTGCGCCTTTACGATCGAATTGACAAAGCACAGAGGCTGATGTCGCGGCGGATGATAAAAATCCGTTTATCTTATCAAAAATAAATGCGGTTGCCTTTGTGCTTTTTATCGGTGCTTGACAAACCGCTGCTTATGGAATATAATAAAAACAGATCTCTCCGTGATCCGGACAGATCTGTTTTTTCAATATCACACTGATATAAGGCTTTATATGAAGCCGATCGCCGTATGCTCTTTTCGCAAACTGCCTTTTCCATGTTGTCCTTGCATAAGGCGCGTCGGCGGATTGGATTTTTGCTATTATCAGGATATGCCGCCCGTCGGCGTATGCTACCGATTTTCAAAAAAGATTTTATGCCGCAAACAAGCGGCGGATTGGAGACGATTATGATTAAAATTTCCCCTTCGGTGCTCGCTTGCGATTTTTCGAAGCTTGGCGAGGAAGTCAGAAAAGTAGAGGATGCAGGCGCGGAATGGCTGCATCTGGACGTCATGGACGGTATGTTCGTTCCGAATATCTCCTTCGGTCCCGACGTCATCCGTTCCGTTCGCAAGCAGAGCGAAATGGTGTTCGACGTTCATCTCATGATTATGGACCCTATTCGCTATATTGACGGCTTCGTCAAGGCGGGTGCCGATCTGATCACCTTCCATTACGAGAGCTGTGAGGATCGTATGGCTGTCATCGAAAAGATCCGCGCGGCAGGTAAAAAAGCGGCGATTTCCCTCAAGCCCGCAACGCCCGCTTCCGTTCTGGAGCCTTTTCTGCCCTATCTGGATATGGTTCTGATCATGACGGTCGAGCCCGGCTTCGGCGGTCAGAAATTCATGACGGACATGATGGACAAGGTCCGCGCCGTACGCGAAATGATCAAAAAGAGCGGTCGGGATATCGACGTTCAGGTAGACGGCGGCATCAACGCGGAAACCACGAAGACCGCCGCGGCGGCAGGCGCGAACGTCCTCGTCGCCGGCTCCTCCATCTTCGGCGCTCCCGATGCGGCAAAGGCGGTGCTGGATATCCGCTCCGCGGCTGAAAATTCGTATTGCGGATAATGACAGATGGCTACTTGGATAACACATTTAATGATTGCGGATGGCGTTCTTGAGCGCCATCCGTATTTGCACAAAAACTCTTTTTGTGTCGGTAATATTGCACCGGATTGCAATGTAGAAAATGAGGATTGGACAGCCTTTACGCCGTCCAGAGAAGTAACGCATTGGATGCAGAGTGAGCGAAAGAAAGCATCAGATTGCGAGGCTTTCTGCGACGAGTACATCTTGAAGCGTAAAGACAAAATCGAATCTGCAGAAGAATATGCGTTTCTGCTTGGTTACTACTCCCATCTAATTACCGACGCAGCGTTTCAAGCTATGATCCGAGACGAAGATCGTGTAAGAACTGTTTGGATGCGTATTAAGGCTGATGAAGAATTGAGCATCGCCGGTGCCGGTATGGATGAAACATGGGATTCAGTAAAAAGGCTTATTCCCAAGAAAGATCGGATGCGTGAGATCTACGCAATGGAAGCTGAGTATCTGAACGATCACCCAAACTCCGGGTATCTCACAGAGATTCTTCCGTTGAAATCTTTCCCCGATTATATTGATTACCTCCCCAAAGGTAGTATCGTTCGTAAGATCGGCGTGATGGGTTATTTGCCTGAACCCGACAAATCAATAAATAAGTTTATTACCATGTCGAGAGGCGAGTACGCAAATTTTGTAGAAGATACAATACATCTTGTGGCAAAACAGTTTTTCGAAAAGAAATTGGTGTAAGGAGAAGTATATTTGAAATGAATAAAGAAGAATTGCTGAAGCTCTCTCCCGGAGAGCTTACTGATATGGGTATATGTCCGACTTGCTTTAACCGTGAAAACGGCGGTGCTCTCTACGGCGATAATTCTGATAAGTTGCTGTACGAAGATGAAGATATTGAATGCTTTTTTGTTGGCAATCCGAGAGCTGACGGTCATATGTGTATTGCCACTATGGAACACTATCACGATATGAGCGAAGCACCCGACTATATCAATGAAAAGATAATCCGTTTTGCCAAACGATTTATGCAGATCATTCGCGAGGTGTATGAGTGTGAACGTGTCTATATGTGTACGATGTGCGATGGTCCGAATAACCATTACCACATCCAGCTCATCCCCCGCTACTCTCACGAAAAGCGTGGAAGCGGAAACTTTGTCAAGATGAGGAAAGCGTATGTGTTTGATAAGGATAAGTTTGAATCTGTCCGTACTCTTATAGAAACTTACGCTTTAGAGAAATAATAATGTTAAAAATCTGCCGGTGGAGGTCTGAAACATGAACAGTAATGAATATTCAAAGATTATTGGAAATAAAGTTGCTTTCATGTCAGATATACACTCCAATTATCATGCTTTCAAAGCGTGCTATGAGGATGCCATAAAATACGGTGCTGACAGCTTCATTTTTCTTGGAGACTATGTTTCTGATCTTGCTGAACCACATAAGACAATGGAGCTTGTATATAAAATTCAAGCCAACTATCCTACGGTTTGTCTGCGTGGAAATCGAGAAGGATATATGTTGGATTGTGAAAGTGGTCTCAGTAACTTTGTTCCCGGCTCAAAATCCGGCTCTCTTTGGTTCACATACGATCATTTGCGGAAAAAGGATTTGGATTTCTTTAGAGGATTGAAAATTTCTGATACTATAGAGATAAATGGAGTCCGAATTGAAATTGCACACGCAGCCAAGGATAACGACAGATATTATTTTGACAGCAACGATGGTCATACTGCAGAAATCTTTCCGCAAATGAAATGCAATTATTTGCTTACCGGACACAGCCACAAACAATATTTACAGCGGGATTTTGATAAGACTATTATCAATCCCGGCTCTGTTGGCATACCCCAGGGTGGAACGAAAAATCCCAAATACGCATTGTTGGACATAAGCAACGGTGATATTTCTTGTGTGTTCCGGGAAGTGTCTTATGATATAGATGCTGCTATTCGTTCACAGTTTACAGAGGGACTTGTGAATTGCGCAAACTATTGGGCGATTGGTATTCTTTACGATATAATTACAGGTGAAGAATGTGTGCTGAAGCTTTTGAAATGTGTTCAAGAAGCCAATGGTATCTATGATGAAGAAGTATGGCATTCGGCAGCTATTAGTCTTGGAATGAAAACAACAGAGCAAGAAATTTTGGATTTTAGTCGAAATCAACCGTAAAAAAATAACTTACTAAGAGGCTGAAACATGAGCATTATTAAGAATGAAATACCAATATTGGAGTTTGATACCGACAGGACAGCGGTTATCAATCCAACTCACGAAAAGTTAGATTTGAAGCTCCCGAAAAAGTGCGTGTTTGCTTTTCTCGGTGAGTATATTGAAGAATACGCAAGCAAGACAGAAACACGGAAGGTGTCTGAGTTCGTCAGCGCAACGAAGCTTTACCCGATCTACATAACGAAATACAAGGGTGAAGAAATCGTACTCTGCCAAGCTCCCGTAGGAGCTGCACCTGCGGCACAGATACTTGACTTTCTGATTGGCTACGGTGTGCATGAGATCATCTCTGCCGGTTCTTGCGGTGCGCTTGAAAAGTTCCCCGAAAGCACGTTTCTTGTGCCGAACAAAGCTCTGCGTGATGAAGGAACGTCTTACCACTATGCGCTTCCTTCTCGTTTTATGGAGATCAGCGAAAGAGCGAGAAAAGCAATCAAGGAAACCGTATTTGAACATGGTATGAAATATCAAGAGGTCATTACTTGGTCAACAGACGGATTCTATCGAGAAACCAAAGAAAAGGTTGCCTACCGAAAGGGCGAAGGCTGCTCTGTCGTTGAAATGGAGTGTTCGGCTCTTGCCGCTGTTTCCTCTTTCAGAGATGCAACATGGGGTATGATACTCTACACCGCCGACATCCTTGCCGACGTAGATAAATACGACGAACGAAATTGGGGCGGCAACGCATACGAATATGCGCTGACTCTCTGCCTTGATGCGGTGCTTAAACTATAAAGAGCAATGTATTATGGAAGAATGTATTTTGATACTATAGTACAAAGAAAATAAAATTCCCACGAACCTTTTGTTCCGGTCCGTGGGATTTTTTATCGCATAGGAAATTGCGCAAATAGAACCTCGCCGTTTATATCGTTTGGATACAGTCTTAACTGCGATAGGCGAGCACACAGCTTGCAGAGCAAGCAGTTTTCCAGCGGGCGTTGCCCGCTTTTTTGTTTTGGTTTTCGCATGAAGGCGTTTATCCTTCAACGTCGGATTTTTCTTTTTTTCCGTATGGACGGATGCTTCGGATTCCGCTTTTCATGATCAGACCTCGGATGCGCGGATTGCACAAAAGTGACCGCTTGACCGATTTCATGCGAAGCTTGTACCGCAGGGCTTGCGTATTGCTCCGATAGATTTTCTGAATCTCCGGATACGACTTCCCTTCTGCAAAGGCATCGGCGAGTACCTTTCCGCTGTACATCGCGCTGCTGAGCCCCTCAAAGGAGCTGGCACTGATCCATCCCGCCGCCTCGCCAAGAAGAAAAACGCTTCCCTCGCCCGTGCAAAAATCAGCCATCGCGCGCGGGCTGGAGACCAGACAAGCCTCGGTTTTGACGGGGTCGCCGAATGCGTTGCCCAGAAAAGCCTCGAGCCTTGCTTTTTGCGCCTCGAACGCCTCTCGGCATCCCTGCTTTTGAAACGCGCCGCCGAAGATCACGTAGCTTCCTTTGTGTATCGTCCACGAACAGCTTTCGCTGGTTTCGGCGTCAAATATGCACGAATAGTAGGGTAATCTTTGTCCCCTGTTTTCAAACCACTGCTGGATGGCGACGTACTGCACCCGCATGGGCTTGAAAAAGGTCCGTCTGACGGCAGAGCCGCCGCCGTCCGCGCCTACGATCGCCTTCGAACGCACCGTTGCTTCGGAAGCTCCGCGTCTGATCAGCAGTCTGTAAAGCTCGCCCTCTTTTTCGATCCCGTTGCATCTGCCCTTGCAGACGCTGACGTGGGAAGGAACGAGAGAAAGAAGCCATTGATCGAAAGCGTATCGGTCCATGTTGAGATAATGCCTCTGATAATACCGAACCAGATTTTGCTTCACGTCAATCGTTTCGACCGCGAAGATCTGCGGGTCCTCCAGAACGCTTTTGGGAAGCACCAGATCGAATCTTGCCAGAAGCTTTTGCGCATCCGGTGCGAGAAGACCTCCGCAGGGCTTTGCGGAATCGGGGGACTGTCCGTCGATCAGAAGGATCTTCAGATCGGGGCGCGCCTGCGCAAGCTCCTTGACGAAAACCGTTCCCGCGGGACCCGCGCCCACGACGGCGATATCGTAAATACTATTATTTTCCTGCTCCATTTTCGTCTCCTGTATTTTTAATGAATGAGACTCAGAAAATCTTCTTCCAGATAGCTTTCAACCACGATATGGGAGCCGAGATTTTTGTGCAGATTTCTGCGGTACGTATCGGTCTTTTCCAGACGGCTGACGCAGAGCGCGCCCATTTTGACGCCCGCGGAAATTTCGCTTCTGCCGTCGCCGATGACGAGAACGTTTTTGCCGTCCGCGCCGAGCGTTTTCAGAAGCTTTTCCATGATCTGATCCTTCGGGATCTTGTCCGTCCACGTGGAGCCGATCAGATCCTCCACGATTTTTCCGCTTCCGATCTCAAAGCCGAGCGTTTCCACTTCCTCGTGCATACCCATGCCCTTTTCCACGACGGCGCCCGTGACGAAATAGTTTTTGACGCCTCTTTCGTGGAGAAGCGCGAGAAATTCCTTGGAGCCGCTGACAATGAATCGGTCGGGATCCGTTTTGGCAAGCTCAAGATTCTTATCACGACAAAAGCCGTTCAGAACCTTTTCGTAAAATTTGAACAGGCGCGGCGTATGAACGGTCAGAAACGCCGTCAGCTCTTCGGAATCCGGCGTATCGAAGATTTCCTCGCCCTTGCGGATCATCTCGATCTTGCGCCGATTTTCGGCTTTATCGCACGGCACGGAAACGTGTCCCGCATCGATGGCGCGGCGGATCGCCCATTCCATTTGCGTCAGCGCGGAAAGTCCCGCGGACTCGATGCAGAAGCTGTCCGTTTCGGGGAGAGGCTCCGTTCCCGCGAGGGAAACGAGCCTCGCAACCTGCGCATCGCCGTCGTAGCCGTCCGGCACGCCGTTTTCGGAAACGTAATGCAGCACGATGCTCATGACGGGAGGCCAATCGCGTATCAGGGAATGCGTGCCGTCAATATCGTGGAAGGCGTAAAGGATCTCTCTGTCCTCAAAGGAGCCGATGACGGAGGGAGAGCCGTTATCAACAAACGTAATCATTCTGAAAATCTCCTCTTATTCCTCTGTTTTTTCGTACTGTCTGGGCTCGGTACAGAGCGCGAGAAGATCGTCGAGCTTTGCGGTCGCCATTCTGACGATCGCGTCGCCCGCGCTGTAATAAATACGGACGGTATTATCGTCCTCCAGGAGCATACCGCAGGGGAAGAGCGCGTTGGTGCGGTAGCCCTCCTCCAGCTCCCAGTAGCCTTCGGGTACCATGAGGGGCTTTTTGGACATACCGATCACCTTGGAGGGGTCCTCCAGGTCGAGAAGCGCGATGCCGATGACGTAACGCTTTCTCCACGCCTTTTCCCAGCCGTTTTTGCCGCGGTTGGGGTCGACGTCAACGGAGTGGAAGATGATGAGCCAGCCCTTGTCCGTCTTGATGGGGGGCGCGCCGGGACCGATCTTGTCGTTGCAGTAGGGAACGTCCTCAACGCCCATCACGAGCTTGGAATTGCCCCAGTAAACGAGGTCGGGAGATTCGGAGAGCCAGATATCGAAAACGTGTCCGCCGCGGGAGTATACGGGCATGGGACGCTCCAGACGAACGTATTTACCGTTAATTTTTTCAGGAAAGAGAACCATGTTTCTGTTCTCGGGAACGGAAATGGATTTCACGTCGAAATTTTTCAGATCCTTAGTGGTAGCCATGCCGCCGCATACGCCGTGCTTGGTGTCTACCGCGAAGCACATACAGTATTCGCCGTCGATTTCGGTGATACGGGGGTCATATACGCGCATGATCTCGTCGTCTCGCATTGCGAAGCAGGGCTCAGGCTCAACCTTCCAATGAATACCGTCATTGGAAAAAGCAAGTCCGAGATTGGTTCCCTCCAACGTCTGCTTGTCGTAATCGCCGATATCGTTACGGAATATCATGACGTATTCTCCGTTTTCACGCTTCAGCACGCCCGCGTTGAAGGTCAGCGCGGATTTATAAGGAACGTCGTGTCGGGAAAGAATGGTTTCGGGGTATCTGGTGATGCAGGGTTCTGTTTTGAAAAGAGATTCGTCAACGGGTCTGAAAGGTCTTGGCATTTTTGAGAGTCCTCCAAAAAAATTATTGCACGCTTTCATACAAGCGTTGCTTCGTTAGCAATATTCTATCAAAATCCGATCATAAAGTCAAGACGGTTCCGTCCTTTTCTTCTTCACAAGCTTACCGGTTTTCTATTGCCATACGTCGCGGTATACGATATAATGGAAATAATGGAAACGATGAAAAATATCTCGCCGTCCTTCGGTGGAAAGGAATCTATATGAATGCAAATGATTTTGAGATTCAAAACGGTATATTGACAAAATATCGGGGCAAGGGTGGCGGCGTGACCATACCCGCCGGCGTGACAGACGTTGGCAGATCTGCGAAAACAAATAAAAATTGAACGAAAAAAGGCTGATCAAACGTACTGCGAAAGTACTTGATAAGCCTTTTTAATGATCCGTATTTTAATTGGCCGGTATCAATCAGTCGCCAAACGAAATACCAATATTGCGAGCCGTTTTTACGACAAAGCCGTCAGGGTCGACGTTATGGCTACCGCCCTTGCTGGTTTCACCGGTTGCGCCGCTTCCCAGAACCTTCTCGAGGGAAACGGTTTGAGGAGTTGCGTTATAAATGGTAACCATTTCACCGCTTTTGCCGTCAAACAGAGCATCGACTGCAAGGGAGCCGAGCTTTGTGCAAAGACTTCTGTCATATTGGCAGGTCTCACCGCCGCGTTGCGTATGACCGATATTGGTTGCGCGAACCTCTTTGCCGCCCAGCAAAGTCTCAAGCTGAGAAGCCAGCTGATCACCAATACCGCCAAGACGAACGGTATCAGCGCTGTCAGCAACAATCTTTTTAATAACAACGTCGCCATCCTTGGGCTTTGCGCCTTCGGAAACAACGATTACCGTATCGTTAAGCCCCTTTGCATCACGGTCCTTGATAACATCAACAATTTTGTTGATGTCATAAGGAATTTCCGGCAAAAGAATAATATCCGCACCGCCGGAAAGTCCACCCTCAAGAGCGAGCCAACCGCAGTTTCTGCCCATAACCTCAAGAATTTGCACTCTGTCGTGTGAAAAAGCGGTCGTTCTTACTCTGTCAACCGATTCACAAATGACACCGAGAGCAGTTGTAAAGCCGAACGTAATATCCGCATAGGAAACGTCGTTATCGATCGTTTTGGGAACACCGATGACGCGAACACCCTTTCTGGCGAAATCGCGCGCGCTGGTAAGAGTGCCGTCACCGCCGATTACCACAAGGGCATCGATCTGAAGATCCTTCAGGTTTTTTACGGCAACGTCGCTTACATCCTTGTGTTGAATATTTCCGTTTTCATCACGGTAAGCGTAGTTAAAAAGGTTATCTTTGTTCGAATTTTTCAGGATTGTACCGCCCTGGTTCAAAATTTGTGCTGTGTTTTCAGCCGTAAGCTGCATATAATTGTTAGCATACAATCCTGCATAGCCCTTTTTGAAGCCAATGACCTCACAACCGTATTTGTTAATTGCGGTCAGCGTTACCGCTCTTACGACCGCATTCAAGCCGGAGCAGTCGCCACCGCCGGTCAAAACGCCAATTTTTTTAATTTCAGTCATATTTTTCTCCTATCTATTATTCGGAATGCTGATAGCTTGCAGGTATTTCTTCCCTGCAAGCATAAAATATATATTGCATATACAAGTATAGCATACTCTTCGGCTTTTTTCAATATGATTGGCAAAAACATTTTTGCAAAAATGAAAATTTTACAGAACGATTATAGGCAAAAATTATGAACTGCACTTGTCAACAAAAAGCGGACACGAAATTAATTTAGAATAAGAACGAAAAGGCTTATCAAAAGTACTGCAAAGTACAATGGATAAGCCTTTTTCTTATTGATTTTTTAAGCGTTCTATTCTCATTCTAAGGAATTTGCATATTGCCTCGGAGCGTTCTGCATCAATCGTTTCTCTTTTTAAAAGCCTTCAAAATCTGGCTTATCGGCACAAGATCCGTATCGGGTGAAACAAAATTTTCACTATAACAGCAAATATCATCATGTTCTTCAACAAGGCTATATATCGCATGATCAATACCAAGTTTTTCAGCGATAAGAGAAGCAATTACCTCATTCATAGACTTCTTGACGGAATGGATCACTTCCACCTTTCATGGAGCACCTTTCGATCAACACCCGTTCCTTCATAAGTTTCTATGTTGGATTTATTTGATCAAATGATATCTTCCCATCACAAGATCAACCACGCTCTGTGTTTTTACGCGCATATGAAGATTAGAAATCACTTCAAAAACCATTTCTTCCTTGATTTCAGGTAGATATTCTTGGTATTCGGGATATTCCTCCAAGACTTCACCAAAAAGCTGTATCAGCATATCGTTTGCTTTCGGTTTTGAGGGATATCCTCTTGCAATCAAAGCCATGTTATTATCGAAATTTGGTGCAAGTCCCAAAAGATTTCCGTTGTCGATATCTCTCAAAAGTCCGAAATTATTCGTATGTCTGTCCGGATTTGCACAGACGGTATCAAGGAAAATCATTCGGATATAATCGGGGATCGATTGAGGACAAATCATTTTCAGTGCTTCAAGCACATCAAGATAATCTTCATTATCCCCCATAAATGCAGAAGCCGGCTCAAAATTAATGTTTGCACTGCCTGTGAAATCGAGCGATTTCACGCAATTTTCTCCGCGTTCGTATATCGCCATATTCATGCCAAGCGCTTTGCCAAGCTCGTATACAAACAATTCAGAAAACATTTCTTCATGATTGGCTTTCTTATGCATCCACCATTTGCCGTCTTTCAGCTTCCAACACTTTTCAAAGCTGCCCACATTGGTTAATTCAGGCGTTCTGGAACGCTTGCTGTTTGCCGCGCGGTTGAAGCTGTTATAAGTACCTTTCAACGCCAGATTCGAAAAATAGTCGTCAGAGAACCGAATGTCCTCATATTTCAAGTTGGAGTCCAAAGGACGAATCCAATAATTGTCTGTGATCGTTGCACCGTTCACATGAATTACCGTAGATATGTCATCTTTTTCAACAAGGCGTAATGCTTTTTTTAAAAGTCGGGAATTGGAGCGGTGACTATCTATTGCGCGAGTCTCCAGCCACATATCCGCATTTTTTATGCGCTTTAAAAATAATGGAAGCAATGATTCATTGATGATTTCAAGATTTCCGTTTTGCCATTTCGCCACAAGTATATCGCCGCTTAAAATTTCATAATTTTTCTTATCCATCAACAACTCTCCTTTCCGTTATGTCTAAGTCATTATATCATAATTTTCGAAAAGTGTCAAATCATTCCTTGAAACAAAAATTATTGTTTTTCATATAAGGAACCTCTAAAAATTTCCACTCTATTGCAATAACCAACAAAATATGATATAATAGGGGCAGAACAAGGTCTGACGGTGCGCTCATATGTCCTTTTGTTTTATATGTAGGAACAAAAAAGTTGGTCAAAAGAAAAGAATTCGAAGAATATATCAGTCGCCAAATTTCAATCTGAAAACACATAAAAATTTATTCATTATTTTTAAAGAAATTTTATGGAATCGCTTGTGAAATCGGACAGTATATGCTATAATTAATCTGTAATGTTATGTCCTCTTCACAAGCCAAGGACAAACGGCAGGAAAAAGCCGATCCGCTCTACCGTGCGGCAGCGGCATTTTTCAAAAACAAAAATCGGTACGGTAATACCACAGCACCGATGAATTACGACAAGAAAACCTTGTAACATAAAGGAGATTTACATAAACATGAAATTAGGTATCGTCGGTTTGCCGAACGTCGGCAAAAGCACACTTTTCAACGCAATCACCAACGCGGGCGCGCAGTCCGCAAACTACCCCTTCTGCACCATTGAGCCGAACGTCGGCATGGTAGCAGTTCCGGACTCCCGTCTGGACGACCTCGCGAAGATGTACAATCCCGAAAAATACACGCCTGCCGTCATCGAATTCGTTGACATCGCAGGTTTGGTCAAGGGCGCTTCCAAGGGCGAAGGTCTCGGAAACAAATTCCTCTCCCACATCAGAGAGACGGATGCCATCATCCATCTCGTCCGTTGCTTTGAGGATTCCAATATCATTCACGTAGACGGCAACGTCAACCCGCTCCGCGACATCGAGACCATCAATCTGGAATTGATTTTCTCCGACCTTGAGATTCTGGAGCGCCGCATCGTCCGCACCGAAAAGGCGATGAAGGGCGACAAGAAGCTCGCGGAGGAGCTTGCCGTACTGAACAAGATCAAAGCCGCGCTGGAGGAAGGCTTGAGCGCCCGTGCCGTTACCCTGACGGACGATGAGCGCGCGATGATCGGCGACGTGGAGCTTCTCTCCATGAAGCCCATCATCTACGTTGCCAATATCAGCGAGGATCAGATCGGCGACGAATTCAAGGAAACCGAAATTTACGCTTCTCTCGAATCCCTCGCAAAGAGCGAAGGCGCGGAGCTTCTGACGATCTGCGCAGGCATCGAAAGCGAGCTCGCAGAGCTGGAGGGCGAGGATAAGCAGGCGTTCCTCGACGACCTCGGCATCGAGGAAAGCGGTCTGGATCAGCTTATCAAGGCAAGCTACAAGCTTCTCGGCTACATCAGCTTCCTCACGGCAGGACCCAAGGAGGTTCGCGCATGGACCATCGTCAACGGCACGAAGGCGCCTCAGGCAGCGGGCAAGATCCACTCCGATATGGAACGCGGCTTCATTCGCGCGGAGGTCATTCACTTCGACGATCTGATGGCTTGCGGCTCCATGGTCGTTGCCAAGGAAAAGGGCTTGATCCGCAGCGAAGGAAAGGAATACGTATTCAAGGACGGCGATATCGTCGTGATCCGCTTTAACGTATAAAATTTAAAATCAATATAATGGAGGTAAACATTCATGGACATCAATCTTTTTGACATTTTCGCGCAATTTTCTCCCACGGAAACCGCAACGAAGTGCGAACCCATCACCGCAGGTCTGATCAATCACACCTATGCCGTTTACGTTGAAAACGAGGAGAAGCCCAAATACGTTCTCCAGAAGATCAATACCAATATCTTCAAGGATTCCGACGGTCTGATCGAAAACATCAAGGGTGTATGCGAGCACGTCCGCGCGAAGGTCATCGCAAACGGCGGCGACGTCAACCGCGAGGTTCTGACGCTGATCCCCACCAAGGACGGCAAGAGCTATCTGAAAAACGACGAGGTCGGCGCATGGCGTCTGTATAACTTCATTACGGACGCGACCGCTCATCAGAGCGCGGCAGGCAAGCCCGGCATCCTCGCAAGCGCGGCTGAGGCCTTCGGTACTTACCAGAACCTTCTCTCCGATTATCCCGCTGAAACGCTCCATGAAACCATTCCGAACTTCCATAACACCGTCTCCAGATACAACGACTTCATGACCGCGCTCGAAAACGACGTCGCAGGCAGAGCTTGCGAATGCGCTTATGAAATCGAGGAGATCAAGAAGCACGAGCCCCTCGCTCACGTCGTCGTAGATGCGCTCGCAAAGGGTGAGATCCCCCTGCGCGTAACCCACAACGACACCAAGCTCAACAACGTCATGATCGACAACAATACCAATAAGGGTATCTGCGTCATCGACCTTGATACCGTTATGCCCGGCTCCCTCCTGTACGACTTCGGCGACAGCATCCGCTTTGCCGCTTGTAACTCCGCGGAGGACGAGGAGGATCTTTCCAAGGTCTACCACCGTCTCGATCTCTTCGAGGAGTACGTTTCCGGCTTCCTCAAGGGCGTCGGCGACAATATCACGGAAAAGGAAATCGAGCTTCTGCCCTTCTCCGCATTCCTTCTCACCTACGAGCTGGTTCTTCGCTTCCTCGGTGACTATCTGAACGGCGACGTTTACTTCCAGACGCGCCGCGACAAGCACAACCTTATCCGCGCGCGCGCACAGCTCAAGCTCGCTCTCGATACCGAAAGCAAGCTTGGCGAAATGGCGGAAATCGTTAAGAAATATACAAAATAAGATATTCCGTATCGCCCCGGTGGACAGCAAACGTTCATCGGGGCTTTTGCGCGCAAGCGAAACGGATCACCGTAAGGAAAGGAGCAAGTCATATGCTTTGCACTGAAAAAAGGGACGCATTTTATACCGCTCAAGGCAACGTCTTTCAATACGAGGGCTTTATGGATCGGGCGTATCGCTTCATTCTCGACGCCCAGCTCATGCGCGAGGATCTCTGGGCGAGATTCGTTCGGCAATTCCGCGAGGATTCGGACTACGAGGGCGGATGGCGCGGCGAATATTGGGGGAAAATGATGCGCGGCGCCTGCCTCGTATATACGTACGTCAGAAGCCCCGCGCTGTATCGGATTCTGAGCGATACGGTGGAGGATATCATGACCGCCGCCGACGAGGACGGCAGAATCAGCACCTATGCCAAAAGCCACGAGCTGGAATCGTGGGATCTGTGGTGCAGAAAATATGTTCTGCTCGGTATGCAATATTTTCTGGAGATCTGTGAGGACGATGCGCTTCGGGAAAGGATCGTCCGCTCCATGCAGAGGCAAGCCGACTGCATCATCGGCAAGGTGGGGAAGGGCGAGGGCAAAAAGCCCATCACCGCCTGCACGAGAAATTGGCGGGGCTTGAACGCCTCCTCCATTCTGGAGCCGATCGTGGGGCTGTACCGTCTGACGGGCGAGCAAAGATATTTGGATTTCGCGCAATATATCGCAGACAGCGGCGCGACCGACGTGGAAAACGTTTTCCGCCTCGCGCTGGAGGACCAGCTGTATCCGTATCAGTATCCCGTCACCAAGGCGTACGAAATGATGTCCTGCTTTGAGGGCTTGCTCGCCCTCTACAGGATCACGGGCGAAGAATGGTACAGGATCGCGACCGTGAATTTCGCAAACAAGATATTGGAGAGCGATTTTACCGTGATCGGCTCTTGCGGCTGTACGCACGAGCTGTTCGACCATTCCTCCGTCAGACAGGCGAATACGACGAACGAAAAAATTCAGCAGGAGACCTGCGTGACGGTCACGCTGATGAAATTGATGTATCAGCTTACGCTTCTGACGGGAGAGAGCAAGTATGCGGATGCCTTTGAAATCTCTCTGTATAACGCCTATCTCGGCGCGATGAATACGGAAAACGTCATCGAGCCGATGATTCTGAGGGAGCATCCCGATTGGGTCGCGGAGCCGCTGCCCTTTGACAGCTACAGCCCTCTGACGGCAGGCACGCGCGGAAACGGCATCGGCGGACTCCGACGGATGAGCGATCGCCATTACTACGGATGCTGCGCCTGCATCGGCTCGGCGGGCTTGGGGCTCGTGCCGCGTATGCAGCTTTTGCGGACGGAGGATGGCTTCGCCGTCAATCTTTACGTCGCAGGCACGGTCAGCGCCGACACGCCCGGCGGTCAAAGGATTCTTTTCGATTTCCGTACGGAATATCCCAAGCATGGAGAAACGGAGATCCGTTTCCGCTTGCCGCGTCCCGAGGACTTTCGGCTTCTGCTCCGCAATCCGCATTGGAGCCAAAAAACGAAGCTGACGCTGAACGGCAAGCCGCTCAGCGTCAGCGAGGGTTATATTGCGATCGAGCGGGAATGGAGAGACGGCGACACGCTTTCTCTGACGCTCGATATGAGAACGCAGGCGATCCGCCCGATTCCCTACGGCTCGCAGATCCTGATGAATAAGGTCGTATGGGATAAGGATATTACGGTTCCCCGCTTTGACCGCGAGGACCCGCTCGCCAGGGAACATCTCGCCTTTCGCCGCGGGCCGATCATGCTGGCGCAGGACGGCAGGCTCGGCTACAGCCTCTCCGATGCCGCAAGCGTGAGGGTTCGCGCAGACGGATACGTGGACGCCCTGCTTCCAGCGGAGAAAAAAGCGGCGTTCGATACAGTCGTCGAAGCGGCGCTTCCGCTCGCGGACGGCTCGTATATGCCCGTCGTCGATTACGCGTCGGCGGGAAAGCTTTTCTCGGAAAAAAGCAGGATGGCGGTATGGATTCGCGTTGCGCCGTAAATCAGATGCGGATCTTTTTGATCTCCTCCGCATAATACTGAACGAGCTCGAATTTCGTGCCGGGCATCAGTCGGTGGTCGGGACAGGGCAAAAAGCCGCCAAGCGAGGCGAGTCGCTTCATGCGTTCGATTTCCGCGTCGACAGCCGCGCGGTCCTTGCGAAGCGCCGTTTTGTCCATGCCGCCGACGCCGAGCATACCCTTGCCGAAGCGGGCTCTCGCGGGCGCGAACTGATCGCCCCAGACGCCGACTTCGATCGGAAACATGGTATTGACGCCGCTTTCAAACCACGTCGGCAAAAGCTTTTCCGTCACGCCGTCGCAGTCGAGTGAAATAATATCGATGCCGTAAGCGTGGCAGAGCTCGTTCCGCTTCCGATAATGCTTCTCGCACAGCGCACGGAACGTATCGGGAGAAAGCAGGGGACCGTTTTTGAAGCAGATATCCTCCCAATAATGCGCAAAATCAAATTTCGCGCCCGTTTCCAATACCGCCTTTGCGCATTCGTACTGCATATCGGCGTAAGTGTCCACGATGTCGGCGAACAGCGTTTCGTCCTCGTCATAGAGCAGATAGCTCATGCCGAGCACGGAGGTCATATTGCGGATCTCTCCCAGAACGCTTCCGAGATGTAAGCCGACGGGGACGTCCTGCGGGCGCGTCTGATTGAAATTGCGGAAGTATTCCAGATCCACGCGGGCGGGCGAAAACTGCATTTTCGGCTTGTAGAGCGTTTCGAAGGCTTCCCTGTCCTTGAGAAGGTAATCGTCCTCCGAGGGAATGGAAGCCACACCGGGCTTGCTCCGCTCGATCAGACCGTTACCCGTCAGCAAGCGCCTCGTGCCGTCCGGGAAGACCTCAAGCACCTTGCTTTCAAAGCGCGGAAGCAGTCCGTTCCTCGGCGAAACGGTATGATACCAATTGAAATCCCAGCCGATCAATTTGTCGATTTCCATGTCGCTCTCATTGCCGTCGTCGTGGTTTGCGACCAGCTCCTTCGGAATATGGCCCTGCTCGCTCCACTCCGCAAGCAGCTCTCTCCAGTAGCCGAAATGCACGGCGGGAAAGCGATCAAAGGGCTTTCCGTGCAAAATATTCATAGCGCGTTCTCTGTTCGTCATTCGTAACTCCGTTCTCCGCCCAAAGGCGGTTTTTTATTGTATGAGAAATTGCAAAAAATGGTCCTCGCCGTTTCGCATTGCGATCCTGATACCTTTTATGATAGCATAATTGATCGCATATGTCAATTCCGTAAATACGCAAAAACCGTATCTGTTTTTTAATCCGATAAACGGAATTTTATATTGATCGTTCCAATGTTTGGGAATGAAGTAAAAAACGCATTTTTCCCAATACTCGTTACGCCGTCGGGAATCACGACGCGGCGCTCGTTGCCGGTGTATACCGGAAGCTCGCCGTTTTCTATCACAAAATCATGCATACGGATCTCCTTTCCATCCGCGGACGGAACTATTTTTTGTACCATAGGAAATTGCGCAAAATGGTCCTCGCCGTTTCTCATTGTTTCAATACAGGCTGAACTGCGGTAGGCGAGCAACTTCCTGCGGGCGTTGCCCACTTTTTTGTTTTATTGCAAAATTCGCTACGCCAACCCACAGGTCAGCGTAGCGAATACTACTGATAGGATCTTATATTCTCTTACCTGCCGTATTGGCGATCATTTCCAGAATGCGCTTGACGCATTTACGAACGCTTTCTCTGGAGAGCGTGCCGTCCGCGAGAGCCGCCTCTACGCTTCGGGGATCGCCGAAGTGCATCTTCAGGTCGTGCTCTGCCGCAAGCTCCTTCACGTGAACGGAATCGTTACCGAAGTCGGACATGAGGACTCCCTTGAAGCCGAACTCGTCACGGATGATCGACTTACAAAGAACGGGATCCTCGCTGGACTTGATACCGTTGATGAAGTTATAGGAGGTCATGATGGAATACGGGTCGGAATCACGGATAACGATCTCAAATCCTCTTGCGTAGATCTCACGGAATGCTCTTGCCGCGATACGGCTGTTGGAGCGGAGACGCTGATATTCCGTGTTGTTTGCCGCGAAATGCTTGATCGTCGCCGCAACGCCGTACTCCTGAACGCCATCGACCATCGCCGAAACGATCTTGCCGGTCACGTATGGATCTTCGGAATGATACTCGAAGTTACGTCCGCAGCAGGGATCTCTGTGGATATTCATCGCGGGTGCAAGCCAGACGTCGATATTATAGAGATTGGCTTCCGCGCCGATCGCACGTCCGTATTCTCTGGAAAGCTCGGTGTTCCAGGAGGAGGAAACCATCGTGCTGGAGGGATATACCGTTACCTTGAAGGGTTGACGGAGTCCGACGGGACCGTCAGACCAGTATGCTTCGGGAATACCCTTTTCGGGGATATAACCGATCCAGCCCTCTGCGTTACCGCAGGTCAGGATCGCGAGCTCGTGATCGGAAAGGCTTTCCACGAAGGTATCCATGGGAAGCGTACCCGCCATAACGTGACGGAAGTCCATGTCACCGACCGTAGCGGGAAGACGGCGGCGAACGATTCTGCCTTTGGCTTCCGCGGTCTTCTGATTTTCACTGACATCAGAGGATTTCGCAACGGCACCCTTTCTGCGTTTGCTGGGAGTGATCTCAAAATAGGTGGTGATCGGTGTCGTGAAGGACTTGGAAACGACCTTCAGGAAGATTTCACCCTTGGGGAGATAGAGAGAGAAGGGCCTCGTCGTAGCATAAACGGGCTTCTTTTCGTCATCGGTGGTGTGATCGAGCGTAATGCGCTCGATATTCTGCGTTACGTTGGAAACGAAGAAGGAGAAGGTTTCGTGAAGCTTCAGGCGGTCGTGCTTGTTGCTGAAGCGCATACGAATATCATAGCGGCCTGCCTTCTGTACGTCAAGCTTATACTGCGCGTATCTGCCGGGGCTGTGCATTCTGGAAAGCGCGCGTCCGTGAGTAAGCGCGCCCTTTTCATCAAAGAAAGGACGGTTCGCGACCCAGAGTCCGCACTCCGTATATCTGCCGCACTGGATATAGGAGGCTTCCGTCGGAGAAATAACGATCGGATCGTCGTTCTTTTCCAGCGTAAGCTCAACGAGCGGAAGCTCGCCGCCCTCCGCCGCCGTGAACGTATATTCCACGGTACCGAGGTTCAGAACGGTCTCGTCGCCCTCCTCCGTAAAGAAACGCTCGGGATCCGCAACGGGAACGCGGTTGAGACGAACGGAAGCGGGCATACCGTTTTTCGCTTTCATACGGATGGTATAAACACCGGTTACGGTAAGGTGCATACGGTAGGTTCTGGAGTTTTCCGTTTCGGAGAAATATTGCTCCGCGAGAATCGTGGTGGGCTTGAACATATTGACCTTGATGCCCTTTGCGGGATCGTGAGGAATGACCTCGAGCTGCTCGATCTCACCGCTTGCGGTCAGACGCTCCTTCAGCTTCGTGCCCATGTGCGCGCAAGTCTTGAGCACCTGCGTTTTATGATTCAGGAAGGCGCCGAAAAGCGTGAGGTTCTTGACGTCGTTTCCGTAATATACGAAAAATTTACCCTGCTCCATGACCCAGGAATCGGCTGTGCCGAGAACGCCGGTATCGTCGAAGGATGCCAGATCCGCGATATCGAACGAAAGCGTAAGAATTTCTTCCTCGCCGGGCGCGAGAAGCTTCGTTTTCGCGAACGCGCGAAGCTCGTATTTCGGCGCGCCGAGCTTCACCGAGGGAGAGGAGCTGTAGAGCATAACGACCTCTTTACCCGAAAATTCCGTTCCCGTGTTTTTCACGCAAACGCACGCGCGGACCTTTCCGTCCGCAGTTTTATCGCATTCAAAGGTAATGGGGGTGATGGAGAAGGTCGTATAGGAAAGACCGAAACCAAAGGGATACAGCACGCGGTCCTTGGCGTGCTCGAAGGTTTCAAAATAACGGTAACCAACGAAAATGTCCTCGTGGTAATGCTGAGCAATACCGGATTTTTGACCGAAGTAAGAGGATGAGGGATAATCTTCATAGGATTTTGCGATGGTATCCGTCAGCTTACCGGAGGGAGTTACTTTACCCGAAAGCACGTTGCCGAGCGCGTTGCCGCCCTCCATGCCGGGAAGATTGAGAAGAACGACAGCCTTGATCTTTTCGTGTTCGGTAAAGGAGAGGTCAATCAGGTTGCCGGAGTTGATGACGATAGCGACCTCTGCGAAATAGCGGCACGCGCGTTCGATCAGTTTCTTTTCATCGTTGGAGAGAAGATAGTCGCCCTCCGTTACGATCACGTCGTCGTTTTCGCCGGCGGTTCTGCCGATGACGACGATCGCCTTTTGGGCGCGTGTTGCCGCCTGCTTGACGGTGTCCTTTACCATAGGCATCTCTGCATTGCAGTGCGCGCCGGTTCCCCAGACGTCCAGCGTGGTGATGACGTTTTCCTGCGCCCATGCGCGGTACATATCCGCAAGCTCTCGGTCGACCGCTATGCCAGCGTTTTCGAGACCGGTCAGGACGTCCACCATATATTCGCTTTCACAGAATGCGGAGCCTGTTCCGCATTTGATCGTATCGATCTGCGTTCTGCCGAAAACAGCGACGGGCTCATCCTTGAAGGGGAGCATATTGTTTTCATTTTTCAAAAGCACGATGCCTTCTTCGGCAACGGTGCGCGCAAGATTTGCTCTTGCCTCCAAAAAATTGTAATTTGCCATATCAAGATTCCTTTCAGTCCGTTATATTTCCGTCCAATATCTGATTGCCCGAAAAAGACACGTTTCGACGCTTCTTTCGAAGAAAAGCCACACACAAGGTGTGGCTTTCGGTACTTTCTTTCGGGATTTGACAGCCTGTCCGGCTGTGGGTGGCGGTCTCCTTCCAACAAAGACACGCCGTACAGAGCCGAATCTGAACCATAATATATTCAGCGGGACGATTTATAGTGAGACGATCACTATATTTTTCGTCTTTATTTTATCAAACATTCACGGATTTGTCAATATGGCTGCGTATGATTTCCAAAAGTTTTGATGCCGTCCGATCATGCGTAACGGACGGCATCATACCCTTTGTTATTGCGGATCGGTCTGATCATGCTTGATCGAATTTTCGCGGGTTCTCCCGCTCCGTTCCGCTGTTTTATATCAATCCTTCAAATTCAGGATATTCGGATGATCCAGCAGCATAACGAGGATCGGCACCAGGATGATTTGCGCAATGATACCCGGAATCGCATTGGTAAATGCGCCGGCAATAAACGCCGCCAGCGTAAAGACGCCTCCGCTCATACCGACGACGATATGCATCGCCGCGCCCCAGATCAAACGCCCCGTCAACATTGCCGTCAGAAGCGAGCAATAGATGAAGGGCTTTTTACGGGGGAGCAGTCTGTGCATGATGCCCGCTACCGCACCGTAAGCGGCAAGCTCAAAGGTCATGCAGACCGCCGTAGGAAACAGAGCGGGCATACCGAGCGTCAGCGAACGGAAGATCGGGACAACCAAGCCGACGATCATTCCCCAAACGGGGCCGCAAATAAAGCCGCAAAGCAAAACGGGCAGGTGCATGGGACAAAGCATAGATCCGATTTTCGAAATATGCCCTGTCAAAAACGGCAGTACGTAAGCGAGCGCCAAAAAGAGCGCGGCAAGGATCATTTTCATAATTCTTTTGTGCTGATTCATAACAGTCCCCTTCTCAAAAGCGCAAAAAGGCATGACTGTCCCTTCAGAGACAATCATGCCTTCATAGCAATCTTTTTCAGTCATTTTAAATTATAGAAAAAGGAACTTCTGTTCCATCGCCATTCTTCTGAATGACTGAGAACATTGTACCATAAATTTTCCCAAAAAACAAGTGGATTCGATCAAAATCTTCAAAATTGCTTTCAAACCTGCGATGTAATCACGTCTTTCAGCTTTGCAATCGCATCCGCAATGAGGGAAGCCGTGTTCAGACTTGCCACACCCGCCACCAGATTTTCACACTTATTCATCGGAAGCAGAATACGCACAGCCTCTGCCTGTCCGACAGCGATCGCCATTTTTGGCGTAACCTCACCGAGGAGCGCATCCGCAATCACAATACCTATGGGGCCTATGATCACATCCGCTTTCCGACAAGCGACAATGACCGGATTTTCCCCCGTTGCCGCCTGTTTCGCTCCCGCCTTCAGCATCGAAGCGGTTGCAACGGCGTTCGTTCCGATTGCCGTGATTTTCTCATTTGGAAATTGCGCGGTGATTTCTTTTACGAGCTGCGCGCCGAGTTGACCGCCCTGTCCGTCTATAATTACGATGTTCATCATATCGTTTCCCCGTTCAAATCAAGTATTTTCCCGCGTTTTTTCCCGTGGCGGAATTTGCAATCGCGGGATCATTCGCCGTATCGCGCATAGGATTCTATCGAAGCGCCGCCGTCCAGCACTTCCATAATCATATAAAGTCTGGGAACGTGGAAAGGACCTTTGAATATATTGCCTTTCAGCGTGGTCGAGACCGTATTGTCATAATGCAAATATCCGTACCATTCCCCGTATTTTTCATCTATAAAATATTTTTGTACGTATGCTTCCGCTTCTCGGTAAAAATGCAGATACTTTTCTTCTCCGAAGATTTCGTATGCGAGCCTTGCGGCAATGAGCGCCTCGCATTGCGGCCACCAAAGCTTCATATCCCATTCCAGCTGAACGGGAGGCTTCCCCAGCGCATCGGTAAACGCAATGATTCCGCCGTGCTTCCGATCCCATCCGAGAGGCAGGGTGATATCAATGATCTTTTTACCCAGAGAGATCGCTTCCCGATCGTCCGTAAGAATACCCTCCAGCATGACGAACCACGCGGCTTCCATCGAATGCCCCGGATTGACGATTCTTCCCGTCGGCGTATCGACCGCGAGTCCGTCCGCGGATACGTTTTCCAGAAGCGCGTGATCCGTCAGAAATCCGCCGTGCAGGATCTCATCCAGACATTCCTTGGCAATCCGCGCGTATCTGTCTTTTTGCTCAACGTCAACGGCGCGCATCGTTTGCGCGGTCGAAAGCATAATCATGACGGGAGAAAGCGCCTTGTAATCGTAGGTATCCCGATTGAATTTCGGCTCGTTCAGACGAACGCCCGTAAAGCATTCGTAAGCAATATCAAAATATTTTCTTGCCGCGAGGAGCGCTTCCCGCTCGCCGCTTGCGCGGTAATACTCGGCGCATCCGATCGCGGCGAAGGTTTCGGAAAAATAATATCTCCTCTTTTGAATGCCTCTGCCGTCCTCCGTTACGGTAAAATACATTCTTCCGTCCGCATCGGAGCAACGGTTCAGAAAAGCATAAATGCTCTTTGCCGCCTCCAGATATTCGGGATTCCTTTCGACCGTATTGTAGGCTTTGGAAAACGTCCAAAGAGCGCGGCCCTGAAACCAGACGCTTTTATCCGTTCCGTAAAGCTCGCCTTTTTCATCCACGCAAGTAAAAATACCGCCGTTTTTCCGATCCATGCCATACTTGATCCAAAAAGGCAGGATATTGTTTGTCAACTGTTCTCTGTAATTCATAATCTCTCCTTAAGCAAACGTAACGTAGCTTCTGCGCGCTACTTCTCCTATGATCTGATCCAGGACGCGCTCACAATCCCAGAGCATTTCGGAATAAAGAGCGACCGGATACATGATATTCTCCTCAAACATTCCATCCTCAACGAGCGCGTATATGCTCAGCTTGCCGTTTTTGGCGCGGCACATTGCGCGTACCGCTTCATACGCCGCGTCAGGATGTCTGAGCCAGCCTGACTGTATATACCGCCATATTTTTCTTTTTTGCTCTGCACGGCTTCGCCTCATGGATTCCGAGCTGACACCGGGACAGTACGCGCCTTCGGCGTGCTCGAATTTCTTCCAATCGAGATTGACGAGCCCCTTGGTAACGACGCCGAAGCGATCGCTTGCTCCGCGTAGCCGCGCCGCCGTAGCGACAAACGCCATGGTTTCGTCAAAGCCCGAAACGTCGTTCGGATCGTAGGAAAACGGAAACGCGCCGCAATCCTCCCAAACGATGCGAATGCGGGGATCGACCGTTGCTATCAAATCAAGTCTGTTTTTCACCGACGTTGCGTGTAAGCCAAATTGAATTTCCAGCTGGGGATACTTTTCATAGAATCGCGCGGCTGTCTCATTGACGAAATCCGCCGCCGCTTTTGCGATCAGGACACCGTCGATACGGTCGTTCTTCAGCTCGGTGAACGTCTGAAAATAAATGCCGTCCACCCCGAGATCCGCGTATTCGGATTCATATTTTGCAAGGATCGTCTCTGCATATCCGCCAAGGTGCTTCAGGTCCGCGCGGTCACAGCGCGTGTCCCACAGCCAGGAAAAGCCCCATATGACCTTGACGTTGCGCGTGTGCGCGTAATTGACGATCTCGCGGGCATTCACGGGCGCGAAATCATTCCAGATGATCATGCTATTCATTTTGAGCTTCATCATATGGTCGATATATCCGCGATAATCGTATATCACGTGTCCCCAAGTCCACAAGCCCCGCTCCGCGACACACGGAGAGGAAGAATATTCAAAGCACGGAAGCTCTTCCTTTCCCGTCGCATTGAGCCAGCATTCGCCCGTATCGGGACGTTCGTATTTCAGGATATATCGGTTATAAAAATCAATCGCGCCGTACAGCACGCCCGCGTCGTCATAGCCTTCTATGATCGCATGATCCTTTTCGACCTTGATGCGGTATTCCTCCGGCTTTGTAAGCGCTTTTGCAGAGTGTTCCCCGATATACCGATGGTTTTCCTTCGTGCCAAGGTATATCCTGATATAACGGCTCATATCCTCGCCTTCTTCATATTCACGGCAAACGGGATACTCGGAGGTCTCGTCGAGCAGGATCTTGCTCAATTCTTCAACGGCTCTTTTTTGTATCTCGCTGAGAGGGCTTCCAAAAATGACGGCAAATTTTTTCATACCGTTTCCTTTCTTTCAATCAATGGTTTTGATTTACTGATCGTTGTTCATAGTATCTTGATAGCACGTTTTTTCCGTATTCCCGCATAATTTCTCACGTAACAAAAAATGGAACGATCCTATTTACTTATTTCGTATTTGTGTTATAATAATGTTCGGTAAATCCCAATTTGATCATTTGAAAGTGAGACAGCAGCATTATGAATCTTATTGATCTTCAAAAGTCGGCAAACAACGGATGGAATACCTGGTATAACGAGAATATCCTCGCTCACGTTCTCCTTCCGTGGGGCTTTGCCATCCATCTGAGCTTCCGAAAAAAATCGAACGGAGATACCCTCCGTTCTTTACTGATCAACAGAGACTCTCCCGTACGTCCCGACGTGAGAAGCGTTGACGGAAGCTATACCTGCTTGCGCATCCGCCACGGAAACGTTCCGATCAAAATAGAAAGCGCGGCAAAGGACGGCGAGCAGATCCTCATCGTCACGCCGGACGGATATTATTCCGATGATGAACTGCTCATCGTTGAAGCCGCGTTTCTCTGGGGGCGCGACGGCACGCTGACCAAGGAAAACGGCAGACTCGGTGCGATCTGCCCCGACGGAAAACGCATCCGGCTCTATTCCAATACGGCGCCCTATGATTTTTATTTGCCGGAGCTGACGTCGCCCGCCATGTTTTTCACGATGAACGCGCCGATCGTGATTTCGACCTTTCCCTGCACGACCTCGGAGGCGTGCAGCAGCGTGGGGGAGTCTCGCGACGCGGTTCTTGACGAATCGCAAAGGTACGGCGAGCACGCGGAAGCGTATCGCGCCATGACAAGCTGTCTGGGATGGAATACGGTCTACGATCCCATCAAGCAACGCGTGTGCACGCCCGTAACGAGAAATTGGAACCGGGGAAAGCCCATCAATCTCTTCTGTTGGGATACCTTTTTCGGCGCGCTCATGCTCTCCTTGGAAAACGGAAAATTCTGCAAGCTCAATCTCAAAGCGATCTTTGACGAAATGACCGCCGACGGGATGATACCGAACGCGTCGGGCTCCCGCCATTCCCAACCGCCGGTCGGCTCTATGGTGGCGGAGGAAATCTATAAGAAAAACGGGGATACCGAGCTTTTGCATGAAATATACCCGTATCTTCTCCGCTGGAATACGTGGTATTATGAAAACCGTATGACGGAGGAGGGGTATCTGTGTTGGGGTACGGGCTCTTACGGAACAGGAAAGGAAAACCTTTTCGGCGCGAAATGCGAATCCGGAATGGATAACTCCCCTATTTTCGACGATGCGGTATACGATGAACGGAGCGGGCTCTGTATGATCGCCGACGTCGGTCTTTCGGGGCTTTTCATCAAGGATTGCCGCGCCTTGATTGCGCTCTCCGAGATTCTCGGATATACGGAAAACATCGGAAATCTGGAATTGCGCATGGAACGCGCGCAAAAAGCGCTCGACACGCTATGGAATGAAGCGGACGGCATTTTTGAAAATCTGGATCTCACGACAGGCAAGCCCGTCAACCGTCTTTCGCCGTTTCATTTCTTCAGCCTGTTTTCTCCCGCTATCACCGAGGCGCAGAAAAAAGCGATCGTGGAAAAGCATCTTTTGAATGAAGCGGAATTCTGGGGTGAATACGTGCTTCCCTCCGTCAGCAAAAACGACTATGCTTTCCACGAGCAGCATTATTGGCGCGGACGCATTTGGGGACCGCTCAACGCCATCGTCTACTATGCGTTGAAGGATGCCTGTTTTTGCAGAGAAGCCAAGCTTCTCGCGGAAAAAAGCGAAAAAATGATGCTCCGCGTATGGGAAAAAGAACACCGCATCTATGAAAATTACGGCGCGGTCGACGGTCTGGGCGATAGCGCGCGCCAAAGCGATGCCTTCTATCATTGGGGCGGTCTGCTCGGCTATATTGCCATTGACGCAGACTGCAATTTCGAATGACGCAAGGCGAAAACGATCTATTTTTCAAGGTCTCCGTTTGCGTCTTTTTTTCTGAGAGAGAACGTATAGTGCTTGAAAACGGATTCTTGACCGAGTCCCACCGCCAAGGTGTCCCAGCGCCCGGATGAGCATAACGCGGAATCGGGAAAACGGATCGATCTGCCGTTGGTTTTGAACAATACGCCGAGCAAGCGCCCGCCGCCGATCATCGCCATATTGACGGTGGGCGTGCGTTTTGTCCTTTCTGTTTCCAAGACGTCCTCGTCGCAGTAAGGATAGCTTACGTAATGACGGTACTCCAGGCAAAGGGAATGATTGCCAAGCGTATCGAAAAGCATCTTGACCGTCTCTCTGTCGGCGGTCACCTTTCTGACGGCTGTTTCCTCTCCCGCAAATACGACGGGCTCGCCATCCGACGGCTCGCACAGCTCGTAAACCGTTTTGGGCGCGTATGGATCTGCCAAGAGGCTGTCGTCGTCCTTCCCATCCTCGCACATACCGTTTGCGTATTCAATGCGGCGGGCAAGGATCCTGCCGTCGTTAAAAAAGCAACGCTGAACGGTATCGTTGCCCTGCAAGATCTGACAGAAGCCGTGGAAATTACCGTTTGCATTTTTGTGACCGAATATCTTCACGTCCTCAGAACCGACGGAAACGGTTTCTTCCGCATAGCCGTAATCGTTCTCAAGACCAAGCTCTTCTACGTTCAGTTTATCGGAAAAACAGGTAAAGCCCATAGCGAATCGAAGTGCTTCATATGCGCGCTGATTTCCGATTCTTCCCCACATATCGGTGTGGATGTCGTGTCCTGATGCGGCGTATGCAACCTCGGCAGTTTTGGCATCCTCCAGATACCGCATAAAATATCGGTAGGAATCCGTCCCGAAATCCAGATAGTGATTCATTTGGGATAAATATTTTGAAAGCTCTGCATTTTCGGAAAAGGTATGCCGAAGCGCTTTTGCATTGACGAATTCCTCAAAAGGCATCTGGAGAAACTGTTTTCTGAGATGCGCCATTGCTTCGGCAGCCAATTGGTAATGATCGCTCGTCCTGTATAAGGGTGCCGTTAATTTTTCAATCATGCTATTCTCCTCGCTTTCCCATGATCAATCAGAAGAACGCATCCGGCGTTTCTTCATAGACGACGGTGCATTCCCCCAAGTCCGTAAAACGGAATTCGCCGCAAACGTGTGCCTGATAGTTGCGGCCGCTTTCTTTACCGATATATTCTTTCGTTTTTAAACGGTACGTATAGGTTCTGGAATGATGGTCAAAATTGATTTCCGTGCCGGAAACCGTGATCGAATCGATCCGGTCCATGCTCTCGATGTTTTTGCGGATACGGTTGAAAAATATGTATTTTTCCTTCAATTTGACTCTTGTTTCATCATCCGGATTCACATATGGATTACGGTATCCGTAAGCACTCAGACCACGGTTCAGCAATCGGATCAGCTCATCCACGCTTTCGGCGCACCCTAACTGCTTCGGGCTGACTCTCATGCAAAGACCGCCGTACGGCGCTTTCGAAATTCCGAAGGCTGTCATATCGCTCTCAGCGCGAAACCAGACGCTTTCACGATTGGTCAGTCTGATCGTGATTTTTAAAGTAAAGCTGGTGCTGCTCGAGTTGGTTACGAAATCCGTTCTGATCTTCATATGACAGCTCCTTTCATTTTGCGAGGCTTCTTTGATTGCTGTTGCAAAATACGATTTCCGGCATAAGCGGACAACCGCCCATGCAAAGCGCCCTCTTTTCGCAGTCGGGACACGCGCCGCGCATTTTATTTCTGAAGCGCTCAAACGGCTCGCTGTTCCAAGCCTCCGCAATACTCATTTCACGCAGGGAGACCTCGTAATGCTTCTGCTGATCGAAGGAGCAGGGAACCATCATCATATCCGCGCCGATATAACAGCTGAACCGACCGCCTTCACAGGTGTCAAGCGATTCGGGCATAATGGATTTACAGAAATTGATTGCGCCGGGGACGTTACAGCTGTCCATACCGACCTTGAACGTATGGGGGCGATCCACCTGAGCAAAAAATTCCGCCACTCTCGGATCGTCAGGCGAAAGCATATTGGCTTTCGTTCCTTGTCCCGCCGGCTTATGCAGGAGAAAGATCACTGCGTTGATGCCTGTCGGGAAATCGTTGTTTTTCAAGCGTTCGATGGCTTCGTCGATGCTGTTCTTGCCGAGAACGTAGTGAATATTGGTCTTGACGCCCGCTTCCAGAAGCATACGGATTGCGTTCAGCGTATATTCGCTTCTGTACCAGCTGACTGCCACTGCGCCGCAGTATTTCTTGCAGAGTGCCGCAATTTCGGGCGTCATGTCGTAGCCCGAAGTCGTGAAATTGGGTACGAGAATATTTTCACGGCAGATTTTAAGAATTTCTTCAAAATGCTCATGTTGGTCGGGATCGCCTCTGCCGCCGAGCGCAAACTGATTGCATTTGCCCTTGGATTGTTCAGCGATCCATCGGAAATCATCCACCGTCATATTCGGCTGTTCCATGAAAAGACCGCTCTGGTAACAACCGATGCCCGCCTTGGCACACAGCCCCGTTTTTCCGTGAATACAATGTCCCATGATTCCCACGTCGATCAGATGGGGATAGGATGCCATAAATGGATCTACTCCCGTATCTCTCCCGTTTTCATCCAGCACGCCCGTGCGGACGTACGCGCCCGTCTTTGTGTCGAATGCGGATCGAAAACGGTATTTTTTATCGTAAATGATATAACGCACGATCATCACCTCGTTTCCCCATTATTTCCGTTATTTTTATTATACCATATATATGCCGTTCGGTCAATAATTTCATCAATCTTCGGAATGGACTCACGCATAAAATTTTTTGTTTGAAATTTTCAAAACGATTGCAAAGCCTCGCGGATCATGGTATAATAACAAGAAAATCCACAAAAACAAAGGAATAAAAAAATGAAGCTCAAACAAAAACTCAGGAAGGAGAAGGAAGAAGCATCAATTCTGCTGAAATCCATTCCTTCCATCATCGTCACGCTTTTCGTGGTCAGCGTCATCTGTATGAATCTGTTGGCAAATAAAACGCTGTATCAGAACGATTGGATCGCATTGGACGGCGGCATCCTGATCTCGTGGCTTTCCTTCATGTGCATGGATATCATCACCAAGCATTTCGGACCGAAGGCATCGAACAGTATTTCTCTTCTGGCGGTGATGATCAATTTGCTGACTTGCCTGATCTTTTTTACGGCGAGCGCGATTCCCTCGAATGCGAACGACTACAGCGCGTTTGACGGCATTTTCGGCGGGACGTGGTTCATTTTGCTGGGAAGCACGGTCGCTTTTCTGGCTTCCGCCGTCATCAATAATATGCTGAATTTCATGATCGGCAGAACCTTCCGGAGAAATCCGGACGGTAAGCTTGCGTACTGTATGCAGACCTATATTTCCACGTTTATCGGTCAGTTTCTCGACAATTTTATCTTTTCGCTGATCGTTTTCGTCGGCTTTGCGCCGATCTTCTGGGACGGCTTCTGCTGGAGCGTACTGCAATGCTTCTCCTGCGCGCTGACGGGCGCTCTGGCAGAGTTGATTATGGAAATCTGCTTCTCACCCATCGGTTACCGCATCGTTTCCAAATGGAGAGCGGAGAACGTGGGCAGGGAGTATCTGGAATACGTCGGCAAAAGAAGACTTTCCGACAACGCGACCTCAAAAGAAACAGACAGAAAGGCAAGGTAATTTCATGAAAATTCTGATCACGGGAACCTCACAGGGCATTGGAGAGGCGATTGCGCGCCTCTTTCTGGAAAAGGGACATACGGTTCACGGCATCGACCGGAAAGAAGCAAGCATCTTTCATAAAAATTATACGCATACGCTTTGCGACGTACGCGACCGCGCGCATCTGCCCGAAATCGACGGCGTGGATATTCTGATCAACAATGCGGGCACGCAGAACGAGGACGACATCGAGATCAATCTGAAGGCGCTGATCGCCATCACGGAAAAATACGGCGTACGCCGCGGCATCCGTTCCGTTCTGAACATCGGCTCAGCAAGCGCGCACACGGGCGCGGAATTTCCGGAATACTGCGCCAGTAAGGGCGGCGTGCTCGCCTATACGAAAAACGTAGCGATCCGCATTGCGCAATTTGGCGCGACCTGCAACAGCCTCGATCCGGGCGGCGTACTGACACCCCTGAACGAATGCGTGATGAACGACCCCATCCTTTGGGCGCAGATCATGGATGAAACGCCGCTGAAAAAGTGGGCGACACCCGAGGAGATCGCCGAATGGGCGTATTTTCTGACCGTTGTCAATACGTTCTGTACGGGACAGTGTATTCTCGTGGACGGCGGCGAATCCATCAATTATCACTTCGTCTGGAAGGATTGAAAGGAAATCAAGAAAATGCTATTCCATTGCTCTTTCCTGCCGTTGCCAAAGACGGAATTTTGTGATATTGAAAAAAAGCGGGCAACGCCCGCTCGAAGTTGCTCGCTTATACAAGTTTGGCTTGTATCTCAACAATGCAAACGGCGAGGTTGATTTTGCGCAATTTCCTATGGAATAAAAAAAGCTGCGTGTCGCTTTTGAGCAATTTCCTATACAATAAAAAAATCAGAGAGGACCTTTTATTGATGAAGAAAAAAATAATTACGATTACAGTTATTTGCGTTGTCCTTATCGGACTGGGGGTGTTTATCGGTTTGCACCAATATTCCAAAAATAAGATCAGCTTTACGGTCAATGATACTTTGCCTGACGGAGAAGGGAAAACGGTGAAGGTCATTCTGCTCGGCGGACAGTCGAACGCTTCCGGTTGCAGCTTGGATGAATATTTGCAGAAAAAAGTATCTGCCGAAAAGTATGCCGAATATGAGAATGGCTACGATAACGTCTACATCAATTATTTTGCATCCGGAACAAACGAATCAAAGGGGTTCGTTCAATGCGCTACCCGTCAGGGCGAGCAGGGTACGTGCTTCGGACCGGAGTTGGGTATTGCGGAGAAGCTCAATGAAATGTACCCGGACGAAATGTTCTTTGTTATCAAATACGCTTGGGGCGGAACAAATCTGTATGATCAGTGGCTATCTCCTTCCGGCAGGGGAAAGACGGGTGAACAGTACCGGTCATTTGTGTCATTCGTTCAAACGAGCATCGAATATCTCGAATCCAAAAATTACGTTGTGGAGATTGAGGGTATGTGCTGGATGCAAGGGGAATCGGATTCATTATCGGAGGAAAATGCGACAGACTATAAAGTGAATCTGAGTCATTTTATCAAGGATATCCGCAAAAAGTTTTCCCGCTATGCAGATGATGGCATTGCTTTTGTTGATGCCTATATTGCGGCAAATCCCACGTATTGGGTGTACTGTCATACTGTCAATCAATCGAAAGAAGCAGTTGCCCGCTCTTCTTCCATGAATGTTGTCATCAATACCGTGACCGCAGGCTTGTCCTGTTCCTCGGAGCCTGAGGGCAATCCCGATATTCCTCATTACGATTCACTCAGTCAGATTAAGTTGGGACATCTCTTTGCCGAAGAGATCGTAAAATTTTTTGAATAAATAGCGTAAAAAATCCATCCCGATTTTGACCGGGATGGATTTTTTCTTTTGGTATGATAGCGCCCGCTTATTGCTTGAATTGGCTGTTATAGAGATTGGCGTAGAAGCCGTTTTGCGCGAGGAGGGATTCGTGCGTACCCGTCTCGACGATCTGACCGTCGTTCATGACGAGGATCATATCGGCTTCGCGGATGGTGGAAAGTCTGTGCGCGACGATGAAGCTGGTTCTGCCCTGCATCATTTTCGCAAATGCGTTCTGAATGCGCATTTCCGTTCTGGTGTCGATGGAGGACGTTGCTTCGTCGAGGATCAGCATGGGAGGGAGAGAAAGCATAATGCGCGTGATACAGAGAAGCTGCTTCTGTCCATGGGAAAGACCGCTGTCATCGCTGATGACGGTATCGTAGCCCTTGGGAAGTCGTTTGATGAAGCTGTGCGCGTGGGAAGCCTTCGCCGCGGCGATGATCTCCGCTTCCGTGGCATCCGGCTTACCGATCGTGATATTCTCTCTGACGGTCGCCGTTTTGATCCACGTGTCCTGAAGCACCATACCGTAGGAACGGCGCAAGCTGTTTCTCGTGATGTTGCGGACATCCGCGCTGTCCACGAGGATCTCACCGCCGTTTACGTCGTAGAAGCGCATGAGCAGTCCGATCAGCGTGGTTTTGCCGCAACCCGTCGGACCGACGATGGCGACGCGGCTTCCGTGAGGAACGAATACGGAGAAATCACGGATCAGAGGCTTATCCTCCGTATAGGAGAAGGAGATATTACGGATGTCAATATTACCTTTCGCGTTGGTAAGAACCTTTGCGCCCGGCTTGTCGGGTGTCTGAGGCTCTTTTTCGACCAATTCCAGGAGACGCTCCGCGCAAGCCATTGCGTTCTGAAGCTCCGTTACGACGCCGGAAATCTCATTGAAGGGCTTGGTATATTGATTTGCATAGCTGAGAAAAACGGAGAGACTGCCGACTGTAAATGCCACGGGATCGGCAATGACGGAAAGCGCGCCCACGAGACCGACGCCTGCGTATACGACGCTGTTGACGACACGGGTAGCGGGATTGACGAGAGAGGAGAAGAATACCGCCTTGAGGGAGCAGGATTCCAGTTCCTTGTTCATTTTCTCAAAGGCTTCGATCGCCTCCGCTTCGTGACCGTACGCGCGGACGACCTTTTCGTTTCCGATGATTTCATTGATGTACGCGGTCTGCTCACCGCGGATCTTCGCCTGCGCGGAGAAGAGATTGTGCGTGCGGCTTGCAATGAAGCTCGCTACAAAAAGGGAGAGCGGCGTGACCAGGACGACGACGAGAGCGATCTTCCAGTTGATCACGAACATAAAGGCAAGCGTTCCGATGATGGTGATCATACCCGTGAAGAGTTGAGAAAAGCCCATCAGCAGACCGTCGGAGAATTGGTCGGCATCCGTGATGATACGGCTGACGATATCGCCGTGCGCGTTCGTGTCGCTGTAGGAAACGGGAAGCTCCTGCAATTTACCGAAAGCGGCGCTGCGAAGATTGCGCACGATACCGAAGGTGATCTTGTTATTGATCACGCCCTGGATCCATTGGATCAGCGCGGCGAGAACGGCGGCAATCGCGACCTTGGTCAGAATATTCAGGATCATATCCATATGAACCTTGCCGGGCTCGATGATATGGTCAATGGCTTCACCTACGGCGATCGGAATATAAAGAGTCAGGAGAACCGTAAGCGCGGCGCAAATCAGGGAGAGGATCAGTCCCGCGTAATAGGGGCGAACGTAAGTCAGAATCTTTCTGACCGTTCCTTTGGAAACCTTGTTTTTCTTCATGCGGAAGCGCCCTCCTTATCTTTCGGAAATTGAGAGTAATAGATTTCGCGGTATACCTCGCAGGAGGAGAGAAGCTCCTCGTGGTTGCCGGAGCCGACGAGCTTACCGTCGTCCAATACGAGAATACGGTCGGCGTGCAGGATAGAGGCGGTGCGCTGAGAGATGATGAATACGGTGCGTTCACCCTGCATACCGCGTACTGCGGAACGGAGCTTGGCGTCCGTTGCGTAGTCGAGAGCGGAAGCGCTGTCGTCGAAGATCAGAATTTCGGGATCGGCAACCAGCGTGCGGGCGATACCGAGTCTCTGTCTCTGACCGCCGGAGAGGTTTTTGCCTCCCTGCTCGATCATGAAATCGAGACCGCCCTCCTTACCGTTGACGATTTCGGATGCCTGCGCGATTTCCAGAGCTTTCATAATCTGCTCGTCCGTAGCTTCGGGATTGCCCCAACGGATATTATCGCGGATCGTGCCTTTGAAGAGAACTGCCTTCTGCATGACGATACCGACCTTTTCGCGAAGCTGCTCCGTGGAGTAAGCGCGGATATCCACGCCGTCCAGACAAATTTCTCCCTTCGTTGCATCGTAAAAGCGGGGGATCAGATGCGCAAGAGAGGTCTTACCCGATCCCGTACCGCCGATAATACCGACAGTCTCACCCTTTTTGACCGAGAAGTCAATATCGGAGAGAGATTCGTCGGAAGCGTTATCGTAAGTAAGGCTGACGTGAGAGAAGGAAACGGCGTAACCGTTCTTCTTTTCCACAGACTCTGCCTTTTGCGGCTCCTTACCGCCTTCCTCCAGAATCTGCTCGATACGTCCGGCGCAAGCCGCGGCTTTCGTCATGGTGATGATCAGATTCGCAAGCTTGACCAGCTCGACGAGGATCTGGGACATATAGTTATAGAGAGCGATAACGATACCCTGCGTCAAAATACCCGCCTCCACGCGGATCGCGCCCGTATGGATCAGGGCGACGATCGCAAGGTTTACGATCAGGCAGGTGACGGGATTCATCAGCGCGGAGAATTTTCCGGCGAACTTCTGTGCCGCATTCAAGGCTTCGTTGGTACGGTCGAAGCTTTTGATCTCGCGTTCTTCGTTGGCAAACGCGCGGATCACGCGGGTACCTGCGAGGTTTTCTCTGGTGATACCGAGCACGCGGTCGAGATGAGACTGTACTTTCTTATAGAGGGGAATAGAACCCAGCATAATGCCGAACACAATCGCGCAAAGGAGCGGGATCGCTACGACGAAGATCAGCGCGGATTTGACGTCAAGGGTAAACGCCATGATCATGGAACCGAAAACGATGACGGGGGAGCGGGAGAAGAGACGGAGCGTCAGGTTCACGCCCGATTGCACCTGCGTGACGTCGTTTGTGATTCTTGTGATCATTGTGGAAGTACCGAGTCTGTCGATCTCGGAGAAGGAAAGCTTCTGTGCGTGACCGAAAACGGCGCTTCTGATATTGGCGGAAAAGCCGACCGCGGCGCGGGCGGCGAAATACTGAGCAAACAAGGTGCAGGTAAAGCCGACGAGGCCGAGCAGGATCATGAGTCCGCACATTTTGAAAACATAGGGCTGATCCGAATTTTTGATACCGTCGTCGATAATGGAAGCAACGACGAGGGGAATCATCAATTCAAAAATGGCTTCCAGAACCTTAAAAAATGGGGCTGAAATCGCGGCGGCGCGATAACCCTTCATATATTTCAAAAGCTTGATCAAGACGGTGTTCCTCCTTTTCTCTGATTGTAGGGACATACGCGCATACAGATGCCGCAAACGGCGCCTCTGCCGATATCCTTATAGGTCTTCATATGCTCGGAGCAGCGGCGCGCATCCAAAACGGTGTCGCGCGCGTTTCCGTAAATATAATTGTTTCCCGTGATTGCTTTTGCGGGACAGGCGTTTTTACAGATCTCGCAAGCGCCGCATCCTCTTTCCATCACGGGAAATTCGGGAGAAAGCGGCATATCGGTCAGGACCGTAGCGAGACGGATCTTCGATCCGTATTGCGGGTTAATGAAAAGCGCGTTTTTTCCGATAAAGCCGAGTCCGGATAAAACGGCTGCCGTTTTGTGGGAAAAGACGCCCTTGTAGGCGTCTTTGTCCGTATTGGTGCTTTGCGATGCGGCGATCGGAAGCGCGGCGTATCCGCGCGCTTCCATAAAATCAACGGCATCCAGAGCCAGAAGATCGAGTTTTGTGTTCGTCGTCCGATAGTGATGAAAATACATGATACTCGGCTTGCCGTTGATGGTTTCCACGACGGTATCCGAGAGCCTGCGGACGATCGTGACCGCATAGCGGAGGTTCGGAAATTCCGCGGGGGCTCGATCACCGAGATCGGAAAATCCAACCAGCGTTGCTCCGTTCGCTTGCAAAAGCGTTTTTAATTCTTGCTCGTACATCATTTTTCCACCGCGGAAGCAACCTCGGACTCTTCTTCGTCCTGCTTCTTGAGAACAACGACCGTCATTTCGACTTTGTGTTCCTTGATTTCCTGAACATCAATGTCAAACATATCCGTGGAAAGCTCAAAAGAGGATCCATCCTCGGGAATCGAGCCGTAAAGGCCGAGCACGAAGCCGCTGAAGGTTTCCGCCTCGCAATCTGCAATCTTGACATCAAGCTCTTCTTCGATATCGGAGATAAGGGCACCGCCCATGATCTTCCATGTATTCTCCGCATCATCAATTTTTTCTATCAGAGAAACGGTTTCTTCTTCGGTTTCCTCTTCGGTGTCGATTTCACCGATCAGACACTCAACAAGGTCCGTCATGGTAACGATACCGTAAACACCGCCATATTCATCCAATACGATAGCAATTGCTTCTTTATTTTTTCTCATGTTCTGGAAAAGAATGTCCGTTTTTACGGTCTCGGGCACAAAGTATGCAGGGATAACGGCGGATGCCATAACGTTTTCCTTCGTTTTATCTTCCAGACGGAGGTATGCTCTCGCATCGAGAACGCCGATGATATCGTCAATGTTTTCGCCGCAAATGGGATAACGGGAGAAACGGCTGTTGACGATAATCTTATCCCATTCCTCAATCGGATCTTCGGAAAGAAGAACCGTAAGGTCCGTTCTGTGGGTTGCGATCTCACCCGCGGAAGTATCGTCGAAATCAAAGATATTCTCAATAATCTCTTTACCGTATTCATCAATGCTACCGTCCTCGTGCGCTTCGTCGACGAGCGTCAGAACCTCACCCTCAGTGACGGTATCGATGTTTTTCGCTTTGAAAATAAGGGAAAGAAGCTTCTTCCAAAGGGAGAAGATGAAGTTGATGGGGGCAAGAATAACGGTGAGGAATTTGATGAATCTTGCGACCGACATTGCGTAGCCTTCGGCGTGATCCTTCGCAAGGCTCTTCGGCGAAATCTCACCGAAGATCAGAACGACGACGGTGATAACGGCGGTTGAAATCGTAGGATAATACTCGGCAATATCCGTAGCGGCCAAAATCTTCATAAAATACACGGTTGCCATAGAAGACAGCAGGATATTTACAATGTTATTACCAACAAGCAAGGTTGTAAGCATTTTGTCGTAATTTTCCGCAAGATCAAGAGCAAGTGCGGCTTTTTTGTTTCCGTCCGCGGCAAGATTTTTCATTTTCGTTCGGTTAAAAGATGTAAATGCGGTTTCCGTACCGGAAAAGAATGCTGAAAAGGCAAGACAGATCAGCATAATGATTAGTTCAGTAGACATGATAACTCCTTGTAATAATGATGTAAAAAGGTTTGACAAAACACATAGCTGAGAAAACCGTAAATGCGGCTTGGTTCGAAACGGCTACAACGCAAAAAAGCATACCATCCCCTTTTCAAAAAAGGGCGCAGTATGCCTGTATCAACTTATAAATTTTTTAAAAACGATATACGTACTTCGACAATTATCGTCGTCTTCTCCGCTATCCACGATATCTTCTCCTGTTAGTGATCAATGTGTTTTGTTTACGAAACGATAAATTTATTATACACCCGAATGACGCCTTTGTCAATAGCAAAAGTAAAAATATACATATTTTGCTATTGTTTTTTGTAAAAAATGCTTTCTCCTTTCAGAAGAAATGCGTTGATTTCAAAAACTTTTTCTTTGCAAAACGGCATTTGTCTTGACACGATTTGCAAAAATTGTTATAATAAATAAGATATTTTCCAATGTATGATAAACAGGAACTTGATTTACGGAAAGGAATAAAAATTTATGAAACACATCTTCATTGTCAACCCGGCGGCAGGCAAGGGAAAACACATCCCTTCTCTTCTTGCCTCCATCACGTACGCCTGCGAGGATCTGAAGGTCGAATACGACGTCTATCATACCCATGCAGTCGGCGATGCCACCGAGCACGTTTCGGACGTATGCAAGCAGAATCCGGACGAAAAATTCCGCTTTTACGCTTGCGGCGGCGACGGTACGCTATCCGAGGTCCTGAACGGCGCGGTCGGTCATGACAATGCGGAAATCGCGGTGATCCCGATGGGTACGGGAAACGACTTCGTCAAAACCTTCCGCCATCCGGAATATTTTTCCGAAATTCAAAGACAGGTTCGCGGCGTTGCTCAAAAATTCGATTTGCTGAAATATAACGATCGCTACAGCTTGAATATCGTCAATGCCGGATTCGATTGCGACGTGGTCTGTAAGGTCGCGCAGATCAAGCGGAATGCGTTCGTCCCCTCCAAGCTGGCGTATATCATGGGTATCTTTTCCGTATTTATCAAACCTCTTGGAAAAAGATTCAAGGTCACGGTTGACGATAGCGAGTACTTCGAAAATGATTTTATGCTCTGCGCCATGGCGAATGCGCTCTATTACGGCGGCGGCTTCAAGGCGGCGCCTCTCGCGAAGCTGAACGACGGCTATATGGATCTTTGTCTGGTGGACATCGTTTCCCGCTGGGATTTTATCCGTATCATTCCCAAATATAAGGCAGGAAAGCACGTGGACGAGAACGGCAACAGCCCCTATCCGTTCGTGCATTACCGAAAATGCAAAAAGGTTGTGATCGAGTCCGAAAACACCATCGGCATATGCGGCGACGGCGAGGTGACGCAGATCAACAAAGTCGTCGTGGAGGTCGTTCCGAGCGCGATCGCATTTTCGATCCCCAAGGATTCCGACTGTATCTCCGCGGAAACGGATAACTCCGAAAATGGTAAAGATATCGCTTCCGTTTCATAAATTTTTCACAAAAAAACTTGCATTCCTTTTATGAATGTGCTATACTGTTTTCATTGAATTTTTCTGAATAACTGTAAAGGAAGATGAAAATATGAGAAAAGAACTCGAAAAATCATACAATCCGAGTGAAATTGAAAAGCCGCTCTACCAAAAATGGTGCGACGCGGGCTACTTCACTCCCGAAATCGACAGAAATAAAAAGCCGTTTACCATCGTGATTCCGCCTCCGAACGTCACGGGTCAGCTGCATATGGGGCACGCGCTCGACGAGACTCTTCAGGATACCATCATCCGTTTCAAGCGCATGAGCGGTTATTGCACGCTTTGGGTTCCCGGCACCGACCACGCGGGCATTGCGACCCAGATCAAGGTAGAGGAAAATCTCCGCAAGGAGCAGGGACTTTCCCGCCACGACCTCGGCAGAGAGAAGTTCACCGAGCTCGTATGGGATTGGAAGCATAAATACGGTCACCGTATCATCGAACAGCTCAAGGCGCTCGGCTCCTCCTGCGACTGGTCGCGCGAGCATTTCACGATGGACGAAACGCTTTCCAAGGCGGTCCGCAAAAACTTCGTTGACCTCTATAATAAGGGCTTGATTTACCGCGGCTTCCGTATCAGCAACTTCTGCCCGAAATGCGCGACCGCGCTCTCCGACGCGGAAGTGGAATATAAAGAAAAGGACGGCTCCTTCTGGCATCTCCGCTATCCCGTCAAGGATAGCGACGAATACGTCATCGTTGCCACTACCCGTCCCGAAACCATGCTCGGCGATACCGCCGTTGCCGTTCATCCCGAGGATGAAAGATATGCTCACCTTGTCGGAAAAACGCTCATTCTCCCGCTCGTCGGCAGAGAAATCCCCGTCGTTGCGGACGAATACGTAGAAAAGGACTTCGGTACCGGATGTGTGAAGATCACGCCTTGCCACGACCCGAACGACTTTGAGGTCGGCAAACGCCACGATCTGGAAATGATCACCGTCATTGATGAGCACGCAAAGATTTGCGGCGGTTATAAATACGACGGTATGGACAGATACGAGGCAAGAAAAGCCATCGTTGCCGATCTGGAGGCGGAGGGCTATCTTGTAAAGATCGAGACCTGCAAGCATAACGTCGGTCATTGCCACCGCTGCGGAACGGCACTCGAGCCTCTCGCGTCCCGTCAGTGGTACGTGAAGATGGAGCCCCTTGCAAAAGAGGCGATCCGCGTCGTAGAGGAGGGCGAGATCCGCTTCATTCCCGACCGTTTCTCCAAGCCGTATCTGAACTGGATGTACGGCATCCGCGACTGGTGCATCTCCCGTCAGCTCTGGTGGGGACACAGAATTCCCGCCTTCTATTGCGACGATTGCGGTGAGATCAGCGTTTCCGAAACCGACATCACCGTCTGCCCGAAATGCGGCGGCGCGCTCCGTCAGGAGGAGGACGTTCTCGATACATGGTTCTCTTCCGCTCTCTGGCCCTTCTCTACGCTCGGATGGCCCGAAAAGACGGACGATCTGGATTTCTTCTATCCGACCTCCACGCTCGTGACGGGCTACGACATCATTTCCTTCTGGGTTTCCCGTATGATCACCATGGGCATGGAAAACATGAAGGAAAAGCCCTTCTCCAACGTATTTATCCACGGTCTTGTTCGTGACGCGGAAGGACGCAAAATGTCCAAATCCCTCGGAAACGGCATCGACCCCCTGGAAATCATTGATACCTGCGGCGCGGATGCGCTCCGCTTTGCGCTTCTGACGGGTAACTCTCCCGGTAACGATATGCGCTTCTCTCCCGAAAAGATCGACGCGGCAAGAAACTTTACCAATAAGATCTGGAACGCTTCCCGCTTCGCTCTCATGAATATTCCCGAAGACCTGGAGGATACCGCGCTTCCCGCAACCGAGGATCTCCGTCTGGAGGACAAATGGATCATTTCCAAATTCAATAAGCTCGCGGAAGAGGTTGCCGAAAACCTTGATAAATACGAGCTCGGCATTGCGCTCTCCAAGATTTACGACTATCTCTGGAACGTGCTGTGCGACTGGTATATCGAGGTCATCAAGCCCCGTCTCTTCAGCAAGGAGGGCGCGGACTATGAAAACGCGTGCCGTGTTCTTTCCTACGTTCTCAGAGGCGCGATGGAGCTCCTGCATCCCTTCATGCCCTTCATTACGGAAACCATCTGGCAGGCGTTGCCTCACGACGGCGAAAGCATCGTGATCGCGCCGTATCCCGTCCGTGAAGAATCCCTGATCTTTGAGAAGGAAGAGGCTTCGATGGAGCTTCTGATCACCGCGATCCGTCAGATCCGTAACCGCCGCGCGGAAATGAACGTTCCGCCGTCCAAAAAGGCGAAGGTGATCGTCGTTTCCTCCGACAAAGAGACCTTCAGTCCCGCGGTTTCCGCGTTCTTCGAGAAGCTTGCAAGCGCATCTTCCGTAGAATATCCCGAAGCGTTCCACGACGACAGCTGCGTACAGATCATTTCCGATAAGGCGATCATCTATATTCCTTTGGCTGAAATCATTGATTTTGAGAAGGAAATCGCCCGTCTGGAAGCAGAAAAGAAGAAGCTGATCTCCGAAATCGAGCGCGTTGACAAAAAGCTCGCAAACAAGGGCTTCGTAGCGAAAGCGCCCGCCGCCGTCATCGAAGGCGAAAAGAAGAAGAAAGTCGGCTATGCCGACAAGCTCGCTTCCGTAGAAGCTTCGCTCGCAAAGTATAAGAAATAATTGATCATACAAAGCATGAGGGATCCGATTTCTCTCATGCTTTTATTTTTGATCAAGAAAATTCAAAAAAGAATGGACAAAATCAATCATTCGTGATATGATACTCATGTAAAGTTTTTTAAATCTTCGGGAATCGCTCGAAATCAGCCTCGCCGGATCGCAGGCAACCGTGCGATTTACCGCTTTATGAAAAGGAGTATTTTATGAATATAGATGAAATCATTCAAAGTGCGGCGAAGGAGCTTTCCGTGAACCGTTGCGCTTGCGAGGCACTTCGTTCTGCCGATTCCTGCGTGCTCCCGAACAGGGAAATGATCATTCAGGTGCTAACGGATTTAAAAAAGGCTATTTTCCCCGGATATTTCGACGGAGAGACCCTGACGGATGCATCCGCCGAATACTACGAAGGCTATTTGCTGACGGAAATTTACCGCAAGCTGAAGCCCCAGATCGAAATCGCGCTCCGTCTCCCCGTATCCAACACGGATCCCGATGAAGCGGAATCCCGCGCGCAGGCGGTTTGCGCCAAGCTGATCTCCGAATTGCCCGAAATCCGCCGCCTTCTGATGTGCGACGTGGAGGCAGGCTTCCACGGAGACCCCGCCGCCAAGAGCCGGGCAGAAATTATCGTATCCTATCCGGGATTGCTCGCTATTTTTGTTTACAGGATCGCGCATATTCTTTATAAAGAAGATATTCCTTTGATTCCCCGTATCATGACGGAATACGCACACGGAAAGACCGGCATTGACATTAACTCCGGCGCGGAAATCGGCGAATATTTCTTCATTGACCACGGAACGGGCGTCGTCATCGGGGAAACGACGGTCATCGGCAACCACGTCAAGCTTTATCAGGGCGTTACGCTCGGCGCGCTCTCCACGAGAAGCGGACAGGAGCTTTCCGGCGTGAAGCGCCACCCGACCATACGCGATAACGTCACGATTTACGCCAATTCCACGGTACTCGGCGGAGAGACCGTGATCGGAAACGGCGTTATTATCGGGGGTAACGCCTTCATCACGAAATCTATCCCCGATTATACGAAAATCATTGTCAAAAGCCCCGAAATGATATTTAAAAATCCGAGAATTTCGGCAGGAAAATGGGAAATATAATTATGAAATATAAAATCGTCATATTTGATCTGGACGGAACGCTGCTGGATACCTTGCAGGATCTGGCAGACAGTACGAATTTTGCGCTTTCTTCTTTCGGCTATCCGAAAAGAAGCGTGGCAGAGGTTCGCCGCTTCGTGGGAAACGGCGTCGAAAAGCTGATCGAACGGGCGTTGCCCGAAGGCGCGTCTCCTGCGGATATCAAGCGCGCGCTTGACGTTTTCAAGGCGCACTACGCCGAGCATTGCGAGGATCATACGGCGCCTTACGCAGGGATCACGCTTCTGCTCGACCGCCTGACGGAAGCAGGCGTTCCGATTGCTGTCGTTTCCAACAAAATAGATTCCGCCGTACAAACGCTCTGCAAAAAATACTTCGGAGAACGGATTCCGATCGCCATCGGAGAACGGGACGGCATCCGAAAAAAGCCTTACCCGGATTCCGTTCTGGAGGTCCTCTCAAAAACGGGAATCTCTCCCGCGGATGCCGTATACGTCGGAGATTCCGAGGTCGATATCCTGACCGCGCGGAACGCGGGGACTGACGTGATCTGCGTCACCTGGGGCTTTCGCGATCAAGATTTCCTCTCGGCATCGGGCGGCTTCATCTTTGCGGATTCTGCGGAGCAGCTGGAGCAAATGCTGATGGGCTGACGGATAAAATCAAAGAAAAAATCTTTCACAAATTTCGATAAAACTATTTACAAAATCGTTTTTTTAAGGTATCATATATAGTGTATAGTCATCAAACATAAAGGAGGACATTATGGAGGAAAAAAAGCCACATTATAAGAGAATTCTCGTCAAGCTTTCCGGCGAAGCGCTCTCGAACGGCGACAAAGGAATTCTGAATTATGACTTTCTCGAGGAAATTGGCCGCGTCATCAAAACCTGCGTGGATATGGGAACCCAGGTCAGCATCGTTGTCGGCGCAGGCAATATCTGGAGAGGCAGACAGGGCGTCAATATGGACCGTGCGCGCGCAGACCACATGGGCATGCTTGCAACGGTCATCAACTGTCTCGCGCTTCAGGATACCTTTGAAAGAATCGGTCTGGAAACCCGCGTCATGACCGCTGTCGAAATGCAGCAGTTTGCAGAGCCTTACATCCGCAACAAAGCGATCTCTCATCTCGAAAAGGGAAAGGTCGTTATCTTCGGTTGCGGCATCGGCAGCCCGTTCTTCTCAACGGATACCGCCGCCGTGCTCAGAGCCGCTGAAATTTGCGCAGACATCGTTCTTCTCGCAAAGAACGTGGACGGCGTCTACACCGCGGATCCCAAGCTCGATCCCAACGCGAAAAAGATTGACAGCATCGAATATATTGATATTCTGAGAGAGGGCTTGCGCGTGCTCGACTTTACGGCGACCTCGTTCAGCATGGAAAATCACATTCCGATCTTGCTCTTCGGACTTGATAACCCGCAAAACATCATCAAAGCCGTAAACGGCGAAAAAATCGGTACCATTGTAGGAGGAACCAGAAAATGAAATTGGATATCAAAACATATGAAGAAAGAATGAAAAAAACGCTCACCGCTTACGAAAAGGATCTCGAATCCATCCGTCTCGGCAGAGCAAATCCCGTTGTTCTGAATAAGATCACCGTTGACTACTACGGTTGCCCCACGCAGATCTCTCAGATGGCTGAGGTCAAGGCTGTCGACGCCAGAACGCTCACCATTACGCCCTGGGACTCCACGACGCTTCGTTCCATCGAAAAAGCGATCCACGAAAGCGATCTCGGAATCAATCCGCAGAACGACGGCAAGACCATTCGTCTCGCTTTCCCTCCCATGACCGGTGATACCAGAAAAGCAAAGAAAAAAGAAGTCGAAGCAAAGGGCGAGGATATCAAGGTTGCGATCCGTAACGTTCGCCGCGACGCAAACGACAAGTGCAAACAGATGAAGAAAAACTCTCAGATGACCGAGGACGAACAGAAGGCTTCTGAAAAGCAGGTTCAGGATCTCACCGATTCCTATATCAAAAAGGTTGATGCCATCACTGCGGGCAAAGTAAAGGAAATCATGGAAATTTGATTTTGAAACACGAGTCAACCGCCTTTTCCGGGCGGTTGCTTTGTTCATTCCGAGGGTACGACAAAAAACAGATAACGGAGTTTATTATGCTGAAAAAAGAAGAAGGTCTCGTCCCGAAGCACGTCGCTTTCATTATGGACGGCAACGGAAGATGGGCGAAAAAACGACTGCAGCCGAGAGAACAGGGACATCGGGCGGGCGCAAAAAAATTCAAAGAAATCGTAAAGCACTGCGCAGAAATCGGTGTCGAATGCGTAACGGTATACGCGTTTTCGACAGAAAACTGGAAGCGTCCCAAAAGAGAAGTTGATGCGATCATGCAGCTTTTCCGTGAGTATATCCGGGAAGCTGTACAGGATTTTGAAAAAAACGATATCCGCGTTCTTTTCATCGGCAACCGCAGCGTTTTTGATGATGAAACGAAAAAAGAAATGAAAAAAGTGGAAGATTTGACCGCAGACCGACATAAAACGCTGTGCATCGCCATAAATTATGGTGGCAGAGCAGAAATCGTCGATGCCGTCAATCAGATGATTGCAAACGGAAAAACCTTTGTGACGGAAGAAGACGTCACGAGAGAAATTTATTCCGGCGCCGTCCCCCCTCCCGATATGATCATCCGAACGGGCGGCGAAATCCGTCTTTCCAACTTTCTGCTTTGGCAATCAGCATATGCCGAGCTCTTTTTCACGGAAACCCTTTGGCCCGATTTACAAAATGAAGAAGTCGATTCGATGATAGAAACGTATTATCAGAGAAATCGAAGATACGGAGGCGTTTGATTTATGAAAACTCGAGTTCTCACCGCGATTGCCGCGATCTGCGTGCTGATCCCTTGCCTGATCTGGTCTGATACGATGCTTTTTCCGATCGCCTGCGGTATCGTCGCTTTGATTGCGCTGTTTGAAATTACGGGCTGTATCGGTATCCGAAAAAAATGGTTGCTCTCTTCCGCCACGTTTTTGTACGGCGCTTTTATATCCGCGATCGTGACGTACTATTTTGTCAATGCAAAGAAAAGTCTGATTCCCCACAGCATTTTTGCTTCGGAAAAGCTGACCGTGATGATATTCGCCGCAACCTTTGCTTATATTTTCCTCGTGTTCTGCTTCACGATGCTTTCTCTGGGTGAAATCAAATTCCTGCAGGCTGCGGAGTTGATTGCCTGGACGGTCTATATCATGATCGGTATTATGAGCATTGCATTGCTCCGCAGACAGGGAAGCGTAGGCGTATATCTCTACGGATTGATCTTTATCGGCGCGTGGATGACCGATACGGGTGCTTATTTCGTCGGCGTTTTGTTCGGCAAGCATAAGCTGATTCCCAAGGTCAGCCCGAAGAAAACGGTTGAGGGCGCTTTCGGCGGCATTCTCGGATGCATCGTCGGATTCGTCGTTTACGGTCTCATCATGCAGCTTGTCAGCGGCGTTACGGTCAATTACGTAGCCATGATCGTTCTCGCTGCCGTCATTTCCGTTGTTTCTCAGTTCGGCGACCTCGTCGCCTCCTATATCAAGAGAGAAAGAGAAATCAAGGATTTTGGTTTCATCTTCCCCGGACACGGCGGTGTTCTTGACCGTTTCGACTCGATCATTGCCGTTGCTCCCACCATCTATTTCATTACGTATTTCACAGCGAATTCTTTCCCGATTTTTATTTGTTAATCCCGAGGTGTTCTATTCATGAACGATAAAAAACACATTACGGTTCTGGGCTCTACGGGCTCTATCGGAACGCAGGCGCTGGACGTTGCCGAATTTTCGGATGACACCGTCGACGCGCTTGCCTTCGGTTCCAATATCAAGCTCGGAGAAGCGCAGATTCGTAAATTCAAGCCGAAATTCGTCGCCGTCAGCGATGAACGGTCGGCAGATCAGCTGCGAATCGCCATAGCGGATACCGATACGAAAATCGTAGACGGCGAAGATTGCGTTTGCAGAATGCTTTGCGAATTGCAGTCGGACGTTTGTATCAACGCGATCAGCGGCTTTAACGGCTTGCGCCCGACTTTGCAAGCGATCAAACAGTTTCGCCGTATCGGTCTGGCAAACAAGGAAACCATCGTTGCTGCCGGCGAAATCGTCAAAGCAAGCGCGGCTGAGAATCATTGCGAGATTATCCCCGTCGACAGTGAGCACAGCGCCATTTTTCAATGTCTGGAGGGCAATCGCCGAAAAGAAATCCGTCGGATTCTTCTGACCTGCTCCGGCGGTCCCTTTTTCGGAGCCGATCCGGACAGATTGAAAAACGTGACCGTTGCAGAAGCACTCGGTCATCCAACGTGGAGCATGGGCGCGAAAATTACGATCGACAGCGCCACCTTGATGAATAAGGGCCTGGAGCTGATCGAAGCCATGCATTTGTTCGACGTATCACCTGACAAGATCGAGGTCGTGGTCCACCGCGAAAGCATCATCCATTCCATGGTTGAATATCAGGACAGAGCGATTCTTGCACAGCTCGGCGCGTCGGATATGCGTATTCCGATTCAATATGCGATCACCTATCCCGAACGGATCGAATCTCCAAGCGAACCGCTTGATTTTTTCAAGATTGGCAAGCTGACGTTCTTCGAGCCGGATAGAACGGCGTTTCCGTTGCTTGCGTTGGCGGAACGGACGGCGAGGGCGGGAGGTGTTCTTCCTTGCGTCATGAACGCCGCAAACGAGGAAGCGGTTGCATATTTCTTAAAAGAAAAAATTACGTTTACCGAAATTTCGGAATTGGTGTGCGATATTACGGAGAATTACCGTAACATTAAGACTCCGTCGCTTTCCGATATTGAGGAAGCCAATGTTCTGGCAAGAGAGCTTGTCAGAACCAAAATGATCTGAATCCCCAAGGAGGAGCCATAGATGCTGCTTTTATATATTATAGTGGCAATTTTGATGTTCGGCTTTCTGATCTTTATTCACGAACTCGGACATTTTTTGACAGCTCGTCTTTTTCACGTTACGATATACGAATTTGCGATCGGCATGGGTCCGAAGCTGATTTCATGGAAATCAAAGAAAAACAATACCGCGTATTCTCTGCGCGCCCTTCCCATCGGCGGCTTCGTCAGCATGGCTGGCGAGGATGAAGAATCCAACGATGAAGGATCTCTGCGAAACAAGAAGGTTTGGCAGAGGATGGTCGTTACCGCCGCCGGATCCGTTTTCAATCTTGTTTTCGGCTTGATCGTTATGCTTTTGATCGTGTCTTTTTCGACACAGATCGGTTCGACCACCGTCAAAGGATTTCCGCAGGGCGCAACCTCTGTGCAGACCGAAACCAAGGACGGACTGTTGCCGAACGATGAGATTATCGAAATCGCCGGAAAAAAAGTCCACGTCTTTTACGACCTCTCTTATAAAATTTCCAGATATGCCGTAGAGCCCGTCGATATCACCGTTATTCGTGACGGAAAGACCGTTCAGCTTTCCGACGTCGTTTTCCCCACGACGGTCGATCAGGGTGTGACGTTTGCGCAGCGCGATTTCAGCGTATATGCGGCAGAAAAAACACCGGGAACCGTTTTGAAAACGGCATTTTATCAATCCGTCTATACCGTTCGTATGGTATTCGATTCTCTGTATGATCTTTTCACGGGACGGCTTGGTATTGAACAAATGTCGGGTCCCGTCGGCATTACGTCCATTATCACGGATGCGGCACAGGATGCCGTCGTGAATAAGGACGGCTCGTATCTCTTCATGCTTTTCGTTATTCTGGCAATGAATCTGGGTTGTATGAACCTGCTCCCCATCCCCGCGCTGGACGGCGGCCGTCTCGTTTTTCTTCTGATCGAGGGTATCACGAGGAAGCCGGTAAACGCCAAAATAGAAAGCGCTGTTCACCTGGCAGGAATGGCTATGCTCCTCTTTTTCATGTTGATGGTTACCTTTAAGGATGTTTTTTCCCTGATTGTATAAGAGGAGGTTTCTATGACGAACTATAACGAACGCAGAAAGTCCCGAGTCCTTCGCATTGGAAGCGTTGCGATCGGAGGCGATTCTCCGATCGCCGTACAGTCCATGACGAATACGGACTCTCACGATTTTGAATCCACTTACCGACAGATGAAGGAACTGGAGGAAGCAGGCTGTGATATCGTGCGCTTGACTCTCCCCGACGTCGAGGCGTGCGAAACGGTCGCGCGATTGAAAAAAAGCGATCTGAAAATCCCGCTTGTCGGTGATATTCACTTTAACTATAAAGTCGCTCTGGCGGCAGCCGAGGCGGGAATTGACAAAATCAGGATCAATCCCGGCAATATCGGCTCCGACGAGAAGGTCAAGGCGGTCGCCGATCAATGCAGAGCGCGCGGAATTCCGATCCGCATCGGTGTCAACAGCGGCTCTTTGGAGAAGCATATCCTTGAAAAATACGGCGCTCCCGTTCCCGCCGCGCTCGCTGAAAGCGCGATGTATCACGCGGGACTGCTTGAAAAATTCGGATTTGAGGATATTGCGATCTCCATCAAATCCAGCGACGTGCGCAATATGATTGAAGCCAACCGTATTGTGGCGGCGCAATGCGACTATCCTCTCCACATCGGTGTCACCGAGGCGGGAAGAGGCGCGTCGGGAACCTTGAAGTCGGCGATCGGCATCGGTACCCTGCTTTGCGAAGGTATCGGCGATACCATCCGCGTTTCTTTGACGGACTCTCCCGTCAGGGAAATCGAAGCAGGCCGTTCTATTTTGAGAGCCTGCGGTTGCTCTGAAGAAAATTTCATCAACGTCGTTTCCTGTCCCACCTGTGGACGAACGAAGATTGATTTGATTCATATATGCGAAGAACTCGAAAAAAGATTGAGCGGAATCCGCGTCAATCGGAAAATGACCGTCGCCGTGATGGGTTGCGTCGTAAACGGACCCGGAGAAGCGGCGGAGGCTGATATCGGAATTGCCGGCGGCAAGGGCGAGGGCATCTTATTCTCTCGCGGAAAAATTTTGCGCCGTGTTCCGGAAAATCAGTTGCTGGACGAGCTTCTTCTCGAAATTCAAAAATCACAAAATATTTTTTGATATTTTGCCAAAATACTTCCACTATCCAATATGCCGAATGCCATTGGCATATTGGGTAGCATTCTTGCGCCCTTTTTTATAAAAGGCGCTTGTTTTTGTCTAAAAAGCCCTGATTTTCTTTTCTTTTTTATATTTTTTGTCCAAAACGAGAAGGGCAGGGAAGTGGTTTGGCGGAAAGGAATTGACGAAAATGCAGAAAAAACCAAAAAATTTGATGCAAATTTTTTCACGTTATCTCCCGGACGCGGAAAACAGGAGATTTTTGGAAAGCGCTTTGCTGGTCGGAAATATGCGCGTGGATAAAAATTCGCGTATGCTGGAAGTGGATTTTTCATACGCTTCCTTGATCTCAAAGGCTAAGCTTTATAAGATAGAGGCAGAAATTGAAAAGGCGTACGTTTTACGCTCCGTTCGATTGTTGCCGAAATATCCGAGTGAGCTTTTTTCGGAGAAGTATTTTCCCGAGATCATGTTTGAGGCTTACCGCACGAATATTATTTCCAAAAGCTTTCTGCAAGAATATAAGGCGGAATTTAACGGAAACCGTATCGCCATTGAAATTCCATTCGGGATCGGCGGAATCCATTTCATTGAATATAATCATATAGGAAATAAAATTTCGGATATTATTTTCCGTGAATTTGGATTAAAATACGAGATCGAGTTTTCTCAAACGGAGGGTTACGTATCCCATCGGGAAGAATGGATGCAAAGTGAGCTTCGCAAAATGAGGACGAGATCTGCCGCGGCTTCTGCAAACACAGCAAGCCAAAATCAAAGTGCCTCCGGAGAAAACGCGCAAGCGGCGCTTGTCCCGACGGAAAAGCGTCCCAGTATTTATCCGAGTGCTGCGATCGTATCGACGGACGATTCCGGCTATTTACATATCGGAAACAGCGTTTTTGATATTGAAGGCGCGCTTCCTCTCATCGGAGATGCCTTTGAGATCGCACCGTCCCCGATCTTTTATATGACGAGACCGCAATCCTCCGTAATCGCCCTGGGCGAAATTCTCGGAAAAGAGATCGCAGAAAGAAAGACCAAGGGTAAATATAAGGTTGAATTTTGTGTCACGGACTATGAAGCCACCATCATGGCGCGCTTCGGTGTCACGGATGAAGAGCTTGTCAAATATCAGGAGCTGTCTGACGGAATGTTTGTAGCCGTCAAGGGTTCGTTGCATTTTGACGAAGCGGACGGCGAGCTGGTCATGACGCCGCAGGCGATCATGCAGATCAAAAAAGTAGAGCGTATGGATCATGCACCCGAAAAACGCGTGGAACTCCATTTGCACACCAATATGTCCCAGATGGATGCCATCATTCCGCCCGACGTTGCCGTCAAAACGGCGCATCGCTGGGGTCACAAAGCCGTCGCCATCACGGACCACGGAAACGTGCAGGGCTATCAGGAAGCAATGAAAGCCGCCGCAAAAACGGGCATGAAGGTCATTTACGGCATGGAAGCGTATTATGTCAATGACGAAGAAAAAGCGATTTACGGTGACAGCCGGACGACGTTCAAGGACGAATTCATCGTATTTGATATTGAAACGACGGGCTTATCGCCTCTCACCTGTAAGATTACGGAAATCGGCGCCGTTCTGGTCAAAAACGATGAGGTTCTTTCCGTGTTCAATACCTTCGTCGATCCGGAAACGCCGATCCCGGACGAAATCGTTCAGCTGACCGGCATTACGGATGAAATGGTCAAGGGCGCGCCGAAAACGAAGGAAGCCGTACAAAAATTTCTGGATTTTATCGGAGACCGTATGCTGATCGCGCACAACGCCTCCTTTGACATCAGTTTTATACGAAAAGCCGCGCAGGATCACGGCTTGACCTTCAACAATGCGTATCTGGATACCGTTTCGATGTCTCGTTTTGTCAATCCCGATCTGAAAAAACACAAATTGGACGTCATCGCGGAATATTTCGGCTTGGGTAACTTTAATCACCACCGTGCTTCCGACGACGCGGAAATGTGTGCCAGAATCTTTTATCGCATGGTCGAAAAGCTGGAGGATGACGGCGTTTCGACGGTCGCGCAAATGTCAAACGCCATGGCGGACAGAACGGATCCTCTGAAATTAAACCCGTACCATCTGATTATTCTGGTAAAAAACGCGGAAGGACTCAAAAATCTGTACAAATTGATTTCCATGAGTTATCTGAAATATTATAAAAAGCGTCCGCGTATCCCCAAAACGCTTCTGGAAGCCCACCGCGAGGGCTTGATCCTCGGGTCTGCCTGCGAGGCGGGCGAGCTTTACCGTGCCGTTCTGGAGAATAAGCCGTGGGATGAATTGCTTGCTATTGCTGATTTTTACGATTATCTGGAGATCCAGCCGCTTTCCAATAACAGTTTTATGATCGCCAATAAGACCGTTTCCGGAAACGAGGAATTGATTCGAATCAATCAGACGATCATCCGTCTCGGAGACGAGCTGGGTAAGCCGGTGGTCGCAACCTGTGACGCGCATTTTATGGATAAAACGGATGAAATTTACAGAAAGATTCTTTTGGCGGGAATGAAATTCGACGATGCGGACCGCGATATCGGGCTCTATATGAGAACGACTGAGGAAATGCTCGAGGAATTTTCGTATCTCGGACCCGAAAAGGCGTATGAGGTCGTCGTTACGAATACCAATCTGATCGCCGATATGACGGAGTCGGGAATCCGACCGTTCCCGGATGGAACATTTACGCCGAAAATGGAGGGCGCGGAAGAGGATCTGCGACGTATTTGCTACGAAAGAGCGGAATCTCTTTACGGTTGTCCTTTGCCTCCCATCGTTGAAAAACGCTTGGATAAGGAATTGACTTCCATCATCAAAAACGGCTTCGCCGTTCTGTATATGATCGCGCAAAAGCTGGTCTGGTACAGCGAACAGCAGGGTTATCTCGTCGGTTCAAGAGGCTCCGTGGGATCGTCATTCGTCGCTTCCATGGCGGGTATTTCGGAGGTAAATCCCTTGCCGCCGCATTATTATTGTCCATCTTGCCACTATTCCGAGTTCATTCTGGACGGCTCTTACGGCTCCGGATTCGACTTGCCGGATGCCAAATGCCCCTGTTGCGGAACCGATTTGAGAGGGGACGGACACGATATTCCTTTCGAAACCTTCCTCGGCTTTTACGGCGATAAATCGCCCGATATCGACTTGAACTTCTCGGGCGAGGTGCAGGGAAAGGTACATAAGTATACGGAAGAGCTTTTCGGCGCGGAAAACGTATTCCGCGCGGGAACGATCGGCGGTGTTGCCGATAAAACCGCCTTCGGTTACGCTTCCAAATACGCCGAAGAAAGAAATCTTTCCGTCAGCAAAGCGGAGATCATTCGCTTGACCAAAAAATGCATCGGCGTCAAGCGTACGACCGGTCAGCACCCGGGCGGCATCGTCGTCGTACCGAAGGAGTATGATATTTACGATTTCTGTCCCGTTCAGCATCCGGCAGACGACCCGAATTCCAGCATTGTCACGACGCATTTCACGTTCGAATATCTGCATGATACGCTTCTGAAGCTGGACGAGCTCGGACACGATATTCCGACAAAATATAAATATCTTGAACGCTTTTCAGGGTTGAACGTCATGGAGCTTCCTATGAACGACCAGGACGTTTACGAGCTTTTCCGTTCCACGAAAACGCTCGGCGCAACGCCTGAGGAAATCGGCGGATGCAAGATCGGAACGCTCGGTTTGCCCGAATTCGGAACCGCATTCGTTATGCCCGTCGTGATCGAAGCGCTTCCGAAAAACTTCAACGACCTTTTGCAGATCTCCGGTCTGACGCACGGAACGGGACTTTGGCTCGGTAACGCGCAGGATCTGATCAAAAACGGCGTGTGCGATATTTCCAAGGTGGTAGGAACACGAGACAGTATTATGCTTGCGTTGATCCGTTACGGATTGGATGACAGCACGTCCTTTAAAATCATGGAATTCGTACGCAAGAACAAAGCAGGTAAGCCGATACCGGACAATATGCTGACCGCCATGCGTGAAAAAAAGGTGGATGAATGGTATATTGACAGTTTGGCGAAAATAAGATACATGTTCCCGAAAGCTCACGCCGCTGCTTACGTAATGAGTGCGATCCGTCTCGGATGGTTCAAGGTGCATCAACCGATCGTTTTCTACTGCGCTTACTTCAGCGCGGCACCGGACGGCTTCGACGGCTCCGTGGCAGCCAAGGGTAAATCTCAGGTTGCAAAATTGATCGCAGATATCAAAGCGAAGGACAAAAAGGAGCGCACGCAAAAGGACGATGCCACCGTCGCCGCCATGCAGATCGCGCTGGAATGTCTCGGCAGAGGCTACCGTTTTTTACCGGTCGACCTCTATAAATCCGACGCAAGAATGTTTCTTCCGGAAAGCAACGGCATCCGATTGCCATTCGGTAGTTTGCCCGGGCTTGGCGAAGCCGCCGCGTTGAAGCTCCAGGAGGCGCGCGCGGACGGCGAGTATTTCTCGATCGAGGATCTCAAGCAAAGAACGGGAATTTCAAAAGCAGTCGTGGAAATTCTGGATGCAGGAGGCGTTCTGGAGGGACTTTCCGAAACAAATCAGCTGCGCTTGTTTTAAACTGAAATTTTTGCATAAAGAAATCTGTCAAATTTCAAAAAAATCTGTAAAAAGTATTGAAAAATAATGAAAATCATGTTATACTTATTAAGCACGATAAATGAATTTTTTGAAACATTCAAGGAGGAAAATTGCATATGAACAAAACTCAATTGATCGACGAAATCGTCGCAAAAACCGGGCTCAAAAAGAAAGACGCAGAAGCTGCTCTCGCCGCTTTCGTTGACGTTTTCGCAGACACGCTCGTAAAAGGCGAAAAGGTTCAGATCGCCGGACTCGGCTCTTTTGAAGTAAAGACCAAGGCGCAGAGAATCGGACGCAACCCCAAGACGCAGGAAACCATCGTCATTCCCGAATCCAAAGCCGTTGCATTTTCTGCCAGCAAGACCCTGAAGGATCTTGTTAATCAGTAATGAACAGCATTTGAAGTACAGAGCCGTTCTCCATCGGGGACGGCCTGTATTTCACATGAAAGGAATTTTTATGCGATTAGACAAATTTTTGAAGGTTTCCCGCATTATCAAAAGAAGAACCGTCGCCAACAACGCATGCGACTCCGAGCACGTCAAGGTGAACGGCAAGGATGCAAAGGCTTCCTATGCCGTCAAGGTTGGTGACATCATTGAGGTGGCTTTCGGCGAGCGTGTCATAAAGATTCGCGTAAAGGATATCAAGGAGCATACCTTGAAAAACGACGCTTCCGAGCTTTACGAAGTCATTTCCTGATGGCATATTTTTTCACCCTTTCGCATATAAAATACTGTGTTATTTTTATTGCGAAAGGGTGAATTATCATGGATACAACGGAAAGCCAAGCTTCGCTTGTTCTTTATCAAAGAAAAAAATTAAGTCTTTGCGGCATTGAGGACGTCATCAGCTTCGACGAGCTGAGTATCTATTTGATTACGGAAAACGGGAATTTGTTGATTGAAGGAGCCGATCTCCATATTACCGTGTTGGACGTTTCTTCGGGTAATATGACTGTGGAGGGTATGATCCGTTCCATTATTTACAACGACAAGGAAGTCAAGAAAAAAGAAGGCTTCTTTTCAAGGATGATGAAATGAACGATTTCTTTTACGATTCATGGCTCGTCATTCTGAAATTTCTGATCCCCGGAATCTTTCTCGGTGCGGTTTACGATATTTTCCGACTGATCAGAATTGCAAGAAACGATCGTACCTACAACGTCAGGCGCGCCGTCGAAAGACGTTTTTTTCCAAAGACGGTCTGCAATGAAAAAACAAAAAAATATATTTCTGAGTATGCGCTTGTGCTGATCGAAGATATTCTGTTTTTTCTGATCGTTGCCGTCACGGAGATCCTCGCGATCTTTCACCTCAACGGAGGTGAAATCAGAATGGATTGCCTCATGATTTCCGTTGTCGGATTTTTTGTTTATCAAAAAACGTTGGGAAGGCTAATCATCTTTTTCTCGGTAAAAATTCTTTACTTGATACGAAAAACGATTTACCTGGTCGTCTGCGTCGTACTGACTCCGATTTTTTTCTTTTCAAAGCAAACCGTGAAATGCTTCAAGCTCCTGCGCTCAAAACGAAAAGAGAAAACCGCCAAAGATGATTGCACCCTATGAAAGGACGTATGATTTGAAGAAAAAGTCAAAATTATTATTACGATTTGTTTTGCTCGCCGTCTTATTGGGGATCCTGATCTATATGATCTCTTTGCAGATTCAGTTGAATAAATTGCAAAAAGAGAGAAATGAACTGGCAAATATCGTAGATACCTATAAAACCTCTATTGCGGACATGGAGCGTGAATTGCTGTTGCCAAAAGAAGAATATATTGCAAAATATGCAAGAGAGGTTTTGGGCTACTATAAATACAGTGATTACATCTTCAAAGAAAAAATCAAATAAAAAACCAACCCGTCTTTGTCTTGACAATCCTTCCATATTATATTATAATATGATTGTTCAGATAGGTTTGGAAAGGAGTAAAAATATGAGCGAACAAACTCTTAACGGAAAATATTTAATGTATAAGGGTAAGCCTCTCGTCAGAGAGAATAACCGTATTTGTTACGGCGATATGTCGGACAAATATTATTTGTCCATGCTGATTCTTACCAACAAAACCGTTGGCGCTGTCGAAGTTCCCGATAATATTCTGGTACAGGTTTTGACCACGGGAGAAACTCCCAAAATTATGAAACAAGGAAACAAGATCGGTCTTTATGATGCCTTTGACATCGGAACGGTTTGGCTCGAAAGAGCGCTCCAGGATTCCGCAAATCAATAATGTATAAAAGAAAAGGCAGACGAGTTTTCATCTGTCTTTTTTTCGTGGAGGTTTTGATTTATGCCAAAAATTTTTGAAAACAAAAAAGATGATTTTGCCGAGCGAGTATTACCGCTTACGGATTTCCGACTGTTTTCGGATATGCAGAATGCGGATATGTCGGAAGAGGCTGCATTGTCCGTTATGCGCATTGCCGAAGAATACGCCGCTATGGACTATCAACCGATTCTGGCGCATTCCTATATGCGTTATGAAAAAAACGGAAACCGTTCCATTTATGAGAGCGAATATTATACTCGCCGCCGTATGGTATGGTATTTATTCCTCGGAGAATACATGGAAAGAAAGGAACGCTTTCTGGAAAAACTGATCGACGGCATTTGGCTGCTTCTGGACGAGTGCTCCTGGGTCATTCCCGCTCATACGAAGATCCGCATTGATTACGTTCCCAAGCTTCCTTTGCAGTATAAAAACGAAGTCGACATCGTGGATCTGTTCGCGGCGGAAACGGGCGCTATGCTTTCGATCATCTGTTATCTGGGAAAAGAATTTCTCGATGGCGTAACGCCGATTATCCGAGACAGGATTTTATACGAGGTTCGCCGAAGAGTTCTTCTTCCGTACCTGAATTATAATGACTATTGGTGGATGGGATACGTCAGAAGAAATATCAACAATTGGTGTCCGTGGATCACCTCCAACGTATTGCTCGCGTGCGCGCTTTGCGAGCCGGAGACGGAGATAAGAAAGCAGATCACAAGAAAGTCCATGGAGGTCATCGACCATTTCACGAGCATCTATCACGAGGATGGAGGCTGTGACGAAGGACCGAATTATTGGACGGTTGCGGGCGCGTCTTATTTTGATTATCTTGAAATCCTCTACGATATCACGGGCGGTTATGCGGACGTGTTCGACAATCCCTTCATCCGCAGCATGGGAGAATACATCGCGAAATTCTGTGTCAACGTCGATCAGAGATATTATATCAATTTTGCCGACGCAGGCCCTCACGTGGGGATCAACAGAGATCTGGTCGTGAGATTCGGACGAAGAACAAAATCGGAGATGCTTTGGCGTTTCGGAATGAATTGTCCCAAGACGGATCATAACGTACGGATGCAGTATACGCTGTACAGATCTCTGAAAAATCTTTATGAAAAAAATACGTCCGAAGCCGTAGAATTCAAATATCCGAAAAAAGTTTGGTTCCCGGGGATTCAGGTCATCGCCTCCAGAGAATCCGAGAAGAATTGCAACGGACTCTTTTTCGCCATGAAGGGCGGACACAATCGGGAGAGTCACAATCATAATGACGTCGGGCACTTCGTGGTATACGACAATGGCGAGCCGCTGATCATCGACGTCGGTGTCGGAACTTATTGCGCGGACACCTTCAACGAAAACCGTTATAAAATTTGGACCATGCGTTCTTGCTATCATAATCTGCCGAGCTTCGGTGACGTGGAGCAGAAGAACGGTTTCGCTTATCGTGCGGAGGACGTTCGATACGATGAAGAGAATCACCGATTGACGATGGAACTGAAAAGCGCTTATCCGGAAGAAAGCGGTTTGTTTCATTTCATCCGAACGGGCGAGCTGACGGAAGGTGCCGTCAGGATCACGGATGAGATCGAGCTGAATGAACAGAAAAAAATTACCTTTCACTTCATGGTTGCCGATCGGCCCATTTTGACCGAACGCGGAGCCATTCGTTTGAGCGATCGAAGAAATTTGTATTTTGATGGAGATGCGCTGGAGGCGTCTGTCGAAGAAATCAAAATCGAAGATCCTCAAATCCAAAAAAGCTGGAGCAGGACGTCGCTTTACAGAATTTTGTTGATCGCCGAAAAAATGCAAAAAAAATGCTTCCAATTCACCATTCAATAACGATTTGAAAAATGGTAAAAATCAAACCGATTTTCACCACTTAAAAAAAGGGGGATTCCTTCGATATATGAAGGAATCCCTCCAGAATTAGGTATTGAATTATACAAAATTAATATTTTATATAATTCAGAGAAGGATTTTTTAAGGAGCTTTCGATCCCAAAAGCCCCTTAAATCAAAAAATCAAACAGAAATCGTATTTTACGAAGGAATCGTCGTCATTTGATTTCTGTTTGATTATTAGTTGTGATGACAAACTATTTATCTCATTAATTTTATTTTCTTCAATAATCCGTAGATTTTTTGACCTTTCGGCAAGAGAATAATATCGCCTTTTTCAAAAGTATTGAAGAGGAAGAGCAAAATGAAGTAAGCAATAACGGTCACAAAAATGGAAACGAGCGTTGCGACGGACGGGTGTCCGAGCTTTGCCATCAGCTGATATACCGTGACGGTCAGTACGGAAGAAACCGCAGACGCCAAAAATGCCTTGAGGAAATTTTTGAAGAATTTGATTTCAATGCCGATGTGTCTGATGATAAAGTAGAAATTGATGGCAGCCATGGTGAAGTATCCGCAAACCGTTGCGATCGGCGCGCCGTAAATTCCGATAGACGGATTGGAGATCAGAATCAGATTCAAGATCAATTTTACGAGAACGCCGCTATACATGGAAACGATCGTTTTTTTCTGTAATCCGAAGGATTGCAGGATGGAGGTCGAAATGGTGAGCAGGGCGGTAAAAAATACGCCGATGGAGAGAATGGACAGAAGCGGCGCGGCGCTTGCGACCGATACGGGATTTTTAAAAAGCAGGGACAGGATCGGTCCCGACAGTACCGACATACCGATTGCGCAAGGAATGGAAATCATGGAAGAAAATTTCAGACAGGAATGCATGGTTTTCATGGCGCTTGCTTTTCGCGCGATCCGTTCTTCTTCCGTCGGAGCGTTTCTCATGGCAGCCAAGGATGCCGTCAGAGCCGGCGTCAAAGAAGATGCAATCGGCTGAATAAAGGCGGACGGCAAATGCGCCATCGTCACGGCAAGTGTGCTGTAGTTTCCGTAAGCAATTTCCGCAATCTCCGTGGTGGTAAACGTTTTCATGGCGTTGATGATAGAAAAGGCATCGATAATGCTCGTCAGGTTCAAAGCGACGGAGCTCAGCGTGATCGGCAAAGCGATGGAGAGCATTCGCTTAAAAACGGAACGCTTGGAGCTGACCGTCTCTCCGATGACTGCGATGGAAGCGCAGTTCTTTTCCGCATCGCGATCATGAAGAAATTTCGCAACGAAAAGAAAGAGCATACCCGTTCCGACGCCGATGGTGATGCCGGCGATCGCGTAAGCGGCGGCGACCTCAATGCTTTCGCCTTTGTTGATGGCATAGTACGCAAGAACGATACCGATTACGAATTTGCTGATCGCTTCCGTAATTTCACTGACCGCGGTCGGCACCATATTTCGATGCCCCTGAAAATAGCCTCGCATGGCGCTGGATAGACAAATGAAGAAAAGCGTCGGCGCGATCGCCATAATACAGAGGTAGGAATCCTTGCTTCCCGCCCAGGCGGCAAGCTGTCTGGAAAATACCAGCATAACCGTCGCGCCAAGAAGTCCCATCGTAAAGAACGCACTGAATGCCACGCGGAAAATTCTTTCCACCTGTTTTCGACGGACGGAATTTTCGGGCGTACCGGAAATCATGATCGTGAGCGCGGCGGGCATACCGGCTGTCGCTACCAGATATAAGGTCGTAAATATATTGTACGCGATATTGAAATATCCCATACCTTTGTCACCCAATACGTCCTGCAAGGGAACTTTACAAAGAAGCCCCAGCAATTTGACTGTCAGATTGGATGCAGTTAGAATTAAAACGCCCGACAATAATCTTGGGCTGGATGATTTTTGTTTTTGCAAATCTGAGTACCTGCGCTTTTATTATATTTTTAAGTAAAATAATTTTCTGTAATCTGACGGAAACGATATTTCAGCTTTTCAATATCAATGGTCTGATATTCTCCGTTTTCATAAAGAATCTTACCGTCAACCATCGTCATCACAACGTTGGAGGCATTCGCACTATAGAGGAATGCGTCACAATAATCATAGACGGGCATGACGTGAATCATGTCGAAATCCAGCATGACCAGATCGGCGCGCGCGCCGACGGCGAGTTTTCCGCAATCTGCTCTTCCCTGCATGTTCGCTCCGTTTTGAGTGAGCATTTGAATGAACGCGCCGGAGGGAACGGTATCCGTTCTGCCCGTGCTTCCCTTTTGCAGTATGGCGGCGAGATACGCTTCCTTCATCACGTCCAGCGTGTTGTTGGAGGCAGCGCCGTCCGTACCGAGCGTTACGTTGATCCGTTCGGAAAGCATCTTTTCCAATCTGGCGATGCCGGATCCGAGTTTCAGATTGCTCGCGGGATTATGAACGGCGGTCGCGCCGTTTTGCGCGAGGATTTTCATATCGTTATCCGTCAAATGCACGCAATGCGCCGCCGTTACGGGCACACGGAATACGCCGTTTCTTTCAAAAAATTCCGTCGGCGTGATCCCGTATTTTTCAACGCAGGCATCATGCTCGGATTTCGTTTCGGAAAGATGAACGTGCATGGACAGACCTTTTTCCAATGCAAAATCGGAAATATAGCGGCAAGCGGAAGGCACCGTGGAGTATTCGGCGTGGATGGACATATCTATTTTTATTCTTCCATCGGCGGAATTATGATACTTTTCATACAGCTTCACCGCTTCCAGGAAGCGATCGTCCGTCTGCGCCGTGATATTGGGATCAAAAGCCACGGTGGAGCGGGAAATATTCGCTTTGATTCCGGCAGCCGCGGTCGCTTCGATAATATCCTCGCAGAAAAAATACATATCCGAAAAGGATACCGTTCCGTTTTTGATCATTTCTGCGATGGAAAGCGTGCTCGCCACGGAGACTGCCTCCGGATACAGCTTATCCTCGGCGGGGAAAATCTTCTCGTGAAGCCATCTGGAGAGCGGGAGGTTTTCCGCGTAACCGCGGAACAAGGTCATTGGGGTATGCGTGTGACAGTTATAAAAACCGGGGCAAAGCAATTTATTTTCACCCGAAATGACACGGTCGAAAGTGCCTTCCGGCAATTCCTTGCCGATGGATTCGATTTTTTCATCGTTCACAACGACGTACATATTGCGGTCCGTAGAGCCGTCCCCGTACATCAAAGTAATATTTTTAAACAAAATTTTCATTTACAAAACCTTCTTTTTCATCAATTACGGTCCTTTCCGATAAATTCCCTGAACACGGAGTCCAAGGGAACGAAGCGGGAAGGGATCTCGATCACGTTTTTAAATTCAAAACAAATCCTGTCATATAATTCTTTTTCATGCGATTTTTCAAAATCAAAAGAAACGACGTTCATCAGATAGGGCTTAATCACGCCCAATTCATACGGCAAAAAGGAATCGATCACGTAATCGGCATTTTTTTCATTAGGAATAATATTCTGATCTTCGTTTTCAACGACGCCGATCCAAAGCTCAAGCGTCCGCTCGGGCGTTGCGCTGCGGAACAGAAAATCCCGTACCAGCCTTCTGTAAAAGCGGACTTCCCGTTTGTCAAAGATCGTGCCGTATGCCTTGACGTCGGTGTCCACGCTGATATAAATGGATTTTGTTATTTCATGGGGGAGCGTAGCCAAAATTTCGGGATAAATCGCTTGGATGCCTTCAAAAATAATAATTTCATGTTCAACAGGGGTATACGCGGTATACCCCTGTCTCTGTCCATGATTGAAATCATAAATGGGAAGCATGGCAGTTTTGCCGTTCAGAATCTGATCGACGCAAGTTTTGAAAACGGGAAAATCGATGGCGGAAATGGATTCAAAATCGGGTTTTTCGTCATCCGAGATATCTGCTCGGTTACGGTAAAAATCATCAATGGAAATGATTTTTACCGTCAATCCTCTTTTTTCAAATTCATGCTCCAGAATATAGGAGGTGGTTGTCTTTCCCGAGCAGGTCGGTCCGGACAATGTCAAAAATTTGATATGATCCATGCCGCAAATTTCGTTCGCAATTGCCAGCACCTGATTTTTATAATGCTTTTCCGAGTCTTCTACAAAAAGACGAATTTCCTCATCGGTTATGAACTGATTTTCATAAACAAACATATCGCAAAATTTCTCCGTTACCAAACATTGTGATAAAAATCAATTATTTTTTTCACCTTTTCTTCATTTCTGGTTCCGTTGGTTTCGGCAAGATACTCATAGGGATATTTATATTCAAAAATACGGTCGATCACGGAACCGTTTCTGGAAACCATCTTGGAGACCGCGCCCGCGCCAACGGCAAAAATACTGTGGATTTCCTCCATCATGTAAATGTTATAGAGCCCCTCCGTTCCGGGGAGAGCATATCCGACGTTTTCCAGATTGTCGATGGTGTTTTTCTGTCTATATATATAATAAGGTATATATCCTGCGTTTTTTGCGCTCAATTGAGAATAGTCGACGCATTTGGACGTTTCGTTGAACGTGTGCCATGCATTGATATTGGATCTTTTGTGCGCGAAATCAGCCGCGTTTTTGATACAAAGTGTGTGGAAAGTCAGATTTTCGGGACGCAATTTGATCAAGGCATCGATGGTTTCGGAGAAGCTGCCGAAGCCTTCGCCCGGAAGTCCGGCGATCAGATCCGTATTGATGATCGGAATTCCGACTTCTCTTGCCATTTCAAACGCGCGATAAAAATCAGCCGCCGTATGCTTACGCCCAACCAGCTCCAGCACGTCGTTGTTCAGTGTCTGCGTGTTGATGCTGACGCGGCTCACGCCGTGGTTTTTGATGATCTGTAATTTTTCTTTTGTGATGGTATCCGGACGCCCTGCCTCCACCGTAAATTCCTGCAAGGTTGACGGATCAATTCTTGACGTAATGGTATCCAACAAAATTTCCAGTTGATTTTCGTTCAGTGTGGTCGGCGTTCCGCCTCCGATATAGACGGTGGAGATCTCAAGCCCCAGATCGCGGATACAATCGATCGTCTGATTGACGTCATGACACAATCGGGTCAGATAAGAATCCAGAAGCCCCAAAAGCTTGGCGGATGTAAAGGAAACGAAGGAGCAATAGCTGCATCTGGAGGGACAGAAAGGAATGGAGATGTAGAGACTGCACGCGGAACGGTTTGCTTTCGCGAGAAGATCGTTCTCAATAGAAGCGATTTCCGTTACCAAAGAGGCTTTTTTGGGACTGACCAGATATTCCGAGGTCAAAAAATCGCGGACTTCTTTTTTTGATTTTCCGTCCATCAAGCCTGTGATCGCAAGCTTGGCAGGGCGAACGCCCGTCAAAATGCCCCAGGAGGGCGTGATTCCCGTCAGTTTTTTACCTGCTTCAAAGAAAGCCTTGCCGCAAGCGATCTGTTCTGCGGAAACCTTTGCGCCCGCCTTGCTTTCTTCGTGATGCGTACATACGGCTTCGCCTTTTTCCGTGCGCAGATCCACCGTGGCATCGGCGCCGTTTTCCGTCGTCGTTACCGTGATGTTCACGGAAAGTCCGTCGGACTCTGTCGCTTCCGTTTTAGAGAATTTCACCCCCGGGAAAAAAAGCATACAGAGTGTTTGTACATAATATTCGTTGATATTGCCTGTGACCTGAATTTTCATTGCTTTATTTACCTTTTCTCCTTAAAACATCGCTGTCCATGACGATCGTGATCGGTCCGTTTGCCACCATGGAAATATCCATGTGCGCGCCGAAAACACCCGTTTCGACGATGGAAATCTCCTTTTTCAAAAGAGATACAAAATATTCGTATAATGCGTTTGCGCGCTCGGGAGCCTCCGCCCCGAAATAATCGGGACGGTTGCCGTGAGCATAGTTTGCGCTTAAGGTGAAATTGGATACGACCAGCGCAGAGCCGCCGATATCCTTCACACTCTTATTCATTTTATCGTTTTCATCAGAAAAAATTCTTAATTTTGAAATTTTGGCAGCTAAAAGTTCTGCGTCCAATTCCTCGTCTCCCTTGGCTACGCCCAATAAAAGCATGAGCCCTTCGTTGATCCTTCCGGTCAAAACACCGTCCGATACAACGCTGGCGGAAGATACTCTTTGAATGACTGCGCGCATAGATTCCTCCGATTATTTGGCATAACCGCGAGTAACATCGTGGACGCCTTTGATAGATTTTAATTTTGAGATAATGCTGTTGAAATGATCCAGATTTTTACAAGAAACGCTGATATTGATCAAAGACTGAATACCGAGCTTCTGACTGTTGATCTGAAGGATGGACACCCGCATTTCTGCGAGCGCAACGCTGATATCCGCGAGCATGGAGATTCTGTCCTCGGCAACGATCTGCATGAGCGCCTCGTATTGCTGATCCTTCTGCGTGCCGGAAACCTTTCTCCATTCCACGTTGACGAGCCTGTCTTTGTTCTGTTCCGTGCAATGGATGATATGCGGACAATCGCATTTGTGAACTGAAATTCCATATCCCTTGGTAATAAAGCCAACAATATTGTCGCCCGGCAAGGGATTGCAGCATCTTGCGAATTTCACCTGACAGCCCTCCAGACCGTCGACAATGACGTTTCCGTATTCGCCGGAAGGCTTCTTTTCCGCTACGGGGATCTGCGATACGCTCGTGATCGGAGCGGCTTCCGTGGCGGGCGTGATGACTTTGTCGTATTCATCACGCAGGCGGTTGATGATCTTATTGACGGAAAGACCGCCGTAACCGATCATGTTGAAAAGATCGTCTGCGGATTCCATGCCGACGCGGGAAGCCACGGTGGAGGTAATGGCGTTGAACTGATCCTCGTTGAAGGTTCCGGGGAATTTACGCATTTCCGCAAGGATTTCACTCCTGCCCTCCACGATATTTTCCGATCTTCTTTCCTTCTTGAAGAATTGACGGATTTTTCCTCTCGCCTCACTGGTTTGAACGATTTTCAGCCAATTTCGGCTCGGCCCCTTCGACGAGGAGGAGGTCAGAATTTCAACGATCTCGCCGTTTTCAAGCGTTCGGTCGATCGGAACGATCTTGCCGTTGACCTTTGCGCCGACCATACGGTTGCCGACCTGCGAATGGATATGATAAGCAAAGTCGATGCAGTTGGCGTTCTGCGGCAAGGTAACGACGTCGCCGTTCGGTGTAAATACGAAGGTTTCATCCTGGAAAATATCAATTTTGATCGCGTTGATGAACTCGTCCGGGTCTGCCGTGCTGGATTCATTCTCGACGAGCTTGGCAATCCATTCCAGCTTTTTGTCCAGACTGACGTCACTCTTTTCGCCGGATTTATACTTCCAATGCGCGGCGATACCGAATTCAGCAACGTGATGCATATCCCACGTACGAATCTGCACCTCAAAGGGGACGGCATCCTGACCGATAACGGTCGTGTGCAAGGAGCGGTACATATTCGGCTTGGGGATCGAGATATAATCTTTAAATCTGCCGGGCATGGAATTGAACATATCGTGAATAATGCCGAGAACGGTATAGCATTCCAGCTCGGTGTTTACGATCACGCGAATGGCGTAAAAGTCGTAAATTTCATCGAAGCTTTTGTTTTGACGGAACATTTTGCGGTATACGCTGTATACGGATTTCACGCGTCCCTCCAGCGTACACTCAATGCCGCTCTCTCTGACTTTTTTCTCGATCGCGGCTTTGGTATGATCGACCAGTGTCTTATTCATGCCGAATTTTCTGTTGATGTCGTTCTGTACTTCGCGATAACCGATGGGATCCAGATAGGACAGCGCGAGATTTTCGATTTCCTGCTTGACTCTCTGCACACCGAGACGATGCGCCAGAGGCGCGTATACGTGCATGGTCTCCAGCGCGATCATACGGCGTTTGGCTTCCGGCTGCGCGTTGAGCGTACGCATATTATGCAATCTGTCTGCCAGCTTGATAAAGATGACGCGAATGTCCTTGGACATGGCGAGGAACATTTTTCGGAGATTTTCCATATGCTCGTCTTCCTTATCGTTGAAGGGGATCTGGACCAGCTTCGTCAGACCGTCTACCATCTGCGCGACTTGTTCGCCGAATTCCTTTTTCAATTTTACAAGGTCGACCTTGTCCGAGCAGTCCTCGACCGTATCGTGAAGGAGCGCCGCGCAAATGGAGTCGGAGTCCAAGCCGAGGTTGGCGACGATTTTTGATACCGCTACGGGATGACAGATATAAGCCTCACCGCTTTTGCGGAATTGACCTTCGTGCAATGCTTTGGCGGTTTCGTACGCCTTCGTTATTTTTTCGATATTATAGTTTTTTCCGCTTGCGGCGAGCGTTTGCAACAAGCTTTCAAATCCGTCTGATGTATTATTCATAAGCTCTCCTTCCTCCGTACGGCTCAATTCTGCATAAGCGTGCGCATGAGCGGCGCTGCATAGAGATCCTTTTTTTCTTTGGTTTGTAATTGACGAATACGGTATGCGCCGACGGAAATCTTCTTCCACGTAAGCAGATCGCATTCCGAAAGGGTTTCCAGGATGATCAATAATTTCAAATGCGGCATTTCGGGGAAAACGGATTTCAGCTTCATAAGAGTGATTCTTTTTTCCTTCTGGAAGCCTTCCTCCCGCAAAAATTTATAAACCACGGCAAAATCCTGTCTTTTCGGTATGACATGGTGATCGAAAAAGAGAGAATCCTGCTTCAATTTCACGAGATTGTTTTCAACCGTCTCGATCTCCCGCAACGTCTGATCCGCGTAATCAATATCACGAATGATCAACTGTACCGTCTTATTTCCGCGGAATTCATTGATGTTCATAGAGCACAGCACGTCTGCGTAAATGCCGACGGAAAATCCTTCGTCCAAAAGATTGTGTCCGAAGCATACGGCAGCAATGCCGGTTTCGTTCTTGTTCAGATAAAGACGGCTATGCTTTCCCATGCTGAGAGGCGCGATTTCATCAATGCGAACGTTTTTCAAAACGAATACCGGTTCCGGATTTTTCGCGCCGTACGGCTCCAGCTTCGCAATGTCCTCGATGGTATCCATCGTGACGTCCCGTTCGTCGATTTCGGCTTCCGCAGACGTTTTTACGATACAATCGGGAGAAGAAAGGTAGGGGTGCGCATATTCATTCAAGGCTTTTCTGAACGCGTCCAAATTGCCGCGCTCGACAGAGAGACCTGCCGCAAGCGCATGCCCGCCGTATTTGATCAGCAGGTCGGAACAGCTGGACAGCGCTTCCACGATATTCAATCCCTTGATGCTTCTGGCAGAGCCTTTTCCGGGATCGTGATCCGACGGTTCATCGGAATCAAAGGAGATCAGAATGGAGGGCTTGCCGAAAAGCTCCGTCACCTTGGAAGCGACGATGCCGATGACGCCCTGGTGCCAATGATCGCTCGCCAGAACGATCACGCTTTCCTTTTCGACGTCGTGCTCCGTTTCGATCTGCTTCAAGGCTTCTTCAAAAATGAGGTTTTCCGTCTGCTGGCGCTCCTTATTGGTGACGCAGAGCTCCTCTGCAATCACGCTTGCGTAGTGTGGAGAATTGGTCAGAAAAAGACTCACCGCCCTCGAAGCATCGCCGATTCTGCCCGCCGCATTGATTCTCGGCGCAAGCGTATAGCCGATCGTGGAGGCTGTGATTTTTTTGGTATCGTCGATACCGACCGAGCGAAGAAGCGCGCGTACGCCCACGTTGGAGGTGTTGGAAAGCAGATGGAGACCCATATGTACCATGATACGGTTCTCGTCATATAAGGGCATAACGTCCGCGATGGTACCGATCGTCACAAGGTCGATATAACGGCGGCACATATCCTTGACGGTGAAAATATTATATTCACCGAAATTGAGAATGTCCATTTCCAAAGCGCAAAGAAGCTTAAAAACCACGCCGACACCGGAAAGCTCCTTAAATGGGTACTTGCAATCCGGGCGTCTGGGATTGACGACGGCTTCACAAACGGGAAGCTCGGGGCGGCATTGGTGGTGGTCCGTAACGACGACGTCCAAGCCGATCGTTTTGGCATAAGCGATCTCATTCAGCGCCGTAATACCGGTATCCACGGTGATAACCAACGTGGTGCCGGTGTCTTTGATGGTGTGAAATGCGCCGATATTGAGTCCGTAGCCTTCGCTTTCCCTCGTTGGAATGTAATAGTCCACGTCGACACCGTGCTCCTTCAGATACATATACAGTATTGACACGGAGGTAACGCCGTCAACGTCATAGTCGCCGTAAATCGTGATTTTTTCTTCGCGGGACATCGCCAGACGAATACGGGCGGTTGCCTTTCTCATATCCTCCAGCAAATAGGGATCGTATAGAAAAGCGTCTGATTTTTCAATAAACGAGCGGGCCGGCGCCACGTCCGTATAGCCTCTGTTGATCAGAAGCTTTGCGCATAAGGGCTTGATGCGGAGGGAATCCGCGAGCAATTTCACGTTTTTTTCGTCATGGCTCGGAATCATCCAGCGACTTTTATCATACATTCAAATCCCTCCTTTTTTCTTTGATTTTATCCTTGATTATCATAACTTCCTGGTTTTAAATATATTGTTACGTTTCGTTTGGCTTATATTTTTTCATAATGGCAAGCGCGCATTTGATGCCGTCCACGGCGGCGCTTGTAATACCGCCCGCATAGCCCGCGCCTTCTCCGCACGGATACAGATTGGAGAAGCGAACGGCAAGATAATCCTCGTTTCTCGGAATGCGGATCGGAGACGACGTTCTCGTTTCCACACCGGTCAGAACGGCATCGTTGGCGGCAAAGCCCTTCAGTTTTTTATCAAAATTCATAAATCCGAATCGCAGGGATTCCGTTACGAAAGAGGGCAGAACCTTATCCATGTCCGTCATCGTGACCTTGCCGTCCCGATAGGTCGGCAAAACGCCGGAAGGCAAAGTGTTTTTCGTTTTTCCGAGAAAATCTCCCATCGTCTGGCAAGGCGCGTCGTAGGAACGGTTGGCTGCCAGATAGGCGGTTTGCTCCAGCTTTCTCTGAAATTCAATCGCCAGATCTACCCGATTTCCGTAATCGGAGGGATTGACGGAGACTGCGACCGCGCTGTTGGCGTTTTTGCCGTCGCGTCGGAAATTGCTCATGCCGTTCGTAACGACGCCGCCCTCCTCGCTTGCAGCCGCCACGACCTGACCGCCGGGGCACATACAGAAGGTATATACACCGCGGTTTTCGTTATGACAGGAGAGATTATATTCCCCTTTGGGGAGTGCGGGATGTCCCGCAGATTTACCGTATAGGGCGAAGTCGATATTCTCCTGCAAATGCTCTACGCGCACGCCCACGGAGAAAGCCTTCGCCGTCATTTCCACGCCGTGGGAGGAAAGCATGGAAAACGTATCTCTCGCGCTGTGGCCGAGAGCAAGAACGAGAAGCGAACAAGGCAATTCACCCTTGCTCGTCCTGATGGAAGCGATTCTGCCGTTTGAAATGACGAGATCCTCCAATTTCGTTTGGAAAAGGACTTCTCCGCCCAAACGGATGATCTCTTTTTCGGCGTTCTCGACGACTTTTTTCAAATAATCCGTTCCGACGTGAGGCTTTGCCTTATACAGAACCTCTTCGGGTGCGCCGAAGCGGTGCATTTCGGAAAGCACGTATCCGCATTTCGGATCGTTGATCCTCGTTACCAATTTGCCGTCGGAAAAGGTGCCCGCGCCGCCGGCGCCGAATTGGATATTAGATTCCGGATTCAGGATGCCGGAGCGAAAGAAGGCTTCCACGTCCGCCGTTCTTTGCTTGACGGAGGCGCCTCTTTCGATGACGATCGGTCGGTATCCGTGCTTGGCAAGCAACAGTGCGCAGAAGATTCCGCAGGGACCGAAGCCTACGACGACGGGGCGTCCGTCCATTCGTTCCGTTCCGAATTCAATGGACATTTCTTCGTCAGGCATGGGCGCGATGCCATCCTTCAGCATTGCGTTTTCGTTTACGCGCGGAGCTTCATGAATCTGCGCGGATACGGAATAAACGAATAAAATATTTTCCTTTTTTCTGGCATCGATCGAAGATTTATAAATCTTCAGTTCTCCGATTGCATTTTTGGGAAAGAATTTCAAAAGACGATGCTTTGCCACCGTCAAAGCATCGTCTTTTGATCTCTCAATTGATAATTTTATGTTTTGAACAATATAGGTCATAGCTGTATTCCACTTTTCATGATTCAACGCTGTTTTTTGTTATAATAACCTCGATAAATTCCTGTGATTTTTCCGTACAGGAAACCTCGGCAGGCAGATCGACCATCAGAGGAAGCTGAACGATCTTCATATCCGTGATTTCGGACAAATTTACCGTAGACAGATCGACGTAAATATCCGCGCCGCCGAGAGGGAGCTGGCTGATATGCCAAGTCTTTCCGCTGATCGTATAATTTACCTTTACGTTGTTATTGTATTCCACCTTATAGCCCTTGGATTCCACGGCAGCCAGCCTCTTGACCGTTACGGAAGCGGACTGGAATTTGATTTCCGTTACGCTGACAGAGGAAGCATACCCCCAGATCAAAAAAGCAAACATGAGAGAAACAATCGCAATGGTTATTTTCGAACGTCTCTTTTTCTTAGCCTCGCAGAGATCCTCGGCGGTCATTTCACGATCGCCCGTGTGTTTGGTCCATGCATTTTCAAAGAAATGAAATTTGTTCTTATTCTTTTTCATACCGTGAAAAATCCTTCCTTTAATTTTTATTGGAAAGCAAAGCCGACAGTTCCTGCTTCAGCATATTGTAATCGTAATTTCTTCTCAATTCGCCGTTCACCGCCATAGAGATGGTTCCCGTCTCTTCGGAAACGATGATCGAGATCGCATCGCTGTTCTCACTCATGCCGATTGCCGCGCGGTGTCTGGTGCCCAGATCTTTCAGAATGTCGTTTCTTTCCGTCATGGGAAGAACGCACCCTGCCGCGTAAACACGGTTATTTCTGATGATGACCGCGCCGTCATGAAGCGGTGCCTTGTTGAAGAAAATATTTTTCAGAATCGAAACGCTGATATCTGCGTTTACGATCGTTGTTTTGGGTTTGTCGAGAATGTCGCCCAGAGGCGTGCTTCTTTCAATTACGATGAGAGCGCCCGTATAATCTCTGGAGAGCTCCGTTACCGCCTGACATATATTGGAAAGGGCGTCATCGTTGGAATAATCCTTTTCCTTCAAGGAAACCGTATGCTTTAACGTTTTGACCGAAGTTCCGCCAATCTGCTCCAAGGCAGAGCGAAGCTCCGGCTGGAACAAAAGCAATAGTGCAACCACGCCGACCTGCACGATATTGGAAAACAAAAAATTCATAGCGTACATATGAAAAATCTCACTGAACAACAAGAGACCGAGCACGATTACTACGCCGATCGCCAATTTACCTGCGCGCCGCTCGCGGATAAAGTGGATCAGATAATAAAGCAACACCGTTACCAGAACGATATCCAGAGCATCCATCACTGTAAACCGTTTAAAGATAAAGGATAAACAGTTGAAAAGTTTTTCTAAAATAATTTGCACGATTTACCTCCGCCTACATTCGCATAATTTTTTCAGTAAATATATTATACTATATAATTTATAATAAATAAATAGTTTTTTCATATTTTTTATGGGAATTTTCAAAAAAATATTTATCAATCGCCATAATTTATGGTATAATGTTCATATCGTAAGCATTTTATAAATTCATGTAATCGGAGGTAAAAGCATGGCATCTCATATTATTCAGAATATTGCAAAAATATGTAATCAAGTAACGACCGAAAAAGCGAAAAAGCCCTATGTGGTCGCAATCATTCTTGCTGCCGGCAGAAGCACGCGTATGCAGGATGACACGCAAACCAAGCAAATGATGAAGGTTGACGAAATTCCGATCGTCGTTCGCTCGCTGCTGGCTTTTGAAGCGTGCCCCTGTGTGGACGAGATCTTCGTCGTCGGTCTGAAGGAAGAGCTTTCCATCTATTCGGAATATAAAAGAATCTACGGCATAACGAAGCTGAAAAAAGCAATTCCGGGTGGAGATTGCCGCGTAAAATCCGCGCAAAACGGATATTCACATCTTCCCAAGGAATGTGAATACGTTGCCTTCCACGACGCCGCTCGCTGTCTGATCACCGCAAGGGACGTCGAGCGTGTGATCCGAGGCGGTTTCCGCTACGGCGCCGCCATCGCTGCAAAAAAGAGCACGGATACGATCAAGATCGCCAATAAAGATAAATACGTCGAAAATACGCCCGACAGAAATACGGTCTGGATGGCGCAAACGCCTCAGGTATTTAAAAAATCTCTCTACGAGGTTGCTCTCGCAAAAGCGGAAAAGCTGGACGAAACAGTAACGGACGACGCCATGCTGGCGGAAAATGCGGGATTCCACGTAAAGCTGATCCACTGCGAGGATGAAAATATCAAAATAACAACGCCGGATGATATTATGTATGCGGAATATATATTGAAAAAAAGAAGATCCGCAAACAAATAATTTTTTATAGTCCAAGAGGAGAAACGATCATGAACTTTCGAATTGGTCACGGATATGACGTACATAAGCTTGTCCCCGACAGAAAATTGATCATAGGGGGCGTTACCATTCCCTATGAAATGGGACTGCTCGGTCATTCCGATGCTGACGTACTTTCTCACGCCATCGCAGACGCGCTCCTCGGCGCGGCGGGCAAGCGTGACATCGGTTATTATTTTCCGGATACCGATCCGCGGTATAAAGGCGTTTCCAGTCTGCTCCTGCTTTCCGAGGTATCGGCGCTTTTAAGAGAGGATGGTTATTGTATCGGAAACATCGACTGCACGTTGATCGCGCAGGCGCCGAAAATGGCTCCGCATCTTGTCGATATGATTGCCAATATAGCAAAATCGTTAAACGTTTCCGCGGATTCGATCAATATTAAGGCGACAACAGAAGAAAAACTCGGATTTACGGGAAGAAAGGAAGGCATCTCTGCGCATGCAGTATGCATAATTGAAAAAAAATGATTTTTCATATTTAGCGAAAAAATTCATTTTTCTTCCATTTTCTGACAATATACCAAGCGGATATATCCATCATGCACAGGAAATTGCGTTTATTTTGATGATTATTTTTGCCCCCATAATGATTGCTCTTTCAATCGTTTTATGATAACATATGACTGCAAGTGTTTTTGAAGCGGATATTGCGACAAAAAAATCAAAGGAGACGAAAATTATGGAACAAAAGATCAAAATTTTAATCGCAGACGAAAGCGAAAAATTCAGAAAAGACGCGCGTGAATACCTGAGCCGTTACGGCGTGGAATTTGTTGCCGAAGTAAGTGACGGTACGGATATTTTCGCCAAAATCAAGCAGACGGTGCCGGACGTGATTCTGATCGACGTATGGCTCCCCAAAACAGACGCCGTTCAGGTCATCAGAAAAACGAACCAGATTTTTGAAACGAGCGCAGCCATCGTACCGAATTTTATCGTTTTTTCCTGCTGTTCAAACCCCAACCTTTTTGAAGAAGCGACCGAAGCGGGTGCCGCCTACTGTATGCAGAAGCCTGTCGATTATAGCATCCTTTATGAAAGAATGCTCCGCATTTGCCGAAACAGAAAGAACGCAACGCGCTCCAAAAACGGATTGCATTCTCAGTTCCTTCCCGACCGGAACGATCTGGAGGCACAGGTGACCGGAATTATTCATAAGATCGGCGTTCCCGCGCACATCAAAGGTTATCAATATTTACGTACGGCAATCATCATGACGATCGAAGACTCCGATCTGATCAACGCCGTCACGAAAGTGCTCTATCCGACAGTTGCCAAGAAATATCAGACAACGTCCTCCCGCGTGGAGAGAGCGATCCGTCATGCGATCGAGGTTGCTTGGGACAGAGGCGATCTGGATACTCTGAACGCGTATTTCGGTTATACGATACAGAACGAACGAGGCAAGCCCACCAACTCCGAATTTATAGCCATGATTGCGGATAATCTTCGGTTGAGGAACAAAATTTCATAATTGAAAAATTGATTTCCCACAAGCTAAAAAATCATAAGATAAAAGTACACTTGCAGCCGTTACGGTTGCAAGTGTTTTTCTTTTGGTTATCTGTAAAAGAGCGTGCTTCAGACATCAAAGCGTCTCAGATCAGATTTTGACCGTTAATATTCAATTGGAATCGCAATTGCAATTTTTCAGCCGCCTTTCGGCACAAAATCATACGCTCCATAAAAATCTCAAAAAACTCCATGACCGAGCTGAACGAATCGTCAATCCGCAACAGCAAAGTGATATTCTTGCGTTCTTCATCAATTTTCAGTTCTGCGCTTTGCACGGAATAATTGACACGGTCGTGAATGTCAAAGGCGTCGACGTTTCTGTTGCGTACGCGGCTCCGCCGTACGTCGGATTTGTCAGCGAGGATCAATGCCGCCGCAATCGGACTGATGGGCACGCCCGTACCTTCGTCATGATTTCCGATGGCGGCAATCACGTCAGAAAGATCCTCCGTTTCCATCCCCAGCTTATCCAGAATACGAAACGCCATCACGGCACCGCTCTGGGAATGCTCAATACGGTTGACGAGATTTCCGATATCGTGCATATATCCGGCAATTTTCACGAGCTCGACTTCACGGTCGGAGTATCCGAGCGTCGTCAGAATATACGCGGCGGCATCGCTGACCTTCAAAACGTGAGAAAAGCTATGCTCCGTAAAACCAAGAACGGAGAGCGCATCGTCCGATTTTTTGATATAAGTCTTGATATCCAGATTTTTTCTGATTTCTTCAAATGTAATCATCATAACACCCCTTTCTTATCCATTTTTATATTACCATATTTTTGCAGAAATATCAATCGTAATCATCGTTTTTCCGATATTTTTTCGTCATTGGCGAAAAATATCCCCAACGCCGATCGTGGCGCCGGGGATATTTTTTATACCATAGGAAATTGCGCAAAATCAACCTCGCCGTTTTGCGTTGTTTGGATACAAGAATAACTGCGATAGGCGAGCAGCTTCGAGTGGGCGTTGCCCACTTTTTTACTGTCTGATCAATAATCAATAACTACCATCTGATGGCAAGCGAATCGGTCTACCGTGTAATGCAAAATACCGTTTTCATAGGTGTACGCGATATCCTGCATCTGCGGAGCGAGATATACTCTCTTGGGCTGTTTATCCAGCTTCAGAGCGACTTCCGTATTGTAAACGGGAATCAGATCCTCGATGATTTCCGCGCGCTGACCGCGTTTTACGGGTGCGGCGTAAAGCAGATGGTTGACGTAACGGTTTTCTTCCTTCTGTTCCATCAGCGTGGTAACGCCCTGCGCGGGAAGATTGGTGGAGAGGGTTTTATTTTCGCCGAGCAATTTATTCAGAACGCCGATGACGGTTTCTCTTGCGATCAAAGAGCCTTGGATTGCGTATTCCGTAAAGATATTGAAGGCGATGTAAGCGCCGTCCTTGCCGATCGTGATGGCGGGAGTCGTCACGGTAACGTCGTTCGGCGTCTGCTGATGGCTGCAAAAATGCTCTACGGTTCTTTCAAAGTACGGATTTTCGCGGAGACCGATCACCTCGCCGGTCGCATTGATTTCCGTTCCGTTCTCAAAGATGACGTAAGGTGCTTCCCAAAGACCGTTCATTTCGAACTTGGGACGGAGATAGCTGGGATTAAATTTTGCTTTTCCGACGTATTCCGCGCCGAGATCAAAAGCAAATCCCTTACCGTTTACGTAGGTGGCAGAAGTGCCGGAAGCGAGAATCTTACCGCCGTTTTTGACGAATTCACGGATCTTTTCAGCCAGGACTTCATCAACCATGCTGTCGTCGGTCATGATCAGAACCTTGTAGGGAGAGAAATCGCCCTGCACGTCTACGACGTTAAAGAGATACTTGCCTTCCAGAAGGATTCTGGATGCACCGGTGCTGCCCTTCCATGAGTGCTTTCCGGGAGGAACTGCGCCTGGGTGCAAATGACGGAATACGGACTCCTGACCGAGAACGGCAACGTCAGCGACAGCCGTTACGTGATCGCACCACGCCTCTTTTTCCTCAACCTCCGCGTATGCGGCGCCGATCAGCTTATAGGTTGCTTCCTCCATAAAGCCGAGCGGATGAAGCTGGTCGCCGATAGAGCACTTCGCGCCGTTGGCGATCGAAAGAGAAGCCTCGTAACGCAAAGCGTTCGGATGCTTGAAGCCTCCAAACTCGCCCCAGCTTCGATGGAATTTACCCGTCATGCCGAGATATTCCATGCCGAGGGTTCTTGCGTAAGCCGCAGAAAGAGGGAAGTGGTCGTAGCCCCAACCGCCGGTGGGAAGGCTTTCGATTTCCAGATGGGTATTGCCGTAAGCAAATTCTCTGTTGCCGATATAGAGATGTCCCGCATTGTGGAAGATCGGCAGACCGGGCTTGTACTTGTCAACGGTTTCTCTCATTCTGCGCGTATAGTTGTTGTAGGTTTCAACAGCCAGATTATAGGCGTTCTTAGGATCGTAAGGATCCAGACCGCGATCACGCATGGTTTTCAGACAAGTCTGACAGTAGCAGGGGATGATCGCCACGATATCCGTGAAGATGCCGTCTGCATCATAGTTCTGACAAACCTCGGCAACCTGATCCAGAAGATAATCAAGATAAGGAGAATTGAAGCAGAATCTGTGATATCCGGGAACCTTGAAGGTAGGTGTCCAGGCAATGGTTTCGTCTTCGTTACGAATGAGCCATTCGGGATGTCTTCTCGCCGTTTTTTCATCCAGTCCCGCGGAAAGGTATACGGGCGTTTTTACGCCGATTTCATGCGCCGCTTCAATCTGAGCGCCGAGCAGGTCGAAATCAAGGTGCGGGTGCATTTCGTTCGCCTTAGACGGATGGTAAGCCCAACCGTGATGGCATTTCGAAAAAACGGTGATGGAGTCTACGTGTCCGGTTTTCAAAGCCTGCTGAAACTGTTCTTTTGAAAATTTGCTTCCGATGCCTTCGATGCATTCGCTGGTATGGAAGTCAAGATGAACCTGTCTGAATCTCATGATACATTCTCCTTCTGTTTTTGTTGTTTGATATAAAATTGCGAGCGTTACGGGGACGCACCGCGTCTCCGTAACGCAAATTTACACTTTGAAAATTATCTTTCTACTTCTTCCATGATATAGGCTTCGAGAACGTCATTTTCCTTGATGTCGTTGAATTTCTCAAGACCGATACCGCATTCGTAGCCGGAAGCGACTTCCTTCACGTCATCCTTGAATCTGCGCAAGGAAGCGATCTTATCTTCAAAGATGATGACACCGTCACGAACGACACGGATCTGGGACGCGCGGGTGACCTTACCGTCCGTGATATACGAGCCTGCAATCATGCCGACGTTGGGAACGTGAATGGTCTGGCGTACTTCCGCATGACCGAGAACGACCTCGCGGTATACGGGCTTCAGCATACCCTTGATCGCAGCGGTAATCTCTTCGATGCATTCGTAAATAATGCGGTAGGTACGAATGTCAACTCCCTGCAATTCCGCAGAGTCGATCGCCATCTTATCGGGACGGACGTTGAAGCCGACGATAATCGCATTGGAAGCCGCAGCAAGCATAACGTCGCCTTCAATGATACCGCCGACGCCGGTGTGGATGACGTTAACCTTAACTTCATCGTTGCTGAGCTTCTCAAGAGAAGCTTTGACCGCTTCCGCAGAGCCCTTTACGTCTGCTTTGACGATAATATTGAGATCCTTTACGCCCTCTGCCATCTGCGCGAAGAGGTCGTCAAGGTTGACCTTTGCGTTTGCCTTGAAGATTTCTTCTTTTTCCTTCTGGCGGCGCTGCTCAGCGAGTTCCTTCGCCATGCGTTCGTCTTCGACTGCGTTGATCTCGTCACCTGCGGAAGGAACGGAGTCGAGACCGATAATTTCTACGGGAACGGAGGGACCTGCCGTCTTGATGATCTGACCCTTATCGTTGGTCATCGCGCGAACGTGGCCGACTGCCGTACCGACGATGACGGTATCACCCGTATGAAGCGTACCGTTCTGGATCAGTACGGTTGCAACGGGACCTCTGCCGCGGTCGAGCTTGGCTTCGATAACGATACCCTTCGCGCGGCGGTTGGGATCCGCCTTGAAGTCTTCCACTTCCGCAACGAGCAATACGTTTTCGAGCAGATCGTCAATGCCGTCGCCTCTCAGAGCGGATACGGGAACGCAGATCACGTCACCGCCCCATTCTTCGGGAACGAGGTCGTATTTGGTAAGCTCCGTTTTGATCGCTTCGGGATTAGCCGTGGGCTTATCAATCTTATTGATCGCAACGATAATCGGAATATCGGCAGCTTTTGCATGGTTGATCGCTTCTACGGTCTGAGGCATGATACCGTCGTCTGCCGCAACGACGAGAATGGCAATATCCGTGGATTTTGCGCCGCGCGCACGCATAGCGGTGAACGCTTCGTGTCCGGGCGTATCAAGGAAGGTGATATACTGTCCGTTACAGTCCACGCGGTAAGCACCGATGTGCTGGGTAATACCGCCCGCTTCGCCTGCGGTCACGCGCGTATTTCTGATTGCGTCGAGAAGGGAGGTCTTACCGTGGTCAACGTGGCCCATAACGCATACGACGGGAGGACGCGTTTCGAGCGTATCGGAATCCGCGGGCTCTTCGTCGAAGAGCTTTTCTTCGATGGTTACGACGACTTCCTTCGTTACCTTGGCGCCAAGCTCGTCAGCAACAAAGAATGCGGTATCGTAATCCACAGACTGGTTGACGGTCGCCATAACGCCCATCATCATCAGACGCTTGATAACTTCGCTGGCGGTAACCTTCAGCTTCTGCGCAAGCTCGGATACCGTGATCTCATCGGGAATGGTGATCGCAAGCTGTGTCTTTTTGATTTCCTGCTTCTTCATCTTATCGGGAGCATTTTTGTTCTTGTCCTTGCTTCCCTTTGCGTAAGGATTATTGTTCTGCTGCTTTTTCAGCTTCTGTCTGTCGGGAGCATTGTTTCTGCGCGCGCTTTCGGGAACGAAGTTTTCAAGTCTTTCATCGTATTTGGAAAGGTCAACGGACGTTGTTCTCGTGTCTACGATTCTCGTCGTCTTGGGAGCCAGAGTCGGCTGTTCTTTCTTTTCCTTGGGCTTCTGCGGTTGCGGCTGAGGGATGGGACGGGGAGCGGGAGCGGCAGACTGTGTTACGGGAGCGGCAGGCGCGTTATTCTGCGTATTCTGCGGTCTCTGCTGACGCTGGAAATTATTGTTGTTCTGGTTATTCTGATTATTCTGATTATTGTTGCCGCCGTTACCGTGTCCGCCGTTTCCGTTGTTGAACGGTCTCTGAGAATTCTGCTGACGGTCCTGCTGACGGTCCTGATTTCGCTGTCCGTAGGCAGGCTGTCTTCTGTCATTGTTATTTTCATTTTTGTTAAAAGAGGGAGATTTCTGGAAATTGTTCGTGTTTCTTTCCGTACGTCTGGTCTCTTCGGACGCTCCTTGCTTGGCATCGTTATAAGATCTGGCGGGAGCTGTATTTTTATTCGTATATTCTTTCTTCGGCATTTCTCTTGTATTTTCCTTTGCAGACGTTTCTTTGATCGAACTTTCTTTTTCGGAGGTAACTTCCTTAGCAGGAGCTGCTTCCTTTGCGGGAGTTGCTTCCTTTGCGGGAGCTGCTTCCTTAGCGGGAGCCGCTTCCTTAGCAGAAACTGCTTCCTTAGCGGGAGCCGTGTCTCTTGCGGGTTTGGATTTGGTTGTCTTGGCAACCGTATCCGTCTTCTTTGCCGTTTCTTTCGGAACGTTCGCCTTGCCGGCGAGATAGTCCGACATATTGGTTACCTGATTGCTTCCGGTAAGGCAACTCAAGAAAACGGAAAATTCTTCCGTTGTGACCGTTCCGGACGTTTTCTTATCAATGCCCGCCGCGGCAAGAACGTCAATGACGTCTTTGGGCTTCATGTTAAAATCTTTTGCGAGTGTGTTAATTTTTATCTGTTTGGAATTTGTGGCCATATTCTCATTCCTTTCTTTCTATATTGCGACCGATGAGTTCAGAAAGATGGTAATCGGTAATTCCCACGCAAGCGGCAAACGATTTTCCGATTGCGCCTCCAAGCATTTCTTTCGTAATATCCGTGAAATGCAATTTTATATGATAATATGCGCAGCAATCGGAAATCCTCTTTTTCGTATTATCGGAAACGTCCCCCGCGCAAACCACCAGAAAAATTTTATTTTTTCGGATCTCTTCACAAACGAAATCCGTTCCCGAGATCAGTTTGCCCGCTTTTCTGGCAAGACCGATGGAAAAAAGCGTTTGTTTTAAATTTTTATCTTCGTTCACAAAGAATTCCTCTCGATTTCTATCTCCAGATTTTGAAATACTTCCTCCGGAATTTTGCAATCCAGATTGATTTCCAGACGCTTTCTGGCTTTTTTCAGGCAAGAAGCGGATGGACAAATATATGCGCCTCGTCCGGATTTCTTTCCAGTTCTGTCAATTTCAACGCCTTTTTCATCGGGAAGTCTTACGATACGGATCAGATCCTTTTTCGCTTTTTTCTCGGAACACCCGATACATTTGCGTTCCGGTGCTTTTTTCGTTGACGCGTTCTGCAAGCTTTATTCCTCCGTCACTTTTTCTATCTGATCATCCGTTTTGATATCGATCTTGAATCCGGTCAATCTTGCGGCAAGTCTTGCGTTCTGCCCTTCCTTGCCGATTGCAAGAGAAAGCTGATCGTTGTCTACGATGACACGGCAGCTGTGCTCACCCGTAACGGTAACGCTCTTTACGGTAGCGGGAGAGAGCGCCGCGCTGACATATTCTTCGGGCGTTTCGCTGTATTTGATGATGTCGATCTTTTCGCCGCGGAGCTCGTTGATGATATTGGCAATACGACCGCCGCTCTTACCGATGCAAGCGCCGACGGGATCTACGTTTTCATCTCTGCTCTTGACCGCGATCTTCGTTCGGGAGCCTGCTTCTCTGGAAATGCCCTTGATAATAACGGTAGCATCCTGAATTTCCGGAATTTCAAGCTCAAAGAGTCGCTTGACAAGACCGAAATGCGTTCTGGACAGAGTAACGATAGGTCCTTTGGTTTCATTTTTGACTTCCATGATGAAAACCTTGATGTGATCGCCGGGCTCGAATCTTTCTCCGGGAATCTGTTCGGACTTCATGATAACGGCCTGACTCGTACCCGTATCGACGACGACATTGCCGTTTTCGGGATCTACCTTGATGACCGTTGCCGTGACAACCTCTTCTCTCTTGCTGGAATATTCCTTGATCGCCATATTGCGCTCTGCCTCGCGGATGCCCTGTACGATAACCTGCTTTGCGGCAAGTGCGCTGATTCTGCCGAAATTCTTGGTTTTCAATTCTACGTCGACGAGATCGCCGATCTCGTATTTTTTGTTTTTATGGAGTTGCTTTGCATCCTCCAGCGAAATTTCCGTTTCAAAATTTTCAACGGATTCAACGATTTTCTTTACCTGATATACTTTGATATCCTTCTTTGCTTCATCCATGACGACTCTGACGTTTTCCAGTCCGCCCTTTTCTCTCTGATAAGCGCGTGTCAATGCCGCCTCGATTTTTTCCATCATATGCGCCTTGGAAATGCCGCGTTCCGCTTCGAGCGCGTCCAACGCATTAAAAAATTCGGTATTCATAATTTTAGTTATCCTTTCTTAAAAACAGAAAATGTCTGCCGATCCTTGAGCCTGCATCAATCTTCCTTCATGCTGATGGAAGAAAAGTCAAAAACGGTCTGCACCTTGGAAATCTTATTCAAAGGAATCTTACGGGATTCTTCCGCAAGATCGACCGTGATGGAATCCTCGTCGTAGGCGCTGAGAATTCCGTTGTAAGACTTCTTTTTGTTTTCGTCGGGAGCAAACAGACGAATCTCTATTTCACTGCCGATGGAGGCGGCAAAATGCTCCTGCTTGCGAAGCACTCTCTCCAGACCGGGGGAAGAAACCTCCAGATAATAAAAATCTTCGATCGGATCTGCTTCGTCAATGATGGGATTGATCGCACGGCTTACCTTTTCACAGTCGTCAATGTCGATTCCTTCGTCGGAATCCAGGGTAATGCGCAGATACCATTCCGTGCCCTCTTTTACATATTCCACGTCCCAAATACGGTAACCGAGCTCCGTTATGCAGGGCGCAACGAGAGCCTCTACACGTTCAGCAATACTGATACCTTTTGCCATACAAAAACCTCCTTGTAATCTGATTTGGGTAAATAAACAAGTGAGAGTGGACTTTCGCCCACTCCCAACATTGCCGTTATCTTACATGATAAAGTATATCATGAATAAAAAAGAAAAGCAATACCTAACGAAAAAATATTTTTAAAAATAGTGTTTTTTTATGAAAAAACTGCTATTTTCTAAAAAATCATCCATTCCATTCCTCATATTTTTCACAAAAAACAGATACCCTTCATAAGATACCCTATCAACGAAAATACGAAAGGATGGATAGCGCTTGAAGATCGTCGTTTGGAAATCTCCGAAAATATTTTCCCCCTTGCTGAAAAAATTTTTCCGCATCAAGAAGTCGTGAACGCCGAAAAAGGGATCGTCAGAAAATGACAGATCCCTTTTTCAACGCTTGCAGAGCGGTTAAGAAAGCGCCACGATCGCGCGCAGCTTACCGTCAGGTCCGTAAACGCCGACGGTATGTACGCCGTCGTTATTCTTATATTTACAGGTAATATCCCGCTCGTCGGCGCGGATTTCCTTTCTGTAGGTGATGCGGATTTCACGGAAATCCCTTTCGCGGTATACGTCCTCCGGCACGGTTTCCAATGCGATGTCCAGATAGCAAAGGTTGTGGAGATGTCCGTTCAGATCGATTTCCTTACGGTAAACGCGATAAGGCATTTCGTAATCGTAGTCCTTCGGCTCACGCATTCGGGTAAGCTCACCCTCTTCAAAAGCGCTCTTTGCTTCCGTTCCGTATGCCGCAAGGAGTGTATCCGTCACGCGGAGCAGCTTTTTATCGACGGCGTTGACGGGCGTCCATTTCGACGATGCGCTGACGCAGAGATTGCCTTCCTCGTCGAAAATCTCAAAATCGCGTAGCGTCGTGCAGGGAGAGCATACGCCGCGACTCCACGTCGTGACGCGATAGCTCTCACCGTAATGCATGGGAATATGTATCCTTACCCGCCATTCCAGCAAAAGCCACGCCAGCTTGCTTTGTTCAATATTTCTCGCCCCGAAGCCGACGGAGTCGGAATGATAGGAGCTGATGTCCTCCAGAACGCGGAGAATCGCCCGTTCCTCCAATCTTCCGTTTCTGCCGTAATCCTCAAGGCTTGCTTTTACGTATTCTTCGTAGATCATACAGATCCTCCTCGGTGAATATATTTTAATACGATGATATCATACATATATGAACTCAATGTAAACAAAAAATTTTTTCTTTTTTCGGAGCGCTAAAAAATAAACCTCTCCTTGACATCACAAAAGAGATTGTTTATAATAAAATTGTGATTTTTCACAATTTATTACGAACGGAGAGGTGTTTTATGCTCTATCAAAAAACGAAAGCAGAAAAACTCGACATCGGTTTATTTCAAAACCCAACGAAAGAATATCGCGCGGCACCCTTCTGGTCATGGAACTGCGAGCTGAAAAAAGATGTTCTCGAAAAGCAAATAGAAATCATGAAGGAAATGGGCTTCGGCGGCTATTATATGCATACGCGCGTCGGTATGGCAACGCCCTATCTTTCCGATGAATTCATGGATCTGATCGGCGCTTGTATCGAAAAAGGCAAAGAGATCGGCATGAACTCTTATCTTTACGACGAGGACCGTTGGCCATCCGGAACGGCCGGCGGCTTTACCGTCAAGGCTTCCGAGGAAAACAAACAAAAATTTCTCTTTTTTACGTATCGTCCCTATAACGACGGATCGCTGACGCTGGAGAGCGATATTGCCAAAGCAAAAGAAGTGACCGACGAAAAATTCAAGTTTCTCGCCTGCTTCGATATTCTTCTGAATGCCGAAAGCAAATTGGTTTCCTACAGAAGGATCAATATCGGCGACGCGGCGGAGAGCGGGCATGAGAAATGGTTTGCCTATATGGAATACGGCGATTATTGTGACGTTATGCGCAAGGAAACCATTGACACGTTCATTGATTTGACGCACGAGCGCTATAAGGAACGCTTCGGACACGAATTTCAGACCAATGCGCCCACGATTTTCACGGACGAGCCCCAGATGTATCCGAAAAAGGTGCTGGAGCACGCCTCTGATAAAACGGATGTCCGTTTACCTTATACCAACGATTTCGATGAAACCTTCGCGGAGAAATACGGCGTTCATATAGAGGATCACTTTCCCGTCCTCGTATGGGAAAGCGCCGACGGATCCGTTTCTCCCATACGTTATTATTATCACGACCACTCCACGGAACGCTTCGCAGAAGCGTTTTGTGACAACGTCGGCAGATGGTGCGGAGAGAACGGAATCATTTTCACGGGACATATGATGAACGAAGTGTCTCTTTACAGCCAGACGACCTCCGTCGGCGAGGCAATGCGCCATTACAGAGGCTTCCAGCTTCCCGGCATCGATATGCTCTGCGACTACAGAGAGCTCAATACCGCAAAGCAAGCGCAGAGCGCCGCCCGTCAATACGGCAAGGAAGGTGTGATGAGCGAGCTTTACGGCGTGACAAACTGGGATTTTGATTTCCGCGGACACAAATTACAGGGTGACTGGCAGGCGGCAATGGGAATCACGCACAGAGTTCCACATCTTTACTGGGTATCTATGGGGGGAGAAGCCAAACGCGATTATCCCGCTTCAATCGGTCATCAATCGCCGTGGTACAAAGAGTATTCCCATATCGAGGATCACTTTGCCCGCGTGAATACCGTTATGACGAGAGGAACGCCCGACGTCCGTATCGCCGTGATTCATCCGATCGAATCGTATTGGATTCATTTCGGACCTGCGGATCAAACGGGCACGCACCGCTCCGATATTGGCGACCGCTTCGAAAATATCACAAAATGGCTTCTTTTCGGTTTGCACGATTTTGATTTCGTGGCGGAATCCTTGCTCCCTGAACAGTATCGGGAATCTGAAGACGGCTTTGTGATCGGCGAAATGAAGTATCAGACCGTAATCGTCCCCTATACGGAAACCATTCGCCGTACCACGCTCGAGGCGTTGAAAAAATTCCGTGCGGCGGGCGGTGAGGTTATTTTCATGGGAAAAGCGCCGATCTACGTCGATGCCGTTCCCTCCGACGAGCCGAGCGCATTCGCTGCACAGTGCAAAACCATTCCGTGGTCCGAATCCGCTTTGCTGGAGGCCGTAGAGCACAACCGCTTCCTGGACATCAGAAAAAGGGACGGTTATCCGCCCTCCAATATCATTTATCAGCTCCGAAACGATAACGGCTGTAAGCACCTCTTTCTCAGCCACGTCTATAAGACGGATTACGACACGGCGCCCGTGGTCACGACTTCCGTTACGCTGAAGGGTGAATGGAGCGTTTCGGAATACGATACCATGAAGGGAGAAAAACGCCGCGTTCCCGTCGTCTACAGAAACGGCAATACCGTATTTCCATGGGCGCAAGCCGTTTGCGACTCTCTCCTTCTGGAATTGAAGGAAGGAAGGGATGCGGAAGCGGGCGACGCTTTTTATCGGGATCCTCGTTATATCAAGGTGGAATATCCCGCGCATCGGGCTTCCTATGAGATGGAAGAGCCGAACGTATTGCTTCTCGACCGTCCAAGCTTTTCCTTCAGAGGAAGCGAATGGAGTGAGCCGACGGACGTTCTGAAGATCGACGATGCGGTCCGCCGTATCATCGGTGATACCACTAACACCGTCAGCCGCAGAAAGAGACCTCAGCCGTGGCAGCTTCCTCTCGATAAAAATCCAAAGGAAGTCGTCTCTCTCCGTTTCACGGTGGAATCGGATATCGAATACGAGGGCGCGCTTCTCGCGCTGGAGTATCCGCAGTATTCCGAAATTTTCTTTAACGGCGTTTCCGTTCCCGTAGAAATCGAAGGCACTTACGTGGACGATTCCATCTCGACGGTACGCCTCCCCAAAATCGAGAAGGGAGAAAACGAGCTCATCATCCGCCTCCGCTACGGCAATATCGACTCCGTGGAATCCTACTATATTCTCGGCAAGTTCGGCGTGGAGGTACACGGCTATTACGCGAAGATCACCGCGCTTCCCGATTACCTGTGCTTTGAAAGCATCACCAATCAGAAGATGGGCTTTTACGGCGGTAATCTGAAATATTCCTTCAAAATGAACGGCGGCGGCAAAAAGACGATCGAAGTCTCCAAATACCGCGGTGCCGTTATCAAGGTTCTGGTTGACGGCGAAGAAAAGGGATATATTGACTTCCCGCCGCACAGACTTCCGCTCGGGGAATTGAGCGAGGGAGAACACACCGTCGAGCTGATCCTTTACGGCAACCGTATGAACACGTTCGGTCAGCTCCATAAGACCGACGAGCATCTGGCATGGACGGGTCCCGACTCTTGGCGTACGAAGGGCAGATTCTGGACTGATGAATACATGCTTACAAGAACCGGTATTCTTACCGCTCCGCGTATTCTGACGGAAGAATGATACAGATATCTTGATATTTATCATAAAAGAGCAGGGTCAGGGGGCTTTATGCCTCTGCCATACCTGCTCTTTTCGTTTTGATCACCTATAGATTTTTCAATTATACAAAATAAAAATTATTATATAATTCAAGAAAAAAGAAGAGCTTGAAGCGGGATCGAGTCCCTTTTCAAGCCCTTTATGAAAATATCATTCGAAAATGAGATCTGCTTCTTCTTGAACCAGATCAGTCTCTGCTTTCATGTCGTTTTCGATGTCAGCGATAACGTGGTCACCGATCATACCGGCGGCATAGGTGGAGAAGGATTCGCGTAGGAGTGCTTTGATTTTCTCTGTCTTTTCCTCGTTTGTAAGCAGGGAGATCGCCTCATCTGCCAAGCCCTCCAGCGTATCCGCACTGACGGCAAATTCGTTGTTCAGGAAGAAATCCAGGTTTCTCGTTTCACAGCCCGCTACGACATTCAGAAGAACCATCGGGAGCAATTTGGTCGCGGACTCCGTGGAGCTGAGACCGCCCGGCTTCGTCATAACGACGTCGCAGGCATCCATATAGACGTTCATTTTATTGGTAAAGCCGATTACGCGGAGATTGGGGTCGGAGGAAAGCTTCTCAAATTTATTGACAAGCTTTTCGTTGCTTCCGCAAACAACGATCAGCTTCGCATCTGCGGGCAACTTTTTCAAAAGCTCTTTACCGAGCTTATAGACGGGACCGCAACCCATACTGCCGCACATCAGAAGAATGACGCGTTTATCCTTCGGCAAGCCCAGAAAATCCCTCGCCTTTTCCTTGGAAATGGATTTGTGGAATGCGCGCTTGATCGGAATTCCCGTCGGAATCAAAAGATTTTCGTTGACACCGTAATTGAGATAGTCGGGGATCAGATATTTATGCGCAATGAAAAACGCATCTGCCTTGACTTCCTCAATACCGGGGTAAGAGGCGTAATCCGTCGCAATGAAATAGGAGCGGATTGAGAGATTATAGCATTTTTTCACCTCCGTCATCATCATGCAAGCAAAAACGTGTGTGCAAAGTACGGCATCAAACTGATTTTCGCTCAGATAGCCGTACAGTCTTTCCGTTCCTCTTTTCATGATGGCGTACGTCAAGGATTCGGTTCCCGGCTTGGAGGGGTGGTTTTCCACAAACTTATAGCCCGCTCCAAACAAGCCCGGCGCCTTTTTATAAAGTAATATATGCCCTTTGCTGATAATATCCGATTTCAAACGGGAATCAAACGCCAGCGCGTCCTGAATCTCGCTGAAAATATTGCGGGAATCAAAATATTCCTTAACTGCCGCTGCGGCAGAATTGTGTCCGCCGCCCGTATTACAGGAAAGAATCAAAATTTTCATGCATGAAACACCTCCGAATCGGTATTGAAAAATATATTTTCTACATTATACCACAACAGTGAAAAAAAATCAATCGTTTTTTCCGTTGTCGCCGTATTTTTTTGATTTTCTCCAAAAGTAAAAAGCGGCGAATCGCCGCTGATGGTTGCCGCCGTATCGCAGTTGATTACGACTCCGTACATGGCTCGACGGCGGATCTGATTTGCGTAATTTCCTATGGTATAAAAAGCGGGCAACGCCCGCTGGAAAACTGCTTGCTCTGCAAGCTGTGTGCTCGCCGATCGCAGTTAAGACTGTATCCAAACGATATAAACGGCGAGGTTCTATTTTCGCAATTTCCTATGGTATAAAAAAACCGCCTTGACGAAGCTTTCGCCAAGGCGGTTTTTACTTTACGGATCGGAAACCGCAATTATTCGTTTTCCTTATCGATGAACTGCTTAACCGTCATCAAGCCTTTGGAAATCATGAAGAATTTTTCGTTATACTGATCGGATGTAAACGCGGTCAAAAGGATCATGCGTTCCAGCACGTCGTCGCTGGGAATTCCATCTCGATAGGTTGCGGTCATTCTGAATCTGATTTCGCCGTCACTCAAATCGTAATCAAAGGAGCCTTCAACAAGACCGTAGTTTGCAACGTTGACGGCAATCGCGGCATCGACGCGCTTTTCTTCGGTGATGTAGAAAGGCATAATTGACAAAACCTGTACAACTTCGTTTTTGGGCTTAACGACAACGATGAAGTTTACGGGAAGGCTATCGCCCTTGATCGTTCCCTTGACCATCAGCTTTTCTTCGTATTTATCGTACTTCCAGTCGCGATCATCCAACATTTCAACCAGCGCGTCAAAAACTTCGGTTGCTTTATCCATGTTTACTTCTGACATTTCTTCTCCTCCAAATTTCTGAATTATTTATAATCAGGCAAAAGCCGAATTATTCGTATCAAGATCGTACGAGAACGATTTCAAAATCGAAAGCGTAATCTGTATTAGTTATTATACTATATATACGAAATTTTGTCAATATAAATGGGAAAATATATTCATATTTTCCAAAAAATAATTGACTTTTCTATTTACAAATATTTCTTGTTATGCTATAATAGAGAAGATTCCTGACATTAAGCCGCGCGCTGCGTGAAAGGATGCGAACAAATGAAATGATGCCAAAGCAATCTCTTGATTTGGCTCTTATTCTTATGCCGCATCCCGATTCGGGTGCGGCATTTATGTTTCTAAGGAATCCAATCAAAAGAAAGGTAGGTTTGATATGATGGAAACTCGTGTTGCAGTCATGAGCATTATCGTAGAAAACGGGGCAGCCGCAGAGCAGATCAACGCTCTCCTGCACGAAAGCGGCGAATACATTATCGGCAGAATGGGCATTCCCTATCGGAAGCGCGGCATCAATATCATCAGTATCGCGCTGGATGCGCCTCAGAATAAAATTTCCGCTCTGTCCGGGAAGATCGGCAATCTGCCGGGCGTGAGCGTAAAGACCGCTTATTCCGGCGTTTTGAGCAATGAATAAGAACGTCTTTGACCTGATCGACAGCCTTTGCACGGAGCGTAGCCTCACCTTATCCGAATATCAATCTCTGATCGACGGCAGAACGCCCGCACTTGCGGAATACGCCGCAGAGCGCGCTGTACGGGCACGCAAGGAAATCTATGGAAATCAGGTCTTTATCCGAGGTCTGATCGAGATCAGCAACGTCTGTAAAAACGATTGCCTTTACTGCGGTATACGGAGAAGCAACCGCCGTTGCGACCGTTACCGACTGACAGCAGAAGATATTCTCGGCTGTTGCGCGGAGGGCTATCGGCTCGGCTTCCGCACCTTCGTTCTGCAAGGCGGAGAGGACGGTTATTTCAACGATGACTTTTTATGCGAGCTTCTGCGAGCGATCAAGGGCAGTTATCCCGATTGCGCCGTCACGCTTTCCTTGGGAGAGCGCACGCGCGAAAGCTATGAGAAATTACGCGCGGCAGGCGCTGACCGTTATCTCCTGCGCCACGAAACGGCGGACAAGGCACATTACGAAGCCCTGCATCCCTCGGAGATGTCCTTTGACGAGCGTATGCGCTGCCTTTATGATCTGAAGGATCTCGGATATCAGGTGGGATGCGGCTTTATGGTGGGCTCTCCGCGCCAGACCTCTGCGCATTTGGCGAAGGATCTGAAGTTCATTGAGCAATTTTCTCCCCATATGTGCGGAATCGGCCCCTTTATTCCCCAATCGGATACCCCCTTCGGCAAGGAAAATGCAGGCACTCTGGAGCTGACCTGCTATCTGCTCTCGCTCCTGCGCCTGATTAAGCCGAATCTTCTACTGCCGTCCACGACCGCGTTGGGAACGATCCACCCCTTCGGGCGTGAGATGGGAATCCAAGCGGGCGCAAACGTGGTGATGCCGAACCTCTCTCCGGGCAACGTCAGAAAAAAATACGCGCTTTATAACAATAAGCTCTCCGACGGCTCGGAATCCGCGCAATGCAAAGCCGAACTCGCCTCGAGAATGGCATCCATCGGATACGAGGTCGTGACCGACCGCGGCGATATGAAACGATAAGATTGATTTATCTTTTCAAATTTTCAAAAACATCTAAAGAGGAAGAGTAATCTGACTCCAAGAAAGGAACAACCATGAAAAATTACAATCCCAAATCCATGAAAGCAGAGGAATTCATTTCCGACGCGGAAATCCTTGATACGCTGGCGTATGCCGAAGCGAACAAAAACAATCTGCCCCTGATCGAGCAAATTCTCGAAAAGGCAAGACCGCAAAAGACCGCAACGGGACATGTCTGCGCGGGACTTACGCACAGAGAAGCCTCCGTTCTGCTTGCGTGCGAGATCCCTGAGGTCACTGAAAAAATTTATCGGATCGCGGAAGAAATCAAGCTTGCCTTCTACGGCAACCGCATCGTGATCTTCGCTCCGCTCTATCTTTCCAACTACTGTGTCAACGGCTGCGTCTATTGCCCGTACCATCTGAAGAATAAAACGATTCCGAGAAAGAAGCTGACGCAGGAGGAGATCAAAGCGGAGGTCATCGCGCTTCAGGACATGGGTCATAAGCGCCTCGCGATCGAATCGGGCGAGGATCCCGTCAACAATCCCATCGAATATATTCTGGAATGTATCAAGACGATCTACAGCGTACATCATAAAAACGGAGATATCCGCAGAGTCAACGTCAATATTGCGGCTACCACGGTAGAAAACTACCGCAAGCTTAAGGAAGCGGGCATCGGAACCTACATTCTTTTTCAGGAAACCTATCACAAGGAAAGCTACGAGCAGCTTCACCCGACGGGTCCCAAGCACAATTACGCTTATCATACCGAAGCGATGGACAGAGCGATGGAGGGAGGTATTGACGACGTCGGACTCGGTGTTTTGTTCGGGCTGGAGCTTTATAAATACGAATTCGCAGGACTCCTTATGCACGCCGAGCATCTGGAAGCGGTTCACGGCGTCGGTCCGCATACCATCAGCGTGCCCCGTTTAAAGCGCGCTGACGACATTGATCCCGATCAGTTCGACAACGGCATCGATGACGAAACCTTTGCCAAAATCACAGCCTGCATCCGACTCGCCGTTCCTTATACGGGAATCATCATTTCCACCCGTGAGAACGAGGCGGTCCGCACCAAGCTTCTGAATCTCGGCGTTTCACAGGTTTCGGGCGGATCGAGAACCTCCGTTGGCGGATACGCCAATTATACGGCGGACGAACGCCCACACGATACCGAGCAGTTTGACGTTTCGGATCAGCGCTCGCTGGACGAGGTCGTCCGCTGGCTGATGGAAAACGGACATATTCCCTCCTTCTGTACGGCGTGCTATCGCGAGGGCCGTACGGGAGATCGCTTTATGAGCCTCTGCAAATCGGGTCAGATCCTGAACTGCTGTCATCCCAACGCACTGATGACGCTTTCCGAGTATCTGGAGGACTATGCCTCCGATAAAACCAAGTCCGTCGGATATAAGATGGTGGAAGAAGAGCTTAAGCGTATTCCCAAAGAAAAGGTGCGCAAAATCGCAGAACAGAATATCGCAGATATTAAAAATTCCAATCGAAGAGATTTTCGTTTTTAAGGAAAGGAGCATTTTATGGGATTGCATGATACCGTATCGGCAGAACGCCTTCACATCGGATTTTTCGGAATGCGAAACGCAGGAAAGTCGAGCCTTGTGAACGCGGTCACCGGACAGGCGCTCTCCGTCGTGTCCGACGTCAAGGGAACGACGACCGACCCCGTAAAAAAAGCAATGGAGCTGCTTCCGCTCGGTCCGGTCGTGATCCTGGATACCCCCGGCATCGACGACGAGGGCGATCTGGGAGCAATGCGGGTGGAAAAAGCCAGACAAGCCCTCGTCAAGACCGATATTGCCGTTCTGGTGGCAGACGGCGCCGTCGGCTTGAGCGGGGAGGACAAGAAGCTGATCCGACTTTTTGACCAAAAGAAGATTCCCCACATCGTCGCCTTCAATAAGGCGGATCTGGTGCATGATCGGGTGACGCTCGGTAAAAACGAAATTTACGTGAGTGCGCTAACGGGTGAGGGCGTTGAAGCTCTGAAGGAAATGCTGGGTGAATTCGGCAAGCCCCTGCAAAGCCCCAAGCTCCTCGTGCGCGATCTTCTCTCGGCAGGCGATCTCGTGGTGCTGGTAACACCCATTGACGAGTCTGCGCCCAAGGGACGGCTGATCCTTCCGCAACAGATGGTCTTGCGTGACGTTCTGGACGCGCACGCGACGGCGATCGTTTGCCAGGACACCGAGCTCGCCCAAACGCTGGAAAATCTTGGGCAAAAGCCCCGTATGGTCATTACCGATTCGCAGGTGTTCGGTAAGGTTGCGAAAAATACTCCCGCGGATATTCCGTTGACCTCCTTCTCGATCCTGATGGCGCGCTACAAGGGTGATCTGAAACCGCTGGTGCAGGGCTTTGCCGCCCTGAATCATCTGCAAAACGGCGATAAGATACTGATCTCCGAGGGCTGTACGCACCACCGCCAATGCAAGGATATCGGAACCGTCAAAATCCCCGGATGGATCGAAGCCTTTTCGGGTGTGAAGCCGGATTATCGCTTCACCTCGGGCGGAGAATATCCCGAGGATCTCAGCGAATACCACGTGATCGTCCATTGCGGCGGTTGTATGCTGAACGAAGCGGAAATGAAGCGCCGTATGGAAAGTGCGAAGGTGCAGGGCATTCCGATTGTCAATTACGGCATCGCCATCGCAGGTATGCACGGCATTCTGAGGCGCAGTCTGGAGCTGTTCCCCGACGTGCTCGCCTTACTTGATACGCATTGACGAAATCAAACCGATATGAACGATAAAAAGCCTTGATTCGTTTTTGGAATCAAGGCTTTTTCGTGATTCTTTTTATCGCATAGAAATTTGCGCAGATAGAACCTCGCCGTTTATATCGTTTGGATACAGTCTTAACTGCGATAGGCGAGCACACAGCTTGCAGAGCAAGCAGTTTTCCAGCGGGCGTTGCCCGCTTTTTTATGGATCACCGTATCATTTCCACCATTTGGGATCGTGACAGACTTCGGGTGCCGTTTCTATCCATCCGATCGAAAAAGCGGTGCATTCGCCGATCCGATTGTCCGTAATATCGTCATACTGCCACAGCATAATATCGTTCGGATAGTGATCGCTTGCCAGACGCTCCCGCTCGTACGAGGCGTAAAAATCCTCCGCGCCGAACAGATGCAGGATCTCGTGTGCAACGGTGGAGGCTCTCGAGCCGTCCTCGCGCTTATGCGGCGAACCGCCGAGATGATCGGCGAAGATCACGCAATGCTCCGAATACTGCAGATAACCGGTTGAAAGACTGTTTCTGGCGTACGATCTTCCCGCTTTGTTCAGGAAATTCAGAAAAATGACGTCGTTATCCGGATGCATGGCTTTGTAATAGGAATACAATTCCCAATTGGATTTCAGACCGATGTCGGCGGCGCACTGATCCGTAACGTCCTTCGTGGAACCGCCGTCATGCAGATTGGGATTCACGGTGCCTTCATATTTCAGCTCGTATCCACTGAGCGGGGTGGAATAGCTTTCTACGACAAAATTCAGGTCAACGCCCCACGCCCTTGCGCTTTCCTCAAGATAATCGAGCCCGGGGCTAATTTCCTTTTGCATAAATGAGAAAACCTCTTCCCTCATCCATTGGCTTTGATCGTCGTCCGTAAACATCAGAACGACCACGACGTCTCCTTTCAGCGTACGGCAATTTGCCAGCTCGTAGCTGGGTCTTAACTTATCCTGCTCTGTGTCCGTGATACCGGGCAAAAGCGTGAACCGGAAGGGCGGAATTTCCGCTTGCTGAATGATTTCGTTACAAACGGAGCAAATCCGGCTCTTTTTTCCGCTTTCCTTTGCCGTTGCGATCTTTTCCATGATCCATGCTTCGCCCGTATGATCGGTGATCGGCAATACGGTCTTTTCTTTTTTTCCGCATCTGCACTTGCGCTCGGCAAGTCCCTCGGATAAGCAGGTCGCGCGCGTCAGGACCGTCCACTCTCCCCACTTATGCGTATGCGCGTAACGGAATATGAGGACGGGCAAAATCACGATCAAAACGGAAAAAAACGAGATTTTTATCATCAATTGACGTTTCATTTATTTTCTCCTGTCTTTATCTGTACCGCCTTTACTGTTTGATGAGATAAACGAAAAATAATCCAAACGTTGACAGTATTTCTGATTTATGATAAAATTATAACATATCCCATCCGTTTTGACAACGGCTTTTCATCGAATCTTTTCAAAGAAAATCGAAAGAATAGAGCCTATTGACGCTTGAAATCGGAATAGAATGGAAATGCGATGGGAAAGAATGTATTACGAATACGCTTCTCCTAAAAAGGAGCATTGAAATCAATAAAAAGGAGTCTGATAAAATTGAAAAAAGAATTATTGCTGATCGGAGCGGGCGTTGCCGCGGCGGGAACCGTCATCGGCGCAACCGCATCCAATATGATCACGAAAAGTCTCACCCGTTTGGCGCTTGCGCGCGAATTACCGAAAGCGATGATGCAGTCCAAGCCAAAAAACGAAGCAGTGCGAGCCTTTCATGCGCGTGTGGAGGAAGCCGGTCATGCTCTTCGCCAAAAAGATATGGAAGAAGTTGAAATCACGAGCCGCGACGGGCTTCGCCTCGTCGGACATTGGTATCCGTGCGAGAACGCCAAGCGCGTGATCGTCGCCATGCACGGATGGCGCTCCGCATGGTATATCGATTTTGGTATGCTTTCCGATTTCTGGCGCAGGGAGGGATGCAGCGTCCTGTTTGCCGAGCAAAGAGCGCAGAATAACAGCGACGGCGAATATATGACCTTTGGCTATATGGAGCGTTACGACTGTCTGGAATGGATTCGCTTTGTCAACGAGCGTACGGAACGGAAATATCCCGTCTATCTCGCGGGCATATCCATGGGTGCCTCCACCGTTCTGATGACGGCGGGGCTTGACGTTCCCGAAAACGTCAAGGGCGTGATCGCCGACTGCGGATTTACCTCTGCGTATGATATTTGGCGTCACGTGGTCAAAAAGAATATGAAGATCCCCTTCGGCTTATTTGACCGCCTGATCGACCGATCCTGCAAAAAGCAGCTTCAGACGAATGCGCGCGGGATCTCGGCAGTGACCGCCATGCAAACAACGAAAACACCGATTCTCTTTATTCACGGCTCGGACGATTCGTTTGTTCCCGTTCACATGACTTACGAAAATTATAAAGCCTGCAACGCGCCCAAAGAACTCTTGATCGTTCCCGGCGCCATCCACGCGCAGAGCTATGACAAGGAAAAGGAAAAATACGAAGCGGCAATCAGAAGCTTTTGGGAAAAATACCGATAAGGCATGACAGAGCAACAAAAATCAATTTGAAAAATAACGGAAGCTATATTGTCAGTTTATCAAATATATGCTATAATAAAATCAATGATATTTTTTGAAGGAATGATAAGAAATGGACTACTATGCTCACAGTAAAGAAATAGACGGAGAAAAAATATATCAAAGCATTCGGGATCACGCGGAAGGCGTCGCGCAAAAAATGATTTCGTTTTCCGATGGATTTTGTAAAGAAAGCTTTGCAAAATCCATCGCTCTGTTACACGACATCGGTAAATATCAATCGGATTTTCAACTGAGGATTCGCGGCAAGAACGTTCAGGTCCCTCACGCGATCTGCGGCTCGAAGGAATTGAAAAAATACGGATTGCCGGACGCGGCGGCATATATCATTTCCGGACATCACGCAGGGCTTCCTGATAAAGGGCCTGACATTGCGCCGTCGACGTTGGAATATCGACTGAAGCGGGAAGAAACGCAGGATTATAGCGAATATGAACGCGAGCTGAAATCCTTGATCCCCGCAGGAAGTGACACACCGTATCAGAACGCGGTCACTTCTGCCTCTGGAGAATCGGCTTGGAAGGAATACGCATTTTGGATCAGAATGATGTTTTCCTGTCTTGTGGACGCCGATTTTCTGGATACGGAGGAATTTTGTTCCGGAAATATTGACCGAGGAATGTCGGCAGATTTTGAAAACTGCTTGAAGATATTAAAAGATAGGCTTGCGGTCTTACAGGACCAAGCCGTTACGGACACGGAAAAGGCAAGAAGCATTTTGCAAAAACAGGTATTGTCTCATAAAAATGAAAATGCGAACTTTTATTATATGAACATGCCGACGGGAAGCGGAAAAACTTTGACGAGTATGCTTTTTGCATTGGAGCGCTTGCTTGCCGCGAAGAAAAAACGCATTATTTACGTCATACCTTATACGAGCATCATAGATCAGAATGCCAAGGTGTTTAAAGATCTGTTTGGAGAGGCGTGCGTGCTGGAGCATCATTGCAATTTTGATTACGATTCCTATGAAAATATTTCGACAAAAGAAAAAGTACGCCGCACTTCGGAAAATTGGGATGCGCCGATCATTGTAACGACAAACGTTCAGTTTTTTGAATCCATATACAGCAATCGACCTTCAAAGCTGAGAAAATTACACAATATTGCAAACAGCATTCTGATTTTTGATGAAGCGCATATGCTGCCAAAGGGATATTTTCAGCCTTGTCTGGAAGCTGTAAAAATATTGACGGAGAAATACGGTTGCGAAGCCGTATTTCTGACGGCAACCATGCCGGATTTTGATCATTGGCTGAAAACGTTTCAATGCGAGGGGGTATCTACCTGCAATCTGATTCGGGACACGTCTTGCTTTGAAGCGTTCAAGCGGTCCGAAATCGAAGAGCTTGGCGAGCTTGACGGTGAATCTCTTCTGGCGCGGGTAATGGAGCATCAAAATGCTTTGGTCGTTGTCAATACGCGAAAAACGGCAAAAATGCTTTATGATCAATACAGCGGAAAAAAATATCATCTTTCCACTTATATGAACCATTATGACAGGGACCGCGTGATTGCGAACGTCAAAAAGTCGTTGGCTGACGGCGAGGCGTTTTGCCTGTTTTCCACTTCCTTGATTGAAGCGGGCGTGGATCTGGATTTTGACGCGGTGTTCCGTGAAAGAGCGGGATTGGATAACCTTTTGCAAACGGCGGGGCGCTGTAACCGAAGCGGGAAAAAGGAATGCTCTGAATGTAAAAGCTATTCTTTTTCTTTGGAATCTCCGTCTTTCGGCAAAACACCGGATGAATTGAAAATCAGACGTTACTACACGCAGCAAACCTTCGAGCATTACGGAGACATCACAGCACCCGATGCCATTCGCTTTTATTATGATAAGCTGTATGATGATGAAAAACAAAAAATGAACGCCAACAATTTCCTTTATGCAAAGCCCGTCGGTATGAATACCGACTATTTGAGACAAGCGAAAATGTTTAAAATCAGCCAGATCTTCGCTCGAACGTCTTATTTCAATTTTGCAGGCTATGCCAAAGATTTTCATTTGATTGACGATCATACGAAGCCGCTCCTGATTATCAATTCCGAAAACCGCTCCGAGGTTGAATCGCTTTTGACAACATTGCAATATGCTGAATCCGGCAGAGCGATTTCTCGGAAATTGCAAAAATATATGATTTCTCTCCGTCCTTACGAATGGGATGTTTTGAAAAAATCCGGTGTGATTCAGACCAGAGAAGGCTTTGACTGTCTGGCAAATGAAAATTATTATCATTCCGAAACGGGAATCCGTTTCGAGGACGATACCGATTATATTTATTAAGAAAGGAGTTTTGTATGGGATTTGGATTTCAATTCACCGTGAAGGGTGATTACGCGCTTTTTACCCGTCCCGAATTTGCGGTGGAGCGCGTCAGCTACGACGTGCCGACACCGTCCGCACTCGTAGGGCTGATTTCATCCGTCTATTGGCATCCGGGTGTCAAATATATCATCGACGAAATTCGGATTTATCATCCCGTCAATTTTGTCAATATCCGTCGGAATGAGGTTTCGGATAAGCTTTCGCCCAAGATGGTAAAAGAACAAATGCTTGGGACAAGAAACGATCTCGGCATCTACACGAAGGAAAGCATCAGTCAACGGGCATCGCTTCTTCTGAAGGACGTTCACTATGGCGTTTCCGCGCATTTTGAATTGACAAAAGAAAAAGATGCCGAGCAGTCTGAGGAGAAGGTATATGCGATCCTCTCACGGCGGCTTAAAAAGGGACAGTATTTTTCACAGCCGTTTTTGGGCTGCAGGGAATTTCCCGCGCGCGTGGAATGGGTGGAGCGTTTGCCCGAAAGCACGCTTGATTACAGCGCGGATCTCGGTTTTATGCTCTACGATTTACAATATCGTAAAGATGCCAAGGGCAATGCTCTGGACAGCGCGGATCCGCGATTCTACCGTCCCCGCGTGGAAAACGGCGTGATCGACGTTCAAAAATGGGCAAAGGAGGGCTTGCGATGTTAAGAGAATTGGTTGAATATTACGATTGTATTATTCAGCAGCCGGAAAGTGATTTCGTTCCGGACGGTTTCATGAGAGTTCCCAACGTTGCCTACAAGATCGTTTTGACACACGACGGAAAATTAAAGGATATTTTGCCGAATACGCGTACCGACACCGATGGTAAAAAGCCGAAAGAGGTCGGATACGATGAGATATTTCCGTTTCGTTATTCCGTTCCGGGGATTGCCGCCGAAACGATTGAATGCCGTGGAAAATATATATTTGGGTTTGATTGGGATAAGAACACCGGCGCTTTTGCTGTAAATAAGAATTCTCTTTTGGCTTATGAAAAAAACAGAGAAAAGAATACCGCGTTTCTGATGGATTTACATTCTCCTGTTATTGATGCTTATCGATCGTTTTTGCAACGCTGGAATCCGGAAGAGGAATCGGAAAATGCAATCTTGTTATCGCTTGGAAAAAATTTCGATACGGCAAAATATATTATTGTCGTTGAGGATTTTGAATCAAGAGAATATGCTTTACATGAAGATCCTGCCGTAAAAGAAAAATGGGTGTATTCCTGGAATAGCCGTTCTCATTCCGAAGCAGGTGAAGAAGCGTTTATCGGTCAATGCTCGGTAAGCGGAAACGTTGGTCCAATTGCCCGTATTCACAATAATTTAACCGGAATTGCCGGCGGTTTGGCAACGGGTGTAAATTTGGTATGTTTTAAAACTTCTGCTTTTTGGTCTTATGATCGACAGGGATCTTACAACAGCTCCGTTTCCACAGAAATTATGGAAAAGTATACAAAAGTCTTTAATTATCTGACTTCCTCAAAGAAACACAAAAGAATGCTTGATGATATGACGCTTCTTTTCTGGGCGAATACGAAAGAAAAGGAGAGTCCCTACCTCGAAGAGTTTATTTATGATCTTTGGGATATGGAAGAAAAGCTTGAGGCAGCGGCAACCGAATGGACAAAAGGAAAACCGTCCGATGCAATATTGGATGAAAACGTGGAATTTTGTATTGTGGGAATCAAACCCAATTCCAGCCGCCTTACCATTAAACTTTTTGAAAAAAATAAATTCGGACAGATGATTGCACGACTGGACGCGCATCAAAGAGATATGAGCCTTTCTCCAAAGGACAAGCCGATCTCTCTCGGTTCCATATTTTATACCTTGAAATCGCCGAAATCGGATAACGATGCCGTTCCTCCCGATCTATCTGCTAAAATTCTCACGGCAATCTTGCACGGTACGCCGTATCCGGAATATCTGTTGCAAACCGTTGTTCGGCGCGCGAAAATCGATAAAGATGATGCAAAAAAGAAATTTTATGCAATCAGTTCAACAAGGGCGAGAATGATAAAAGCTTGTCTGATCCGATCTGATTATTATAAAGGAGATGAATATATGTTGGATTCTACCAAACAAACCCCGGCTTTCCGTTGCGGAAGATTGTTTGCCGTGCTTGAGAAAATTCAAAAAGAAGCACTCGGAGATCTCAATGCAACAATCAAAGACAAATTTTTTGCTTCCGCTTGCAGTACACCTGATTTGGTATTTACCAGATTGCTTAAGCTTGCGCAACCGCACCTTGCAAAGCTTGAAGAAGGGAGAACCGTTTATTACGATAAGCTTTTGCAGGAAATTTTAATGGAAATTGAAGCATTTCCAAAAGCGCTTTCCTTACAGAAGCAAGGCGATTTTATTCTCGGATATTATCAGCAAAAGCAAAAATTATATGAAAAAAGAACAGACGGAGGAGAAGAATCATGAAACAATTGGAAAACAGATACGAATTTGTCATGCTTTTTGACGTGGAGAACGGAAATCCAAACGGCGATCCCGACGCGGGAAATATGCCCCGTGTTGACGCAGAAACGGGACACGGTATCGTGACGGACGTTTGCCTCAAAAGAAAAATCCGCAATTACGTCGACAGCGTTTACGAAGGACAGGCTACATATAATATTTTGATCAAAACGGATAAATCTCTCAATCGTAAATTTACGGAAGCTTACGAAGCTTGCGGTTTGAAAACGAAGGAAAAAGGAAAAAACGCTTCCTCGGTTTCTGCTGCAAGAGAATATATTTGTAAAAATTATTATGACGTACGCGCGTTTGGCGCAGTTATGAGCACGGGCGACGATCCGTGTGGCATTGTCCGCGGACCGATCCAGATCAACTTTGCGAGAAGCCTTGATCCCGTTTTGCCGCAAGAAATCACGATTACCCGTCAAGCGGTCACCAAAGAAAGCGATATGGAGAAAAAAGAAACGGAAATGGGCAAAAAGACCTTCATTCCCTATGGCTTGTACCGCGCGGAAGGTTACGTTTCCGCCTTGCTTGCGCAAAAAACAAACTTTACGGAAGAAGATTTAGAAATTCTTTGGAATTCCATCATCAATATGTTTGAAATTGATCACAGCGCAGCAAGAGGTAAGCTTTGTATGAGAAAGCTGATCGTTTTCAAGCACGCATCCTTGCTTGGTAACGCGCCTTCTCACATTCTTTTTGATAAAATCATCGTTGAGAAAAAGGCAGACGTAGAGGTAGCCCGCAAATTCTCCGACTATACGGTAACAATAGAAGAAATGCCGGAAGGTGTTGAAATCATTGAAAAGCTTTGATGATGCCGTCGATCTTCGTTCGATTCAGCAATATTTATATTGTCCGCATCGGTTCGGATTGATGGAGAATGACTGCTCCTGGGCAGAAAATGCTTTCGTGAGTCGGGGGAACCTGGCTCACGAAAGAGTGACCGAGGGGAAAATTACGTCTGCGCGCGGAACGGTACAGGAACGCTCCGTTCGGGTTTTCCATGACGAATGGGGACTCTTCGGCGTTTTGGATTGTCTGGAATTAAAAAAAGATAAAAACGGGGTAGCGATTTTTGCGCATGACGGAAAATATGCGGTCAGCATTGTAGAATATAAAGTATCGGCTCCGAAAAACGGAAAAATACGGATAGAAGACCGTATGCAGCTTTTGGGGCAGAAGATATGCGTAGATTCTCTTTTTTCCTGCCATGCAGAGACTTATTTTTATTATCACGATACGCGCCGAAGGGAAAAAATCGAATTTTCGGAAGACGACTATGCATTTTTGAAAAAGACGTTGGAAGAGATTCGTGAAGTCAAGCGTAACGGTTTGATTCCGCCAATTCGAAAAGATCAATATTGTTCAGGCTGTTCCATGAAGGATATTTGTTTACCGGGCAAAAGGAGTCGGACATGAGAAAACTTTTGAATACGTTATATATTACCAAAGAAAACGGCTATCTTTCTTTGGACGGGGAAAATCTCGTATTGACCATAGAGGGAAAAGAAGCGATCAGACTGCCCTTTTCCAACGTGGAAAGTATTGTTTGCATGAATTATCTCGGTTGCAGCCCTGCGTTGATGGGAAAATGTGCCGAGGAACAAGTCGGCTTATGCTTCGTGTCTCCGCACGGAAGGTTTTTGGCAAGAGTAACGGGAGAAATCAAGGGAAACGTCTTGCTTCGTTACAATCAAATCAAATTGATCGAAACGAAAGATCAACAATCAGAGATCGTTCGGGCAATTTTAATTGCAAAATTGAAAAATACGAAAAATTTGATTTTGAGAAGCCGAAGGGATAATCCGGAGATTGACGAGGATGGATTTATTTCTCATACGCTCGAAATTCTGCAAAATAATATCGAAAAAATAAAAAAGGAATCGGATCCGGACGTTCTGCGCGGCATAGAAGGCCAAAGCGCGAAAGCATATTTTGAAATTTTTAACCGTTTAATTACGAAGCAAAAAGAGTCTTTTTCTATGATTGACCGCACGAAGCGTCCGCCTCTTGATCGGGTCAACGCGATGCTGTCTTTCCTTTATACCGTTTGTACAAACGATATTGCGTCCGCTTTGGAATGTGTCGGATTGGATCCTTATATCGGTGTTTTTCACACGTTGCGTCCGGGCAGAGTTTCTTTGGCTTGCGATATCATGGAGGAATTTCGCGCGATGATCGAAAGGCTCGTGATTTCCTTAATCAATTTGAGAACGGTTCAGGATGATGATTTTGAAATACAGATCAGCGGCGCCGTCTTGCTGAATGAAAACGGCAGAAAAAAAGTAATTACCGCTTGGCAAAATAAGAAAAAAGAAATCATCGTACATCCTTATTTGAAAGAAAAAGTTGCTGTCGGTTTGTTTCCATACGTACAAGCGAATTTAATGGCAAAATATATCCGAGGCGAAATTTCCGAATATCCCGCTCTGATTTGGGGGTGACCGTTTATGTTTGTGATCATTGCCTATGATGTCAATACGTCTTCTGAAGGTGGCAAAAAAAGACTCCGAAAAGTAGCGAAAGAATGTGTCAATTACGGACAGCGCGTACAAAATTCTGTTTTTGAAATCAATTTGGATTACGGCAGATTTATTTTGTTAAAGGACAGACTCCTGAATTTGATTGATGAAGAGAAAGATAGCTTGCGCTTTTATTATCTTGGAGATAAGTGGGAAAAACGTATTGAACATTTTGGCGCAAAAGAAGGATATGACAGTGAAGGCGTGCTGATTATATAGCGCGAACTCCAAGTGATGCCGAAACGCCGTTCGGTTCGCGGTTGTTTTTGAAGAATATTGAACCGTATATTAACAAAAAGTCAATTTGACTTTTTATAAATGTCCACTTCTTGTGAGGATGCGTCCTATTTACACAAAATATAGGGTCGCACCTCGCAAGAGGTGCGTGGATTGAAATCCGCATAAGATTTCGCGGTATTCAGCATGGTTTTCGTCGCACCTCGCAAGAGGTGCGTGGATTGAAATTGCGTGAATTGGGCTCTCTGCGCCCGGCTACGCGTCGCACCTCGCAAGAGGTGCGTGGATTGAAATAAAATTATGGGTATCGATTTCGATATCGAGTATGTCGCACCTCGCAAGAGGTGCGTGGATTGAAATCGCTAACATTAGATTTACTGTTAGTTTTACAGTGTCGCACCTCGCAAGAGGTGCGTGGATTGAAATTTGCATAGAACAGATAACCTTTATTTTTGCAGATGTCGCACCTCGCAAGAGGTGCGTGGATTGAAATTGCAAAAAATCCGAAAACATTTCAATAGACCCGGTCGCACCTCGCAAGAGGTGCGTGGATTGAAATTTCTTCTTTCGCGGGATTTCGTCGAATTTCGCACGTCGCACCTCGCAAGAGGTGCGTGGATTGAAATGACTTCGGCATTGATACGGATGCAGAGGAAGAAGTCGCACCTCGCAAGAGGTGCGTGGATTGAAATTGGAGGAAGTAGAATGAGTAAAGGATATTCTGGGTCGCACCTCGCAAGAGGTGCGTGGATTGAAATCAAGGTTTTCCGCAAGAGGCATCAACGGCTGAACGTCGCACCTCGCAAGAGGTGCGTGGATTGAAATTTTCCCTATTTATTGTGGAAAAACATCAAGGACGTCGCACCTCGCAAGAGGTGCGTGGATTGAAATAGCTTTAGCAGATTCAAGCATCCTATAGCTATCGGTCGCACCTCGCAAGAGGTGCGTGGATTGAAATGTTTGCGATGAAGCAACGGTGGAATTGCAGACTGTCGCACCTCGCAAGAGGTGCGTGGATTGAAATATGAGCCTTTTTTTTTCGGTGACCATTGGACGGAGTCGCACCTCGCAAGAGGTGCGTGGATTGAAATTTTGAGATTGTATTGAACATCGTAAAGAACGGCGGGTCGCACCTCGCAAGAGGTGCGTGGATTGAAATGCCGAAAGTGATTTCAAACGCAAGCGCGGATTCAGTCGCACCTCGCAAGAGGTGCGTGGATTGAAATGTATCGAGATCTTGCAATTGACAACAGCGCAGAGTCGCACCTCGCAAGAGGTGCGTGGATTGAAATACCGACGGCGTTCTATTATCAAAGAAGTGAAAAGGTCGCACCTCGCAAGAGGTGCGTGGATTGAAATCCATTTCGGAAAGCCCGTCAAGATCAATTCCGCGTCGCACCTCGCAAGAGGTGCGTGGATTGAAATTTTTTTAGTCCACAAATGTTTTCCTTCGTTCATCGTCGCACCTCGCAAGAGGTGCGTGGATTGAAATCCGGTCGGCGTTGGGGTTTATGCGTTATACTGTTGTCGCACCTCGCAAGAGGTGCGTGGATTGAAATTTTTGCCAAAACCTATCGACTGCAATTTTGTACAGTCGCACCTCGCAAGAGGTGCGTGGATTGAAATAAATTAAAAGTTCCAATGTCAAAACTCGCTCAAGTCGCACCTCGCAAGAGGTGCGTGGATTGAAATGACAAGGTTTTGGGTGATATTGACGAGGTAATGGTCGCACCTCGCAAGAGGTGCGTGGATTGAAATTGACGAGGCAAACGAGCGTTTACAGGACTATGGCTGGTCGCACCTCGCAAGAGGTGCGTGGATTGAAATGTCCTGCACCGCCCACGATTTTCCGCCGCCGCGGTCGCACCTCGCAAGAGGTGCGTGGATTGAAATCCTTCGGTTCCGCCGCCCGTCACCCCCCGCGGCGTCGCACCTCGCAAGAGGTGCGTGGATTGAAATTGGCACGATGACGGTCAGACCTGCGCCCCACGAAGGTCGCACCTCGCAAGAGGTGCGTGGATTGAAATGCAAGCTCGCGCCTCTCCGCGACTGCTCCGCTTGGTCGCACCTCGCAAGAGGTGCGTGGATTGAAATGAAATAAGCGTGAGACGCGCCGCCGGGATTGCAGGTCGCACCTCGCAAGAGGTGCGTGGATTGAAATGCTCAGATCGCGGAGGCTGAAGAGCGGGCGGAGGTCGCACCTCGCAAGAGGTGCGTGGATTGAAATGCAAGACTAAAAGAACAAGACAAAAAGACCTATGTCGCACCTCGCAAGAGGTGCGTGGATTGAAATGTTCCATCATATTCGCCCAACGCTCTGCGTATCTGTCGCACCTCGCAAGAGGTGCGTGGATTGAAATTGGAAAGGGTGGCGCGGATTCCGCGCACAAGATAGTCGCACCTCGCAAGAGGTGCGTGGATTGAAATTGCGTGAGAATTGGGTTCTGATCTCTGCGCCCGGGTCGCACCTCGCAAGAGGTGCGTGGATTGAAATCGTTCTAAAATTTGAGGATACAGGAGAAAAAGAAAATGTCGCACCTCGCAAGAGGTGCGTGGATTGAAATGGCGCGGGATTTGGCGCGCCGATGGTGCGGACGGGTCGCACCTCGCAAGAGGTGCGTGGATTGAAATTGGCGCGATGTTGATCAAGATCGCGCCCTGCGTGTCGCACCTCGCAAGAGGTGCGTGGATTGAAATCGCTTCAGGACCCCCGCACCATCGGCGCCCATGGTCGCACCTCGCAAGAGGTGCGTGGATTGAAATGGCATCGAACGTCTCCAGATAAATACCGCAGGCGGTCGCACCTCGCAAGAGGTGCGTGGATTGAAATATGATGGGCTTGATTACTATGCAATCCCATGCACTGTCGCACCTCGCAAGAGGTGTGAGAACTGAGATAACATAAAAATTCATAGGAAAATATATTTCATTTGAGGACATTTTGTATGAAAACAAAAAAAGTGACCGTACTGCCTTATGACAGCGCGTGGAACTCTGCTTTTGAAACAATTAAAAAGGAAATTGAAGGCGCAATCGGTGGATTGATTGTCGGCATTGAGCACGTCGGAAGCACCTCTGTTGAGGGGATGTCTGCCAAGCCATGTATTGATATGGACGTGATTATAGAGGATTACTCGGTATTTGAGGCGGTCGTCAGCGGTCTTGGTGCGATCGGATACGTTCACGAGGGCGATCTCGGTATAAAACACAGAGAAGCCTTCCAATATTCGGGGAAGGAGCATCTGCAAACGCATCATCTATACGTATGTCCGCAATATTCGGAAGAATTGAAACGCCATATCACTTTCAGAGATTTTCTCCGAAGTAATGCCGCCGCGGTTCGGAAGTATAGCTTGGTAAAAGAAAAAGCAGCGGCGCTGTTTCCCGACGATATTGACCAATATATGAAATACAAAGCGCCATGTATTGAAGAACTGTATCAAATGTGCGGCTTGATCGGATTGGAGAATGCGCAATGAAAATATACGATATTTCACAAGAAGTTTTCAGCTGTCAGGTATATCCCGGTGATCCTGCGCCGAAAAAAAGAGTTCTGAATTCCATGGAAAAGGGCGATTTGTATCATCTGACGTCATTCAGTATGTGCGCGCATAACGGTACGCATATAGACGCGCCCTTTCATTTTCTAAAAGACGGAAAATCTGTGGATGCGATATGCTTGGAAGCATTTGTTGGCCCTGCTTACGTGGCGGAGCATCGGGGTATCGTTTCCTATGACGATGCCGTAAAAATCATTGAAAAAGCGAAAGTGCAAAATGCGGAAGCAGCAAAGAGAATTCTGATCAAGGGTGTCGCAGAGGTTTCTGAGGGTGCGGCGAAAGCGTTTGCTTGCGCAGGATTATTGCTTTTGGGAAATGAATCTCAAACCGTAGGCCCGGAGAATGCACCAATGGCAGTCCATCGGTTGCTTTTGGGCGCGGACGTGATTCTGCTGGAAGGCATCCGTTTGGCAGAGGTTCCGGAGGGAGTTTATTTTTTAAATGCCGCGCCGTTGAATTTGTCCGGATCGGACGGTTCTCCGTGCAGAGCTTTATTGATTGCCACCGATATGTAAAAATGCAAATTGCAAGGAGAAAAACGGTGATTATTCTGATTACAGGCGCATCGCACACAGGAAAAACGTTGCTCGCGCAAAAATTACTTGAAATATATAAATATCCGTATCTTTCAATGGATCTTTTGAAAATGGGCTTGATTCGCAGTGGGAATACGCAGCTTACACCGATGAGTGACGATCGGGATCTGACAGCATATTTATGGCCTATTGTCCGTGAAATGGTGAAAACTGCGATCGAAAACAAGCAGAATCTGATTGTGGAAGGTTGCTACGTTCCTTTTGACTGGAAAAAGGACTTTGCACCCGAATATCTGGAACACATCCGATATTATTGCCTGATTATGAGCGCGGACTATATCAAGAACCATTTTGACGATATCAAGCACTATGCAAATGTCATCGAAAACCGTTTAGATGACGAGTGGTTTACAATGGAAAACGCGTTGACAGATCATGCGGAGATTCTGAAAAACGCGCGAAAGAATAAGGTAAACTATATCTTGATTGAAGATCATTATGAGATCAATATTGACTTGTTATAACGAGGTGGAGGAAATGAAATACATCCTCATGCACAAGAATGCCGAGACAGCTCTGCTGGAGCTGAATGAAACGACGGGGTGGATTCAAAAAATCCGCGAAGTCTACGCCCCTATGCATTTACCGATCGGCGTTACGGTCAGAAAAGGCGTTGCGGACAGAGCGGCGCTGAATACGTGGTGGACGGACAGAACGATTCCGGCGTACAGAATCGGAATGAGGGACGCGCTGGAAGCGTTTGGTGCGGAAACACCCGCAGTATTGTCGATGCGATGCCACGGTCTGAGCTTGTCGGATGCATACTGGATCAAAGCGGAAAGAAGCGAAATGCGGTGGGAGGACGTCAATTTCTTTCGCCGCCCGTTCTCCGATGACGTCGGCGACGTCTTATTCGGCGCGCGCAAGAGCGATCACCCGCTCGATCTTGTTTCCCCCGATAACACAACGGACGGCTTTTTGAAAAAGCGGTGGATCGTGAAAGAGGGTAAGCGATATTTGATGAAGGGTGGATCATATCCCTTTTTTCTGCAACCCTTTTACGAGGTAGTCGCCTCGGAAATCATGGCAAGACTGAAACTCCCTCACGTTCCTTATACGTTGATTTGGAGCGAAGGCAAGCCGTATTCGCTATGCGAGGACTTTCTGGATGAAAATACGGAGCTGATCCCCGCATGGCGCGTGATGATGACGCAGAAAAAGAGCAACGGCACGTCGGTCTATCAGCATTTTGTAAATTGCTGTGAATCTCTCGGAATCGGGAATGTCACGGCGTTCCTTGACCGCATGATCACGTTGGATTATATCATAGCAAACGAGGACAGGCATTTCAATAATTTCGGCTTGCTGAGAAATGCGGAAACGCTTGCATGGCTCGGCATGGCGCCGATCTACGACAGCGGCTCGTGCCTGGGGTACGATAAATCTCCCGCAGATATACGATTGGAAAAGGGGATCATCTGTAAGCCGTTCAAAAACCATCATACCGAGCAGCTCCGCCTGGTGCAATCCTTCGATTGGCTCGATCTATCCGGGCTGGATGGCATCGAGTACGCGATCAAAGAGATCCTTTTACAGGATACGGATGGCATCGGTATGGATGCCGAGCGGGTGAACGCCGTGACAAGGTCGGTCAGGCGAAGGATCGAACGTCTGGAATCGTTCATCCGCACGAGGCGCACCGAAGTGCTTTCGCATGGCGAGACCTCTACGGTGGACGACGTGGAAAAAAACGTAGCGGAAAACTATCTCCGCAAATGAAGAATTACAAACGGTCGTTTTTCCAAACAAACGGATCGTTTGCATGACAATCAAAGAGCGATTCATCGCAGAAAGGAAACAGCGGACAACGTCCGCCGGAATTTGCTTGCCGATCCGAGCTTTTCATGGCAGATCATGCAAAACGGCAATGTCGGCTTTGCGCAAATTCCCAGGTAATCAAAATGACGGTAACAAGAGAAATGGGAACGAAGCTTCCCGATACGACGATGTCGAGCCCCGTTTACGTAGACGTAAGAAAAGCGCCGATCTCCTTACACGGCTTTTGCGAGCCTTTTCGCCGCGTTCCCGACGAAATTGCGCGTGCAACGAGCGAGGGTGTTGCGCAGCTTTCCCAAAACTCCACGGGCGGCAGAATCCGCTTTTGTACGGATTCCGATTATATTGTCGTTCACGCGGAATTGAGTGAAGTCAGCCTGACGGGAAACAGCTCTCCCGTCGCTTGCTCCAGCTTTGATATTTATCTGAAGGAGGATGGAAAGCAGTCATTCCGCGGCGTTTATTTTCCGTCGCAGGGAAAAGGAAAAAGCTACGTGGAGAGCCGATTGAAATTTTATAATCGGGAGAGAAAGGACGTCACGCTCTACTGTCCTCTGAATGCCTCTTTGAAGGAGGTTTACGTCGGATTGCGTGAGGGAAGCGAGCTTTTGCCCGCAAGCCCTTACGCGTATGAAAAGCCGATCGTTTTTTACGGCTCCTCCATCGTGCACGGAGGCGGACTCCGTCCCAGCTCGCCCTATCCCTCTATCGTATCCAGACGGCTGGACAGCGAATATATCAATCTCGGATTCGGCGGTAACGCAAAGGCGGAGAAAGTCATCATGGAATATATGGCGGGGCTGGATATGAGCGTTTTCGTCTACGATTATGACCATAACGCGCCTACGTTGGAGCACCTCCGCGAAACGCATTACGAGGGATACCGCATCATCCGTGAAAAAAATCCGGATTTGCCGATCGTCATGGCTTCCCGTCCCGACTATTGGACGAGAAACTACACGCTGGAATACTATACCGTCGAGGATAACGAAAAACGCCGCCGCCTGATCGAAGAAAATTATCTTCGCGCAAAGGCGGAGGGCGATAGCAACGTTTATTTCGTGGACGGATCGAAAATATACCCGGAAGAGATTCGGAACGAATGCTCTTCCGACGGATGCCATCCCTCCGATCTCGGTTATTATTTCATGGCGAACGCATTTGAAGCCGTATTGCGCCCGATTCTGGAAAAGGAGAAGACATTCGGAACGTCATGTTGAATTTGATGACAGGGCAGAATGTTCTGAAAAAATACAGCGGAAACGCTCATGCCGTCACGATTCCCTCGGGGATCGTAAAAATCGGAGATTGGGCATTCTCCGACTGTGTCGGTCTGACGGAGGTCGTCATTCCCGCAAGCGTGACGGAGATTGGCGATTACGTTTTCTTTGGCTGTCAAAGCTTACGCGCGATCCTTCTTCCCGACGGCGTGGAGACGATCGGATACGGCGCGTTTTGCGGATGTAAAGCCTTGCAGACGGTTACCCTTCCGGCAGGGGTAAAGTGCATCGGGGACAGAGCGTTTTCCGACTGTGAAAGCTTGCAGACATTTACCGTCCCCATCGGTGTAAAGGAGATCGGCTTCGGCGTATTTTCCGGTTGCGCATCCTTGCGGGAGGTTGGCTTTCACGGAGGCTTGCGGGAGATCGGGTACGGCGCTTTCTCGGGTTGCGGCTCTTTGCAGACGGTCGTGATCCCCGACGGCGTCACGTCGATCGGCGAAAGAGCGTTTTTTAACTGCGCGGGCTTACAGAACCTCACGGTTGCCGATACCGTGACGGACATAGGAACGGAGGCGTTCTACGGTTGCGACGGCTTACGAAGCATAGCCGTTTCCGATACGCTCGAAACGGTCGGCAGAAACGTCTTTCCGTCGGTCATGCCCTTGCGCGAGCTGAGACTTACGATTGGCGGCAATGAAGAGGACGGTTGTAAGCGCTGGGTGGATTTTTTCGGCGTTTGGAATCTGGCGCTCCCCTTTCTTTTGGAGAAATTGCAAGCGAACGATGGTGTCAAAAAGAAAGTGCAACGCCGCGTGACGAATCAGATTTTCCGTGAAGATCTGGTTCCGGATCTGATCAAAAACGGGGAATCGGAAGCGCTTCAGAATCTGCTTTCCCTGATCAAAAGGATAACGCCCGAAGAGATCGACCGTTATATCGGGATCGCCGAAGGTCAGACGGAGATCCGCGCGATGCTTCTGGAATACAAAAATCGGCTGTATCCGAGCGAACGCCTTGAAAAAATGGAAGAGATCCAAATGGAAAAGGATTTTGGCATCCGTGAAAAAACGCTTGCCGATTACAAAAAAATTTTCTCGATCAAAAAAGAAAACGGCGTTTACGTGATCACGGGATACAAGGGAAATGAGAAACCGACGGTCATTCCCGCCTCGATTCGCGGAATCCCCGTTTGCTTTTCCGTGAAAGACGATCCGAACGGTGCGGAAACCGAACCGGAGAAAAAACGTTCTGAATAGATGCCAAAGGGGCTGTCCGAATCAGGCAGCCCCTTCTTACTATACTTTTTTCCGTTTCTTATGATCCCGCGTCGCCTCGTAGCTCGCATTCACGAGAAATTTTACCACGTCGTCGGGCGCATCGGGCAGAAGCACCGATATCCAATGCAGCTTGTTCATATGATAGGCGGGATAAACGCCCTCCGCTTTACCGAAGGATCCAAGCAGCTCGAGCGGTTGCTTCAGATTGACGACGTCGATCATCTCGCCGCCGTCGGCTCCGAACTTTTTTCGGGATACGCGCATGACGACGGCGTACCATTTTCGCGTGGAAGCGTGTCTGAGCGCCGCCGTTTCAAAATCCGCCTCGAAGGGATAGTCCGCTTCCGTGCCGTAGGTCTCAAGGCAATATGCAAGAAATTCCCGCTTCGTCATTGCAGTACCTCCCCGTTCCGTAAGATAAGCACGTTGACGCGTCCGCTTCGTACCGTTCCGGCATCGATCGCCGTCATGCCGCGCCCGAAAAAGGGATCACTGCAATCGTATTCGCGGGCGTCGTCGAACATGTATCCCATCCGCGCGGGACGGTGTCCGCAGACGATCGTTTTTCCTTCCAGAACGGCGCCGACGCCGTAGAGCTGTTGCCATTCCAGCTCGTGCGCATCCTGCCAATCCTGCACGCAGGCGGAGCGCCAGCGTGGGTCTACGCACGGATAACGTCCCTCAAAAACGATCGGAAGCCAGCCGTGCGTGAATACGTGGCTTTCCGTTTCGTAATAATCGGACATTCCCCCGATGAAAGCCGTCAGCTCTGCGATGGCTTCGGCGTGGCGTACCGTGTCAAAGCGGCCGCTATCGTCCATAGCGCCTTCTCCGAGCAGCTCCGAAACGGTAAGATCCGTTCCGTTCGCTCTTTCCCGCTCGGTCACGTAACCGCGGCGCAGGACCTCCAGAAGCATATCCTCGTGATTGCCGCGGATCAGAATCTTATTTTGCAAACGCCGAACGAAGTCGTATACCGCTTTATTCTCCGTTCCGCGGTCAAAAAGATCTCCGCAGCTGACGAAGATATGCTCTTCTTCGTTTTCCCGAAAGCCCGCGGCATCCAGCGCTTTCTTCATTTCCGTATAAAATCCGTGAATATCGGATACGACGAACAAGGTCTTTTCCATGAACGGATACCTCCTTCTCCGCTTGGTTTGATTTTCGGGAATACGCGGAGATATTCCCGCTTGTCAGAGGTCGGCAAGCGCATACTCTTGACTCTCCGACTGTGCGGACGTCACGCGGATGCGGATCGAAACGATCGCCGTTTGACGTCCCTCGGCCGCTCCGAAAGCGGAATGACCGTTTGGACGGAGGCAACGTACGATTTCTCGCCCGCGTCGAGAATCGGCGCCATGATGACGGCGGCTTTGGCATCCAGAAGCCCGATCGAGCCTTCCGCGGCGGCAGGAAGCGTCAAGCAGTCCTCTTTGCCCGTATAGCCGACGACCGTCGTAAGACCGTTTTGCTTTTGCAATAAAAAATCGTTTTCTCTTACAATTTCAGGAGTCATTTGATTTCCTCCTTTTTGGGAAATATGTATTTTTGAAATTCATAGAACTTGACTTTTCTGATTTTTCTTTTTATACTGATGATAACGAAATCAATCGAAAGAAAGGCAGTGATATATCATGGAGCTTTTGACGAATCAAAATCATCGGACGGCAGTGGAAGAAGCCGTCACAAGGAGCACGGGCGAGCGCTTTACCGTGAAGAACGTACGCCCGACCCATGCGGCGGCAATGCACGAGACCGCTTTTTTCGACGGTACGCTCGGAGGCGCGGGGCGTCCTTACGGCGTATTCGTCAAGCTGGGGAAAAATCCGTTTTCTCACGAGCAATTCGATATGGAGGCACGCGGACTGGATTATATCCGCGCGCACAGCCCCGTCAGAACGCCCGAGGTGATCGGCGTCGCGCACACGGAGGATGCCGCGCTTCTGATTCTGGAGGTCATCCATACCGTCCGTCCCGAAACGCATCAGGATTTTGAACGAATGGGCAGAGGGCTCGCCTCACTTCACCGTGTGGAAAACGCCCGTTGCGGCTTTGACTTTCCCACGTATCTCGGCATTTTTCGCCAAGACAACACGTGGAAGGATTCCTGGCGGGAATTTTACGGAGAATGCCGTCTTTACGATACGCTGAAGATGGCAATCAAGGCGGAAAGAATGAACGCTTCGGAATGCGCCACGATCGAAAAGCTGATCCGCCGTTTGCCCGAAATCTGCCCGGAACCGAAAACCTTTTCGCTTCTGCACGGAGATCCTTGGATCGGCAATCTGCTTTACGACGGACGGGAGCCGGTTCTGATCGATTGCAGTCTGTATTACGGAAACCGTGAGATCGACCTCACCACGGTGGATTTTTTCTGTCCCGTTTCCGATCGTTTCTTCGCCGCGTACGAGGAGGCTTTTCCCAAGGAATACGGCTTCCGCGAGCGCGCCGACCTCTGGAAGATCAATCAGTGGCTCGGGCACGTCACGCTGTACGGTGATAAATACAAAAATCGGCTTTGGAATGCGGTCAAGCCTTATTTGTAACTACATGATTTTATTTTTATTGTAGCATACTTTTTCAGAAAAGTAAATGCTGAAAAAATAAAACTTTCCGCTTGGTATCCAGGTTTCGTTTTACATTGACAAAGACTCCGTTTCATGTTACAATAAATCATAAATAAAACTTACGCGGAGGAAGAGCATGAACCAGAATATATGTTTTAACTGCGGCGGCAATCTGATAGAGCGAAACGGCAGAACGGTTTGCGCGTATTGCGGTACGTATATGCCGAAAAATATTTCCAATGAAGAGACGATCCTCCTGACTTCGGCTTCTCAGAAGCTCCGTCTGGCGGATTTTTCCGAAGCGGAACAGGAGTTTGACGATCTCATTCGCCGACATCCGAACAATGCGTATGGCTATTGGGGACGCTTGCTCGCGAGATACGGCATCAAGTACGAGGAGGATTACGACGGAAGCCGTATTCCCACCTGCTACGCGGCGTCTATCGAGAGCGTATGCGAATCCTCGGATTACAAAAAGGCGATTGACTACGCCGACGAGGAAAACAGCGCCGTATTCCGCAGGCACGCGGCGTACATCGAGCGCGTGCGCAAGGAATGGGTGGAAAAGGCAATCAAGGAGCCGCCCTACGATATTTTCATTTCTTATAAGGACAGCGACGGCGAAAACGGCTTGGCGCGCACCGACGACAGTTTTGCCATGCAGGAGCTCTATTTTCATCTCAAAGAGAGAGGCTACCGTGTATTTTTCAGCCGTGAAAGTCTGCGTGATAAGGAAGGGGAGAAGTACGAGCCGTATATCTACAACGCGCTTTCGACGGCGAAGATCATGCTGGTTTACGGCTCCAGACCCGAATACATCCGCGCCACGTGGGTGAAAAACGAGTGGACCAGATATTTGAAGCATATGCGCGAGGGAAAGAAGAAGCAGGGCTCTCTGCTCGTCGTTTACAAAGGATTCAATCCTTCGGAATTGCCGGGAGTTCTTTCCTCCCTGCAAAGCTTCGATGCGGGAAGACAACTGTTCTCCACGCATCTTTTCTCCAGAATTGAGACGCTTCTGAAAGACAAACCCGACACTGAAGAAAACGGAGAAACGGGTTCGGAAAGCGGCACGGTCTGCCCCATCCACTATGCGGGACACAGATTCGGCGATTGGTGCGTTGTGAAAAAGGCAACCTGTACCGAAGAAGGTCTGCGTGAGCGCGTTTGTCTCTGCGGTGAGAAGAAAACCGCAATCATTCCCGTCAAGCCTCCTTCCGAAGGACTCGCGTATAAAATCGACAGTCTGAACAAGAACTGCACGATTACGGGGATCGGAATATGTGATGACTCGAATCTCGTGATCCCGGAAATCCTCGACGGATATTGGGTGAACGGCATCGGCGGTCACGCATTCAAGGGCTGTAACAGGCTTGTAAGCGTTTTGATTCCGAACACCGTCAAGATCATTGAATATCATGCATTCTCAAACTGTGAAGAGCTTACAGACGTGACCATTCCGGATTCCGTAACAACCATCGGATACGGCGCGTTCAATGGGTGTACGAAGCTTTCCGACGTAAGCCTCCCCGCTTCCGTCTCAAGAATCGGCTACAACGCGTTCGGCGGTGTCGGTGAGATTGCGGTATCCAAAGAAAACAAGTGCTATTTGTCTGTCGACGGAACGCTGTATGACATAAACCGCAAGGAGCTTCTTCACCATGCCGTCAATAAAAAAGAAAGGTTCTTCCGTATACCGGACGGCGTAGAGCAAATTTGCGAAAACGCGTTTCGGGGCTGTGACAGCCTGATCTGCGTTGATATTCCCTCAACCGTAACCGCAATCGGCGTCGGCGCTTTTCAGGACTGCTCCGATCTGGAAAACGTAACCGTCCCCGATTCCGTCGTAAGCATTGAAAAGAGGGCGTTTTCCTCGTGTCATAAGCTGAAGAGAATAAGTATTCCGAGCTCCGTCAGAAAGATTGGTGAGGGCGCGTTTTCCGATTGCAGAAATCTGGAGAGAGCGGAAATTCCCGATTCCGTCACGAGCCTTGAAAACGAGCTGTTTTTCGGTTGCTCCGTGCTTTCGGACGTCGCGATACCCGCTTCGGTTACCGACGTCAGATGCGGAGTATTCGAGAATTGCACGAGTCTTGCAGGCGTGGAATTCCCGACGTCCGTTACGGAGATTTCCGATCGCGTTTTCGCGGGCTGCATCAGACTTTCGAGCGTGGTGGTTCCGGCGTCTGTTACGAGAATCCGCGCGCAGGCATTCCAAGGATGCGCCAGCTTGAGCACCCTCCAATATATGGGGACGAAAAAACAATGGAAAAAAATTGAATTGATGGATGGGTGGAATCGTGAAGCCTCCATTCAGTCGGTCAAATGTAAGGCCGGCGCGATCAAATTGAGCCATTGACCATGGCGCACGGCATCGGAGCCGAAGGCTTTCGTTTTTCACGCCCCCTTTTTGCGATTCTTTGCGTTGCAAGCCCGCGCACGGCATGCTATATGGACAATCATCAATTGAAACGGAGGATATTATGAATATAAATGATTTTGATATTGATAACGGCGTATTGAAACAGTATAGCGGAAAGGGCGGTGACGTGATCGTTCCCGAAGGAGTAACGAGTATTGGAGACAATGCTTTCCGCAACTGCCACGACCTCACGAGCGTAACCGTCCCCCTCGGCGTAACTGCGATCGGTAACAACGCATTTGAATATTGTACGTCTCTTTCCCGCGTCTCACTTCCCGACAGTATCACGCATATCGGATCACAGGCGTTTCAATATTGCTTTGAACTGAATGAAATAGAGATTCCAACCGGCGTCAATCGCATTGATTACGGCACATTCCGCTCTTGCAGAGGATTGACGAGCATCCCCATTCCCCGGGGAGTAACCGTTATTGGCAAGAACGCATTTCAAAATTGTTCCGCTCTGACGAGCGTGAATGTCCCGGACGGCGTAACGTCTATCGGATGGAATGCATTTTACGACTGTAAATCCTTGAAAAGCGTAACGGTTCCCGCAAGCGTGACGACGGTTGCGCTCGGTGCTTTTGATATTGATTTGTTCGGTTCTTTGCAGGAATTCCGATACCTCGGAACGGCGGCGCAGTGGTGCGGCGTTTCGCTCGCAAGAGCAATCAAAGCCGATTCCTTCTATTTCGGTAACCAAAAGGCAGAGGGCGAGCTCGTGATTCCCGACGGCGTAACGAGCATCGGAAATTTTACGTTTTACGGATTCAAGGATCTGACGGCCGTGAGCATTCCGCAAAGCGTGACGTCCATCGGAGAAAAAGCGTTTTGCGATTGTGAACGCCTGGCACGCTTTACGATACCGACAGGCGCGGCAATGCTGAATAAAGACGTTTTCGGAGATGAGCTTCCGATCGCACTGGCATCCTCTGCGGACTCTTTTTTCCGAAATATGACCGATCCCGCCGTCAAGCAATATTTGCTTCGCGAGTCTGTCTGGAATGCGCTCGACGTTTCTGTGCGCACAGCGATATTTACGGAAAAACAGAGCAAGCTCAAGCCTGCATCGTTTACGGCAACGGCGGGAAACGATGCCGCGCTCGGAGAAAGCCTCCTCGCTCTTCTCGACGGCAATCCATCTGCCTCGGAATGTAACGCGGTCGCGGCATATATGAAAATCGCCTTGAATCACGTTCCCGACAAGTTGTTGCAGGATATTTACGGAAAGTTGAAAACGGTAAAAACCGCCAAAAAGGCTTTGGGAACGATCGAAAAAAATACAGAGCTCTTCAATCGTTGTCAGATCTCGGAGAATTCTCAAAAGGAATTGCCGCCCATCGAACGGAAGCTCGCTGAAATTCTGAAAAACGAGAAGATCTCCTCTGAGGATTTGGAGAAAAGGCTGAAGCTTTACTATTCGCTTACGCCGAAATCCTTCCCGACCGTATTTTGCAAGGATCAGAGTCCTGCGCCCACCACGGCGATCGCATGGCTTCTGACGGCGCACGAATCCATAAAAAGAGAAGACGTTTTCGCGGATCATCCGACACCCGGTATTCGTCCGGAGGCAAAGACGTTGCTGGAGGAACTGGATCCGCAAAGTATGCAGACGGCGCTCATGCGTCTGGCGGACGAGAATCTTGGCTTAATGGGAAGAAGCAAAAAAATGTTTCTGGCGTATCCGATCTGCCGTTACGCCGATGCGCAAACGATGCGCGAGCTTCTGTCCCGCGCGCCCCGCTGGTCATCCTCGACCTCCGGCAACGACGCGCCCGCGCTGTATACGTTCCGCTTGGCGTGTCTGTACAGTGAGGAGCACGCGGTTTCCTTCTTTGCCGACAGATTCCACGATCTTGCGCGATACGCCCGTATCCGCGGCACAACCGAGGACGAGATCCGTGACTGCTATCTGTCCGACTCGGGACTTTCGCCCGACGGTACGAAGGAATACGATCTCGGAAACCAAACGGTGACCGTACGTCTGAAAAAGGATCTTTCCTTCACTGTAGAACAGAGTAATGGCAAACAGACGAAATCCTTGCCGAAAAAAGGCGCGGATCCCGCGCTTTACGAGACTGCAAACGCAGATTTTTCGACTATGAAAAAGAACGTGGGAAAGATCGTGAAAAACCGCATCGCGAACCTGTTTTCTCAGTTTCTCGATCATCACGTCAGAAGCGCACAGGCATGGCGCGCCGCTTATCTGGAAAATCCTCTGCTTCGCGCCGTCGCATCGACGCTCGTATGGTCGCAGGGGAAGCGCACGTTCACCGTTTGCGAGCGGGAGCTTGTAAACGCTGACGGCACGCCGTACGCGCTCACCGAATGCGGCGATATTTCCCTCGCGCATCCGATGGAAATGACGTCTGATGAGGTTGTCGCGTGGCAAAAATATTTCACCTCCCGCGCCATCAAGCAGCCGTTTATGCAGATATGGGAGCCCGTTATCCCTGCGGATTCGATCGCAAAGGACCGCTATCGTGGCTGTATGATTCCGTATTACCGTTTCCTCAATCAGGGAAAGCACGGTATCTTTGTTCAGGATTATGATTACCACGATATGATCGTCATCTCCTTTGCCGACTGCAAGGCTGACGTGAAGTGGATCGACCAAACGTATCACATGGTCACGCCGGATGACAGATTTGAAATTGAATCCTTCGAGCCCTCGCCGTACAGCCGACGCTCCAACCATATCGCCGCTTATCTTGACCGCATTACGGTTTACGGCAGAATCCTGAACGACGACGTCAGCGTACGGGAAAATCTGGAGACCTTCACACTTGCGCAGATCATGGATTTTATCGGACTTGCCTCGGAAAACAACTGTGTGAACGTCACCGCCATGCTGATGGCGTATAAAAACGAGCATTTCAGCGATTTTGATCCGATGGATGAATTCGTGCTGGACGATTGAATTTGTTCATGACGATCACGTTCAACGAAAAGAGAAAAAAAGAGCGCCTGCAATTTGCAAGCGCTTTTTTTTTGACCGATAAAAATCGGAATGATCAATAAAAGCGAATTTTTTCTCTATTCAAAAAAGATTTCCGTTACAGGCCCGGAATCTCCTTGACTGCAAAATCCGTTACGGCGATCTCTCCGTTTTCTGTGAAGATGCCCCAATACGTACCCGTAAAGGTCATAGTATGCGTGATCTCGGTGCAGAGCAGAGACGTTCTTCCTCGCCCAAGCTCGACGAATTCGCCTCCCGCTTCGTAATAGAAGGTATACCATTCGGCATCGCTTGCCGTTTTCAGTCGGATCGAGCCGCGGTAGTCGATCGGATGGCGCGCGACGACGGCTTCTATATCCGCCACGCGCTTACGCAGACATACGGAATGCTTGCCGTCCGCTTCCTTCGTGATCAGCATATCGTAGTGGTAATCGTTGTTGTAGAAGGCGGTCATGCCCGCGCATTGACCGACGCGCAACGCTCCTTCAAGACGCGCTTCCGTTTCCATACGGAACGCCTGCTGACGCACGGCGATCATGGTCGGATTGCCGCGAGGCGTGGAAAGACCGTCTTCGCCTCCGATCAGCATAACGCGCCCTTTCTCCGGTCGGTAGCATTCGCGCTTCGGATTGCGGACGAAGTTCCATCGCAAATGTAAACTCTCACTCTCGAACCGGTCCTCGAAATCAAGGCTGACGGGGACCGGTATCGGACCGGGAAGCGGACCTTCCATTTCGATGTCGATCACGCCGTGATTTCCCACCGTCGGCCATCCGTCTGCACTCCATACGAGGGGAGAGAGACAGCTTTCCCGTCCGAGATGGTGAAGCCAGACCTTCGGGATCGGACGGATCGCCAGGCACACGAGCCACCAGTTTCCGTTCAGATCCTCCACGAGGTCTGCGTGCCCCGTCGCCTGGAGTGAATTTTCGGACGCATCCCGGTGCGTCAGGATCGGATTGCGCGGACACGGCTCGTAGGGACCGTAAATATTCTTTGCGCGCTGGATCGTTACCATATGACCGTATTCCGTTCCGCCCTCGGCAAGCATCAGATAATACCAGCCGTCCTTTTTGTAAATATGGGGCGCTTCCGCGCATCGTCCGCCGCAACCGTTCGTGAGACGGCGCGATTCCGTTTGCATCTCACCCGTAAAAGGGTCGATCTCGCAGAGAAAGATACCGCAGCCGTCCTCGCGGTTGACCGAGCCGTTGGAAACGAAATAGCACGTTCCGTCGTCGTCCCAGAAAAGGGAAGGATCAATACCGCCCTGCTTGACCCACGCGGGTTCGCTCCATTTTCCGCGGATATCGTCGGTGTGAACGATAAAATTACCGCCGCGGGTGACGTTCGTGGTCGTCATAAAAAAGAAGCCGTCGTGATAACGGATCGTCGGCGCGTAGATACCGCTGGAGGGCTTTCCTCGCTTCAGCGAAAGCTGACTGTCCTCCGTCAGACAGTAGTTGATCAGCTCCCAGTTGATCAGGTTCTTGCTGTGATAGATCGGTACACCTGGGAAAAATTCAAACGTGGACGTCACGAGATAAAAGTCATCACCCACACGGCAGATGCTCGGATCCGGATGAAATCCCGGAAGAATCGGATTTTTATATTTCATTTGTCATACCATCCTTGATTTTGATAGGAATTAACGCAGGTAGTAGCCTGTCGTACCGATACCAAAGGTTGCCCAACGCTCGGCTCTGCGCATTTCGTATTGGATCTCGCCGTCGGACATCGGATTGCCAAAGATTTCGGCTTCGCGGATCATTTCGCGGATCTCCTCCGGAACGGCTTCGCGGTAAATACCGATGCCGATGTTCCGAAACTGATACGCATGACCGCCCTCCGTATCGCCGATCGGTCCGCCGTTTCGTTCTTTCAGAATTGCAAAAAGCGCGTCCGCATGGGAATCAAAGACGGAAACGCCGTAGACCGTGGGGCGCAATTCTCCATCTGCGCCGGCAAGAAACTCAATAAAATCAATCTTGCCGTCCGTATAATCAACAGCCATCTCGCCGCCGTAATAATAATGGCGATTTCCGATGCGTTCTCCTTTGCCGATCGCGGCTTCCGCGGCGCTTTGCTCCATGCCCAATTCAATGGAGACGCCGTCAATCAAGACTCGCTCCAGAGGATATATTTCAATCTTCATACGTATTCTCCATTCATTATACGCTTGTTTCTCGGATGAAAAGATCGATCTGCTCCGTCACGGTGGCAAGGCTCTTGCGCCAGAAGTCGGGCTCCGTCAGATCGATGCCGGCAATTCGGGCGACGTTTTCCACGGTGTCCACGGTCGTTGCTTTAAGAAGCGCGCGGTATTTCGGCAGAAAGGCTTCGCCCTCCTCCAGATATCTGGCGTAAAGACCGCGGGAGAAAAGACCGCCAAAGGCGTACGGGAAATTATAGTAGCTGAGTCCCGCGCGGTAATAATGGCTCTTACAGCACCACATATAGGGGTGCAGATACGCGGGATCCAATCCGTCGCCGAAGGCTTCCTTCTGCGCGCGGATCATGATCTGCTCCAGATCGTCCGCAAAAAGGAAGGTGTTTCTTCTGCGTCGGAAAACCTCGTCCTCAAAAAGGAAGCGGGAATAAATGTCGATGATGATCTGCGTCATATCCTGGATCTGGGTTTCGATCAAGCGTATCTTTTCTTCTCCCTCTGCGTTTTCGATGGCGTGATTGACGATGATCAGCTCATTGAAATTGGAGGCGGTCTCTGCGACGGGCATCGTGTAGCCCGTGTTCAGCGGGCGGTGACCCTCGATCTGCTTGCCGTGATAAGCGTGTCCCAGCTCGTGCGCCAGCGTGGTGATCGAGCCGAAGGTTCCCGTAAAATTCGTCAGAATGCGGCTTTGCTTCATAAAGGGAAGATTGGAGCAGAACGCGCCGCCGACCTTTCCCTTTCTCGGATAAAAGTCGATCCATTCCTCTCGGAACGCCGTATCTACCATTTCGGCGAGATCGGGCGCGAAGGAGGAAAAATGCTCAACGAGATAAGCGTGCGCTTCCTCGGCGGTATAGTTTTTTCCGTCCGCCTTTCCCATCGGTGCAAGGAGCTCATACCAGGGAAGCCCGTTCCGATAACCGAGAAGCTTTGCTTTATGGCGCAGATATGCGTGAAATTTCGGAAACGCCTCGCGCATGGCGGCGAACATCGCGTCCAGCGTCTCTTTTTTCATGCGGGATTGGTTGAGCGTCATATCGAGCGGACTTTCGTAGCCGCGAAGCTCGGCTTCGGTATTGACCTGCGCTTTAATGCTGTTCAGCGCAAACGCAATGGAATCGCGGATCTTTCCGTAGCAGGCAAGCTCCGCTTCGTAAGCGGCTTTCCTCTCCGCGGCATCGTCGCTTTCGGCAAGTCCCCGCACGGCGGAAAGAGAAGTCTTTTCACCCTTGTAATCGACCGTGACGTTTGCGGTCAGATAAGCGAAAAGATCGCCCCACGCCCGTCCGCCGGAAAGATTCATTCGCGCGAAAACGTCCTCGGCTTCATCGGAAAGCCGATGGGAAGCATTGCTTTGTATCTGTGAGAAATGGAAGCGGTACGCCTCCAGCATTTCATCTCCTGCGATGACGGATTCCGGATCCGCGAGAGCGCCGATGAATTTACGGAAGATCACAGATTCCTTCGTTTTGCTTGCCATCATGTTTTGAAGGCGTGTGGAATATCGTGCACCATCGGGGTCGGGGCTGTGCGCCGAACGGCGAAGATTGAAATAACTGCCGAGCTTCCGCGCGAGAACTGACATTTCTTCCTCAACGGCAACCGTTCGCTTCAGCGATTCCCGCGCGTTTGCGGGAGAGAGCGCCGCGACTGCCGCTTTGAATTGAGCGATCAGCTCTTCCAGCCGCGCCATATCGTTTTCCAGTGCGGGATCGTCCGTACCGGAATAAAAATCTTGTAACGACCATTCTTGATACATAAAAAGGACCTGCCTTTCTTTCATTTTGAGGTGATGTGACTATTTTATCACAGGAAGCGGAAAAAGACAAGACGGAAAAGCTTTTTCTTCAGAACAACGGAATTAACTTTTCATGAGATAAACGGAGGCGATGTCGTTAACTTAAAAAATATAATATATCATCTATATAGACAAATTGTGACGGTATCCGCCCTCGCGGTTTTTCAGCTTTTCTGCCCAGCCCTTGTTGAAGGCAAGAAGCTTGATGCCGCGGTCTACCGTATGGCGGAAGATCGTTTCCATATCGTTGAGATGCGGCTGGGACATATTGATGCCATACACGCCCGGAATTTTGCACAGAGTTTCGATATAATGGTCGCCCCTGCCGCAGAAATGAACGCATCCCCCGCCGAAGCGCGCCATCAGACGGCTGTCGTACGGCGCGGAAAACTCACGGTAAAACGCCGGTGAAAGGTTCACCGCGCTGTCACATCGGAGCAGAATCGTTCCCCTGTGCCAGAGATACGCCCAATCCGTCCAATGCGGATTCATTTCCGTATTTTTCGGAACGATCTCATACCACTTGTCCAGAAAGGCGGCGTACGTTTCCGTAATCAAGGAGAGCGCCTCGTGCACGAAATCGGGATCGTCGTACATTTCGTAGAACATATCACCGCCCCAGAGCAGCTCGCAGATATCCAAAGGTCCCTGCACGTCGGGATGATAAATTCTGACGTATTCTTCGATCTTGGGATATGCGCGAAAGGTCTCGCGGCAAAGCTCGCCAAAATCAAAAACGTCTTTACCAAAGCCCGTACGAAGGTCGGGGATTCCCGCCGCGGTCAGCGCGCGCATCTTCTCTGTGCCGCCGATCGCTCTCGTCGTCGGGTTTGTATGATATTTTCTGTCCATGACGATGATCTCCGCACCGAAAACCGAGCTCAGAATGCCCGTTCCGTAATTTGCGCGGATGGCGAGATTGCGATGTCTGTGATTGAGCGCGTCGGAAATCTTCAGAAGCTCGAATCGGAGCATCAGATCGAGATCGCCGAACGTGTCGTTGACGTGGACGGGCGCAAAATCCGCAGAAGGCGGAGAAATTTTCTTCCGTTCGGGATTGAAAACCTCACCGTCGAAGCGATCCCATAGAAAATCCCGCCATTGACCGATGAAATCCTCCTCCGTTTGGGGATCGATCCGCCTTTCAATATCTTCCAAAAGCGCTATCGTTTCTCTGCTCAGCTTCATACCGTACCTCGCTTCCGTTTCGTTTTTTCTTTGATTATACCAAAAAGATCGAGCGCCGTCAAGTCAGATGCTTGCCAACAGCATTTGCTTTTTGAAGAGATTGATCGCGTAAATCTCCGCTTTACCGCTTCCTCACGGTCCAAAAGAGCAGGGAAAGACTCATGTCCTTCCCTGCTCTTTTTCACACCATAGGAATTTGTCCCGATTTGACCTCGCCGTTTATATTGTTTGGATACAGTCCCAAATGCGATGGGGGAGCAACCTCCTGCCGGCGTTGCCCGCTTTTATTTGGTTTCTTTCATTTCCACACGTCCGGAAATACCCGCCGCAGGGAACCGTTCGTTGACGACGTGGAGAAGAATGCGGATGTCGAGCGTTTCGCCCGCCTTCACCGCGAAGGGCTTGGAAACGTACGCACCGCGAACGGGCTCTTCGATCTTGTCAACGAGCACGCCATTCACGTAGATCTCGCCGTCGGCAAAGCGCGCGCGCATGAAGTCCAGGCGGTATTCGCCGTCCTTGATCGCCTTCGGACGGGTGCGGTAGATGCGCCAGCCGTGGCGGAAGTCGCTCTGGAAAACGTCCTTGACGAATTGAATGGGCGTAAAGGAGTTCATATCGTTATCCGCGATCTCGGCGGTCGCGTCGGGCTTTTCCTGCGTGACGTCGGACATGGTGAAGCCCTCGAGAATGTAGTTGGTGATATTCTTCGGACAGATCGGCGCGGGAACGTCCCTGACCTCAAAGGTAAGGGCGGCTTCCTCCAGACCGTCGCTCACGGCGCGGAGCTTCAGCGATTTCGCGCCGAGATCTGCCGTCACAAGTGCCTGGCACAGACCGCAGAACGCGCGGCGATAGGGTACGCGGTCGGGCTCGTGGCTGTTGGGATCGCCGTTGCCAACGCCGCGGATATAACCCTCGCTCTCAAGCTCGAAGCGAATCAGATTGTCGGCGTAAGGTACGACGATGCCCTTTTTGTCTACTACGGCGACGTTAACGATCGCGGTATCCGCGCCGTCGTTCATAACCGAGGCGGATACGGGCGTGAGGCGGATCGCGTAGGGCTTGCCCGCCGTGCGCTGTTCGTCCTTGGCGACGCATTTACCTCTGCGGTAAGCCTTCGCGCTGATTCTGCCGGGGGCGTATCCGACCTGCCATTCGGCGGTTTCGCAAACGTCGGATGGCTTTCTGCCGAGCGATTTTCCGTTCAGGAAAAGCTCGACTTCTTCGCAATTGCTGACCGCCATCACGCGGACGGTATCTCCCTTTTTATGCGTCCAGTGCGGGAGAATATGTACCATCGGCTGATCCGTGAAGCAGGCTTGATTGAAATAGAAGGAATCCTTCGCAAAGCCGCAGGTATCCATGATACCGAACTGCGAGGAAACGGACGGCCACGTAAACGGCGTGGGCTCGCCGCGATAATCGAAGCCCGTCCAGATAAAGATACCCGCGAAATAATCGCGTTTTCTGACGAAATCCCACGTTTCTCTGACGGTCTGTCCCCATTTGACCTTTTCCTCGTCGTAGTTGGAAAGCACCTGCGCGCCCTCCTTATCCGTCAGATAACAGCCTCTCGTCGTGACCGCGCTGTTATTTTCCGAGCCGATGACGGGGTGGTCGGGATGGAGCGCGTGAAGCTTGTCGATGACGCCGAGGCTGTAGTTGATGCCCGTCGCATCCATTTCCAGACCCGCGCCTTCCATGGAGGAGCCGTTCATCGCGCCGATCAGCAGACGGGAATCGTCAAGCTGCAGGACGCGGCTCTTCATACGGCGGAAGATCTTCGCGCCCTCCTCTGTATTTTGCAGGGGCTCTTCGTTGAAGAGCGACCAGAAGAGGATCGAGGGATGGTTGCGGTCGCGCTTGACCATGACGTCCAGATATTCCAGAACCTCTTTTCGGGACTCGAAGCGTCGGTTTTCGTCCATGACGATCAAACCGAGCTCGTCGCACGCATCGAGGATCTCCTTAGCGGGCAGATTGTGCGCGCTTCGGTAGGCGTTCGTGCCCATCTCCTTGAGGCGCTTGATCCGGTAATACTGCACGGAATCCGGTACGCCGACACCCACGCCCGCGTGGTCCTGATGGTTGCAGGTACCCATGATCTTGATCGGTCTGCCGTTGAGGAAAAAGCCCTTTTCGGCATCGATGGAGAAGGTGCGGAAGCCGATCCGCGCCGTTTCACGATCCACGCATTCGCCGTTTTGAATGATCTCGACGGAAAGGGTGTAGAGCTTGGGATTGTCAACGTCCCAGCGGACGGGACGGGATACGCTGAGCTTTTGCAAGACCGCTCTCTGCGTGTCCGCGCCGACGGCGACGTTTTCCGCCGTATGCTCCGTGATCAGCGTTTCGCCGTCGAAAATGCAGGCTCTGACGGAAGCGGTGTCCGCCGTGTAATTGCTGTTTTCCAGCGTAGTTTCGACCTCGACGGTCCAGCTGTTCTTCGTGCCCTTTTTCAGAACGGGCTTGCCGAAGATGCCGTTGTGCGCGACGTGAAGCTTGCTCTTGGCGTAGAGCTTGACGTGGCGGTAAATGCCCGCGCCCTCGTACCACCAACCCTCCGTTTCCAAGCCCTTGATATAGACGGAAAGCACGTTCGGTCTGCCGTCGAAATACGCGCGGTCGGTAATATTGAAGAAGGTTTCCGTATACGCGCTGAAGGAACGCTCCATCAGCGAGCCGTTGAAATAAAATTCCGCGTTGACAGCCGTTCCCTCAAAGCAGATAAAAAGCTCTCTGTCCGAAAGCGATTCGTCGAGCAGGAAGGACTTTCTGTACCACGCGTTGCAACGGTCGCGGTATCCGTGGGAAAGCAGGTTCTTCTCGTCAAAGCCGCTCTCCGCGTAATAGTCGTGCGGCAGATCCACACGGCGCCAATCAAAGTCGTTCCAGATCTTGCCTGCGGGACCGACGACGGCGCCCGCCTTACAGCTGCTGTAGGAATCGGCGTGACTGTTCTTCGCCTCCAGGACGATGTCCCCTCTGTGGAAACGCCACTCATAATCCAGATTCATTACGATTCGTTCCATAACGATTGACTCCTTTTGATATAAAATTTTTGATTCTATTATAGCATGAAAAGGGACAAAAGTCTATAGGTTTCGATGGAAAATCGGAACGCGCATTCCATTTTTCATCCATGGACGACAGCGTTTACTTTTTGCGCGTTGGAACGGTAAATGATTGTTTACGGTTGTTTAAGCGAATGATACCACAAGGCTCGCCCTTTGGGAGAGCTCCGCTGTAAGGCGGTGAGAGGGCGGTAAACTTGCCGTAACGTATCGTTTTCAGATAAGCCTTTGATATCATACGCCGTCCGCTTCCCACATTCCGCTTTGCCGCATAAAGGCAAAATATTCATCGAAGGAATACGGCGCTTCCGCGCTGACGTAATAATTCTTGCCGCTGTGACGGGAAGAAGTCCATTCCATCACGTAAAAGTGCATACCGTCGGTCAGATGATCTGTATATGCAAGCGTTGCCGCGCCGTTTTTCGGCAGAAGTGCCGTTCCCTGTGCCGCGGTCACGCCCGTTTTCAGATCGGTCACGCGGTAAGAAAGCGCGACGTCCTCGCGGTACTCATTGGCGCCGATCAGCTCCAGCCTGCCCTCACAGGGCTCGCGAAGCATCAGACAGATCGGCTGCTGTGAGCGGCGGATGGTAAAATACGCCAGCTTTCTCGCATAGTAATAATCCACAACGGCATCGGAGAACTGCGGCCATCCGTCGAGCAGATTCCACCAGATGATGCCCGTGCGCTCCCATTTTCCGCTTCGGAAGCGTTCGACGAAGAACTTCATTGCCTCCGCTTGGGAAGCCTGACTCATTTTCGCAAAGCGATCGAGCGTCTGCGGCTCTTCCCCGAAAAGAACCTTGATCTGCTTTGCCATCAGCGGCAGACGGAACGCGTACTGCGCGCCCTCGCCGAGCTCCATACAGGTCGCGTGGATCTGCCATTCGGGATTATTCTGCCACGGCCACATTCGTTCGGGAGAGAGAAATTTCGCCATCGAGGCGGGCGCGGGACAGCCGTGATAGCCCGTTTCGCTTGCAAATTTCGCAGTCGCCTGCGTATAGAAATCGCTCTTGAAATAATCTCTCGGTCCCCAGAGGTGCTTTTCGGGCGTATTCCCGGGATCGCCGCTCTCATAGGCGCGGCTGTCGATATAGGGGGAGCTGGGCAGATACGCGCGCTCGGGATCGTGTCGGTAGAGAACGGAGGGAATGATTTTTCTCGTCAGAACGTTGCGGTTGGGATCCACGCCGCGCCTTCTCCAGAAAAGCGCCGCCTCGTCGCATTCGTTATCGCCCGCCCAAAGCGCGATGCAGGCGTGATGCCTGTATTTCTTGACCACGGCGGTCGCTTCCTTTTCCAGCATATCGCAGATATAAAGGTCCATCGGGTAGGTCGCGCATCCCATTGCAAAATCCTGCCAGACGGCAATACCGTTTTCGTCGCAGTAATCGTAGACGGATTCGTCCTCGTAAACGTTTCCGCCCCAGAAACGAACCATATTACAGCCCGAATCGCCGAGCAACGCCAGCGCGCGGGGCAATCTCTCCCGATCACGGGAATGAAGCGCGTCCATCGGGACCCAATTCGTTCCTCTGACAAAGAGCGGCTCTCCGTTGAGATAGAAGCAAAATTCGCCGTTTTCGTCCGCAAGGCTCGTGCGCTTCAGGTCGAACAGACGCACGCCCGTGCGGAAGCGCACGCGGTCGATCACGTCCTCTCCGCGCAGGAGCGTGGCTGTAACGGAATAAAGATCGGGCGCGCCGAGATCCTTCGTCCACCAGAGACGGGGCGCTTCGATCTCAAAATGCTCCGTTCCCGAAGCGTTCCAGAGACGGAACGACCTTTCGAAACGACTGTCCCCGCATACGCCCTCCAGCTTCAGCGTATATTCGTAGGCGAAATCGCCCTTCAGCTCGGTCTGATAATAAAGGCGCATGACGGCGTGCGTTTTCCGAAGTGCAGACGCGCGCAAATAGATCTCCGCGATCGCTTCCTCCCTGACCTTTTTCAGCTTCACGGAGCGCCAGATTCCGCCCGAGAGCATACGGGGCATGATGTCCCAGCCGAAGGTGTGCGCCGCCTTCCGTACGGCAAGGCTTTCCGCGTTATAGCGCAAATGCACGAAGCTACCCGCGCCGATCGGATGCTTGCGCGATTCTGTAAAAACGGGTTTGATATGCACGACGAGCTCGTTCGTTCCGCGGATCAGACCGTCCGCGGAAAATTCGTGGGCGATCAGCATATTATCCGCGCTTCCGATCCGCGCGCCGTTGAGATAAATATCCGCGAAGGTATCCAGCCCCTCAAAGATCAGTGTTTGCTTTTCGTCCGTCGCCTCAAAGGTACGGGCGTACCAGAGGTGCAGATTTTCACGCTTCTGCGCGAGCAAGGGATTTTCTCCGTAGAAAACGTCTCCGATCACACCCGCGCGCATAAGATCAATTTCAAAATTTCCGGGAACCTTCGCCGGTACGCGGGCAAACGCGCTTTTTTCCAGCGCGCCGAGGGTTGCGTATACGATTCCCCTCGGAAGCTTTCCGTTTTCTTCATAGAAAAGCTTCCAATCGCCGTCGAGCGATACGTATTTTTCAAAGTCTGAATGAATCATGATGATTTTCCTTTCCGTCAAGCCGCAAAAAACGATGATTGTTTGAAAAAATTCGTTGTATCTCGTGGGATAAAGTCGATCCATTCCCGATCGTTGTTTTCATTGTAACATATCGGAAAAGCATTGTCAAACAAAAATGCAGAACGAGGGGTGACCGCATTTATTTTCTGATGAGATAAACGGAAATATTTATCTTTGCATTTCGATGATCAAGCAAGTTCATTAAAAAAGCGGGCAACGTCCGCAGGAAGTTGCTCGCCTACCGCAGTTCAGCCTGTATTGAAACAATGCGAAACGGCGAGGACCATTTTGCGCAATTTCCTATGGTATAAAAAAATTGCGGCATCTGCTTTCATTCAGATGCCGCAAGGGACGTTTTTCGTTTAAATATCGTATTTGGCGAGAATCCGGATCGGCTTTGGATCACTGCTTCCTACCCGATTTTAAGATAATCATGAGAAAGGGATCGTACCGTCGGTGCATTCGACTGCGCGGAGAAGGGTATTCTGTTTCCAATCACTGCCAAGTACAATCTGATTCCATTGTGCTTTTGTGCCGGTATAACGCAGGCTCGCAAGGCTCTTGCAACCCTTGAACGCACGTTCATCAATGCTCGTGACGGAGTCCGAAATTACCGCGCTTGCAAGTCCGGTACAATCACAGAACGCATATTCACCGATGCTCCAGACAGAATCAGGGATCACCACACTCGCAAGGCTCGTGCAATCATTGAACGCCCAGTTGCCAATACTCGTGATGGAATCCGGGATCACCACGCTCGCAAGGCTCGTGCAACCGGAGAACGCGCTTTTACCAATGCTCTTGACGGAGTCAGGGATCACCACGCTCGCAAGGCTTGTGCAATCGTAGAACGCCAATGTACCAATGCTCCAGACAGAGTCAGGGATCACCACACTCACAAGGTTCCTACATCTTTGGAGCGCCCTCTCTCCAATGTGTGTAACGGAGTCAGGGATGATAAAAGTAGTATTCTTTTTATTTGCTGCGTAATAAAGAAGTGTTCTTCCGTCCTTGGTATAGAGATTACCGTCGATGGAGCGATAACTCAGATTGTCCACCGATACCGATATTCCACCGACACCTATGAACGCGGCTTCGTCAATGCTCGTGACGGATTTCGGGATTTCCACGCTCGCAAGGCTTGTGCAGTCCCAGAAAGCGCATTCTCCAATGTGCATAACGGAGTCGGGAATTATTACGCTCACAAGACTTGTGCAACCGCGGAAAGCCCAACTGCCAATTCTCGTGACGGATTTCGGGATCACCGCGCGCGTAAGGCGCGTGCAACCGTAGAACGCGCTGTGGCCAATGCTCGTGACGGATTCCGGGATCACCACGCTTGCAAGATTCCCGAGGCCGTGGAACACTTGGTCATCAATGCTTTTGACGGAGTCAGCGATCACCACACTCGCAAGGCTCTGGCAATAGTAGAACGCTTCGTCGCCAATGTTCGTGACGGAGCCCGGGATTACCACGCTCGCAAGACTTGTGCAACAGTAGAACGTTTTTTCGCCAATGCTTTTGACGAAGTCCGGAATCACCACGCTCGCAAGGCTTTTGCAACGGGAGAACGCGCTTTCACCAATGCTCGTGACGGAGTCTGGGATCAGTACACTCTTAAGATTCACGCTGTCTTCGAACGCGCTTTCACCAATACTCATGACGGAATTTGGAATGCTCACGCTTTTGATATATGGTTTGAAGCCGGAGACCCCCTTCGTTTTTGTAATGATTCCCGTCACGCGGTATCCGTCGATCGTCTCGGGGATAACAATATGCCTATCCTTACACGTGCCCTGACCTGTGACGGAGCAGGTCTCGTCGTCCGGATTCACTTCATAGCTCAATCCCTCGGAAACGCTTGTCTCTTGCGTACCCGGATTTGCTTGCAAAATGGGCAATGCGGGAATTTTTTCTTCTTCCGTGCGCGTGCCGCAAACTGAACACGTTCTGACCTTCAATCCGGTTTCATTTTCCGTTGGTTCCTTCACGGTCATCCACTCTCCCGGGGTGTGCGCGCCGTGAGCGGGAATGGGTTTCGTTTCCTCCTTACCGCAGTCGCAGCGTCTTTTCTGCAAGCCGTCCTCGGTACAGGTTGCTTCTTTCACGGTTTGCCATACGCCGAAGCGGTGACCCGTAGGAGGGATGGGCTGTGCCTCCTTCAGCGTGGTTCCGCAGAGCTTGCAGACGGATGCTTCCGTGATTCCGGGCTTCGTGCAGGTCGGTGACTGCGCGGGCGTGATCACGGGTTCGTGCTTGCAGGTCTTGCCGTCCGTATTCGCTTTATAGTCCGATCCTTTGGATACGTCATTGGAAATTGTTCTTTTTTTCTGCAATTTTTCCAATTCTTTTTTTGCATCATTGTCACCTTGCTCAGCGGCTTTTGTGTACCATTCGACCGCTTTTTTATCATTCCGCTCAACGCCGCGACCGTTTGCGTAACGGACGGCTAAATTGAATTGCGAGGTGATATGACCTTGCTCGGCGGCTTTTGTGTACCATTCGACC
>JAFQOX010000106.1 GCA_017412045.1 Clostridia bacterium
AAGATAAAGTTATGTCTATTGCCGAAAATACCGATTACAGTTAGCCTTCCCCGGTGGGGGAAGGTGTCGGCGTAGCCGACGGATGAGGCGTTGCTTTGGATTTTTACAAAGCTCTTTGATAGTGTTTTGAAAAGATAAAATTTTCATTTTGTATCTATACAAAGCAAATATCGAATTCTTTATCAACTACTCATCCACCGCTTCGCGGTCCCCCTTCCCTCACAAGGGAAGGCTAACTTTTTCCAACTCTACGCAACAGACATAGCCATAAACAATCATTGATTTGAACAAAAAGAGCAAGAACGAAGGTACGGGTCACACCTTGATTCTTGCTCTTTAGCATTTAATTTCCGAAATATTTTTCCGCCTCGATGCCTTGGATATGCTTGGAATCGTTGACGAGATCAAAGCTCGGCTGTACGAGCTGACCCTCCTCCGCATCCATGGAAACGACCGTGACGGCGGTATAATCCGCGCGGACGGTTGCCGCGACGAAGGGGAACGGCAGAGAAAAGAGGCGCGCGATCGCCGCGGAGGATGCGCCGCCGTGGCTGACCATCACGACGTTCATATCGTTCTTGCGGAGCGCTCTGTAATACGTCCCCTCGCGCTTGTAGCCGAGGTCGAGAAGCCATTCGTCGAAGCCGTCCCCGATCTTTTGGACGTCGTAGATGACCTTATTGTTGGAGAAGCGCTCGCTTTTTTCCAATTCGGAAATACGAATGCTTTCGCCGTTGGCGATCATATCGTCGATGGTGAACCAGGGGTGTCCGTTTTTGAAAAGCGGCGTGCCGTCGATGGAGCCCCAGCTGATTTCTCTGATGAAATCAAAGGTCTCCACGGGCAGGTCGTGATAGACGGCGATATGCTCGGCGGTCTCTCTCGCGCGTCCGCAGGAGGAGGAGCAGATGCGGTCGATCCTTTCGTATCGCAGACGCTCCGCGACGGCGTTTCCGTGCAGATGTCCGATCTCGGTGAGGCAGTCTTTTCTGTAATCGGGATGTCCGTGTCTGACAAAAATGATTTTCATAGAGAACTCCTTTTTTTGATAAATAACGCGGGTTGCGGTATTAGGAATTAGGAATTTGGAATTAGGAATTCGGAATGGGCAAACGAATGGTTCGGTAACACATCTCTTGATGCACGGAAAGCACAGATTCTGTGAGCCTCTCTCTTTGGGAGAGGTGGCAGGCGTAAGCCTGACGGAGAGGGCTTTTGGGAGCAAGTTTACACCCTCTCCGTCAGCTTCGCTGACAGCTCTCCCAGAGGGCGAGCCTTGTGGTATCATTCGCTTAAAGAGCCATAAACAATCATTTATCTTTGCTTTTCCGTGATCGAACAAGTCCAATTTGTTTTTCCATCGCACTTACATGAAATAAGTGAAATAAACGGACAATCCGAGGGGGACTGTCCGTATTTTGTAAAACGTATTTGGATCAAAGAACCTTGGAGAGGAACTCCTTCAGTCTTTCGTTTTTGGGGTTTTCGAAGAATTCCTTCGGGGGCGCTTCTTCCTGAATGTTGCCCTGGTCAACGAAGATGACTCTGGTTGCGACTTCCTTTGCGAAGCCCATTTCGTGCGTGACGATAACCATGGTCATGCCCTCGTTCGCGAGAGAACGGATCAGGTCCAGAACCTCGCCGACCATTTCGGGGTCGAGCGCGGAGGTCGGCTCGTCAAAGAGCATAACGTCGGGATCCATCGCAAGTGCGCGGATGATCGCGATTCTCTGCTTCTGACCGCCGGAAAGCTTGCTCGGATATTCGTCCTTCTTGTCGTAAAGACCGATGCGGTGGAGAAGCTCGGTCGCCTTGGCTTCCGCCTCCTCCTTCGTTTTCAGATGAAGGTGAACGGGCGCGAGCGTGAGGTTCTGCATGATGGTCAGGTTATTGAAGAGGTTAAAGCTCTGGAACACCATACCCATGCGCTGGCGGGCGATATTGATATCGATGCCGTATTTGTTCTCGATCTGCTGCATGGTCTTTCTGTACGCCTTGCCCTCGTTTTTGCGGAGCAGGTCGTCCTTTTTGATCAGAGCGATAAGCTCCTCCTCCGTAGCGTTGGGATCCGCCTTGGAGAGTCTTTCGAAGGTCTTGGAAACCTTCATGACGCATTTGTGCAGATAGGGATCGGGGGGCGTGACCAGTCTGCCGTCCAGCCATACCTCGCCGTAAGTGGGTTCTTCCAGCAGGTTCATGCAGCGCAGAAAGGTGGATTTACCGCTGCCGGAGGGGCCAATGATAACGACGCGTTCGCCGCGCTTGATGTCGCAGGAGATGCCGCGCAAAACGGAAAGCTCACCCGTTTTCTTGTTACCGAAGGTTTTATAAATATTCTTAACGCTTATCACCGGAACGAAGTCTCCTTTCGATTTGTTTTACACAGAACGTGAGCGCGTAGACGATCGCGAGATAGAAGAGCGCGACGACGGTCATCGGCGCGATATAGCTTGCCAGGTTCTGACCGCTGCCGACGTCCTTTGCGGCTGCCGTCAGGTCGTACATACCGATCATGCTGACGATGGAGGTCTCCTTGATCAGCGCGATCATTTCGTTACCGATGGAGGGAATGACGTTTTTGATCGCCTGGGGAATGACGATGCGGAACATGGTCGTACCGCTGGTGAGACCGAGCGCGCGTCCCGCCTCCGTCTGACCGACGTCAACGGAGAGAATACCGCCGCGGATGTTTTCCGCAACGTACGCGCCGGAGTTGATACCGAAGGAAAGGATCGCGGTTACCGCGAGAGGGAAGCCGCGGATGGCGAAGATGACGAACGCCATGATGAAGAGCTGGAGCGCCATCGGCGTACCGCGGATGATGGTGATGTAAAGATTGCAGATAGTGCGGGGAATGAGCATCCATTTGCTCTTGCTGTTAGAGATTTCAACGAGTGCAACGATCGTACCCAGAAGCAGACCGACGATTGCCGCGCCGACGGAAATGATAAAGGTCAGCTTCAGACCCTCGAAAATCGAGGAAAGGTATTTTTCGTTGGTGAAACATTGAAGGATGTCGTTAAAAAATTTCATAATGTTTTCCTTTTATTCCGTAATGTTTTCAGAATGAGACAGCACAAGGCGGAACCGCGCACCGGCACGGTCCCGTCTGAGAATTCTTATTAGCCTTCGATGCCCATGTGCTTCTTCACGAGGTTTTCAATGCCTTCCTCGCCGAGCTCTGCGAGAACGGCGTTGATGGCGTCAAGGAGATCCTGATTGCCCTTGGTTACGCAGATCGCGTAGGATTCCTCGGTGGGAACGTCAGCTTCGCCTTCGCCGCCCTTGTAGTAGAGAGCCGCGCATTCGAAGTCAGAGGATTTGTCAACGATGAAGGAAGCGGGAAGCTTGTCAACGACGACGACGTCGATCTGCTTTGCGTTGACTGCATCGGCAGCGATCTGAGCGCTGTCGTACTGCGTCAGGGTAGCACCCGTACCGTAAAGAACGCCGTCATAGCCGTAATCGGGATCGCTTTCCTGTCCGTTGATTTCGCCGTCAACGTAGATGTCACCGGTGGTGTCTCTCTGAACGCCGATCTTTTTGCCTGCGAGAGAGTCCCAGAGGATGTAGTTTACGTCGCCGTCGGTACCGTCAACGGTCATCGTGCCCTTTTTGTAGATGACATACTGAACGGAGGTGAAGTAAGTGTTGGAGAAGTCAACCTTTTCCTTACGGCCCTCGGTTACGGTGATGCCTGCAGCGCCTGCGTCGCAGATCTTACCCTTGGATACGTTGTCGATGATAACGGAGAATTCCACGTTCTGGAATTCAACCTTTTTGCCGAGCTTTTCGCCGACGAGGTTCATGATCTCAACGTCAACACCGACGATGTTACCGCCGTCCATATATTCGAACGGTGCGAAATAAGCGTTTGTCTGAACGATGATGGTATCGTCAGCGCCGCAACCGGTCATGCAAAGACAAGCCGCGCAGATGAGCAGACAAAGCGCAAGTGCAATGATTTTTTTCATGTGAATTGTCCTCCAAATATATTGGTTAAAAATTTTTTACGGATATGATTATACGACATTCTTTTTCTTTTGTCAATAGAATTTTGAAAAAAGTGTGAATTTTTGCATAAAAATTTAATAAATTTTGAGTTTTATACATTTTTTATCCGTTTATGCATAATTTTATGCATAAAACCCGTTCTTGGAAGGAATTTTTTCGCCGACGGTAGTAAGATAACGCGAGTTCAATAGAAAAACAAATTCTTGTTTGAATGGTTGTCTCTCCCTCCGTCAACCGCATAGTTGACGGAGGGAGAGACACAGACTGTCGAAAAAGCTATGTAGAATACTCAAAAATAAAAAGTTGCACAAAGCTGGAAAGGCTCCCTCTGCACATTATGCGAAGCATAATGTAGGAGCTGGATTTTGCGAAGCAAAAGACTGAGGGAGAGTGCGTAAACATCAAGTTTGATCAAAATTTTAAGTGACG
>JAFQOX010000107.1 GCA_017412045.1 Clostridia bacterium
AAAAGATGAGATGCTAAAAAGCCTTCCTCCGGGAGGAAGGTGCCGAGTTTACGAGGCGGAAGGAGCCCGCGTGCAAATAAGATTTTTAAAAAAGTTCTGTTTGCGTATAATTTTACACTTGCAAACAGACAAATCCAATCCAAAATTCTTGAATCACGCACTCTCCCTCAGTCTTTTGCTTCGCAAAATCCAGCTCCCTCCCAGAGGGAGCCTTGCCATCTTTGTGCAATTTTTTATTTTTGAATTTTCTACATGGCTTTTTCGACAGTCTGATGCGCGGAACGAAGCTTTTCGGCTTTGTTCCGCGCACGCAAAAATCAAACGGATCAGATGCGTATCATGCGTATAAAATCATTATGAAGATAGCTCCCCGCTTTTTCGTATGGAACGGCGATCACGGTCTTTTGATGCTGATATTCAGAACGAGCGCGACCGACGCGAGCGAAAGCAGGAGAATAAACGGAGCGGTATAGCCGCCGCTTACCGTCTGGAGAGAGGAGCAAGCCGTCGCGATAAACGAAGCGACCATCAGGTTGAAATTGCTGATGCTGAGATTGGTGGCAAAATGCTTCTGTCCGTAGAACGCCGACGTGAAGGCGGAGGAGACGGTGGGCGAGGTACCGTAGGAAAGCCCCGTCAGACAAAGCCCCGCGATACAGATCGGCAGAGATCCGATGCTGACCGCAATCAGCGTGACTGCGGATGCAACGATCGTGAGAACGCTCGCGGCAATCATGGTAAAGCGGCGTCCCATCGTGTCAAACAGCGCGCCCGTGATGATGCGTCCCAGACCGTTGCAAACGGCAAGCACACCGACGAGCGTGGTCGCCAGCGCCGCGGGAGAGCCAACGGAGAGCGCCAGATCGCGTGCAAAGCTGATAACCGAGCTTCCCACCGCCGTCATGCAAACGAGGGCGAAGAAGGCGCGCCAGAAGGTGAAGCGGCGGACCATTTCCGAGGGAGTATAGTCCCGCGGCTCAAAATCCTCCGATTTTGCTTTTGCCGTTTTCTTTTTCTGCGGAAGCACGGTATCCTTGCCGGGCGCTTTGATCACGAAGGACGAAAGCACGACCGCGGCGGCAATGGCGATACCGATGATGACGTATGTATTCCGCCAGCCGACAGCGCTTGCAAACAGACGGTCCGCGATCTTGCCGAGCAGAAGCGTGCTTGCGCCGAAGCCCATCATCAGCATACCCGAGGAAAGACCGCGTCTGTCGGGAAACCATGCGTTTACCGTGGAAATGATCACGATATACGCAATGCCGATGCCCGATCCGCCGAGAAAAGCGTACGTCAGATACAGGAGAAGCGGATTGACCGCGCCGAGAAAGCCCGTCAGCACGAAGCCGATGCCTGCCATCAATCCTGAGATGATAATGGTCAGGCGCGTACCGATGCGGCGCACCATCTGACCCGAAAGAAAGCCGCCGAGACAGAAAAAGCACATCGTCAGCGTAAAGTTCAGCGCCAGCGCGGATGCCTCATAGTTCAGCTCGGAGGCGAACGGCGCCTTCAGGATCGACCATGCGTACAGAATGCCCGCGAAAAGCATGGTGGCAACGCCGGCGGCAAGGATCCACCAACGCGCGGAAAGTTCAGTTTGTTTCGTGTGTTGTGTCATAAAATCGTTTCCTTCCTTAATTTTCAGCAAATGATTGCTTGATGCGCCCATTATATCACAATTTATTACAAAACACAAGAGAATTTTCATATTCGCAACAGGATATTTTTGACAATCTGCACGATACGGCTTTGTTCCCTGCATCCTATGTGAAAATATCGTGAATTTCCGTTTATCTTATCAAAAAGCAACCGCCGTTCAGCGTTTCTATTTCCGCAAGATTGATTGACAATTGAAACGCGCTGTGCTACAATGAAACACAGATGATTCAAAATACAGAAAAAGGCAAGCGAGGCAATAGAGGTTATGGATTATTACTATTATGATGATTATGAATATGAATGGATTCGGGTTTTTCGCGGATTGCGGTACACCGTTAATCCGGACGGTGAAACCTGCCGCGTCGATGGAATCGGCGGTTATCGGGAGCATCATCTGATCGTTCCGGAAACGCTGGACGGTTACCGGGTGACGGAGATTGCCTTCGGTGCCTTTCAGGATTGCCGTGGGCTGACCCGCGCGACGATCCCAGACTCTGTCAAAAAGATCGGCTCATGGGCGTTTTCAGGCTGTTTTGAGCTTTCGGAAATCGATCTTCCTTCTGGGCTTACCCATATCGCCGACCGTTGCTTCTACGGCTGTACGGCTCTTTCCGCCGTACAGATCCCTGAATCTGTGAAACGAATCGGGGAAAGCGCATTTCATAATTGCAGAAGCATCGAAACCTTACTGCTTCCCGATACGCTGAAGGATATCGGAGAAGGCGCGTTCTGTGATTGCGTTTCGCTGACGAATATCAAAATTCTGGATTCGGTCAGGGAAATCAAGAGGGATCTATTGAAAGGATGCTTGCGTATCGTCGACGTTACTCTGCCGTCTGCCATTACGCAAATCGGCAAAGACGCATTTGACGGCTGTGAAAGTCTGGCGAAGCTGCGGATTCCCGACTCGGTAAAATATATTGGAGAAGGCGCGTTCCGCAATTGTAAAAGCCTGACGGCTCTTACGCTTCCCAAGGACGTCACGACGGTCAGTGCGCAGACGTTTTACGGCTGCTTCCGTATGAAGGAGCTCGTCATGAACGGACAGGTAACGCATATAGAGAAAGAAGCCTTTTTCAATTGCAGAAAGCTTATGCGCATAAGCCTGCCCGATTCTCTGGAGGACGTTGCGGAGGGCGCCTTCATGTATTGCTCGGCTCTGGAGCGTTTGCGCCTCCCCGCTTCCGTGGCTCGGATCGGAGAAAAAGCGTTTTGCGGTTGTTGCGCTCTGAAAAATGCGGAATTCGCGGGATCGCTCGAAAGCATTGACGACAGCGCCTTCTGTCATTGCGAAAGCCTGACGGAGATCCACATTCCCGACGCCGTCAGGAAAATCGGAGAGGGCGCGTTTGAGGGCTGCGCTTCTCTGAAGCGCGTGAAGCTCCCCGCCATGCTGACGCGCATAGCAAGAGACTGCTTCCGCGATTGTAAAAGTCTGACGGAAGCGTTCATTCCCGCGCGCGTGACCGTCGTGGAAGAAAACGCCTTTCACGGTTGCGAAGCGCTGGAAAGCCTGGAAAACGGCGTGTCCGTGATCGACGTCGGAGAAGGCGCCTTCTGCGGCTGCATCGCTCTTCGCCGCGTACGGATTTCCGATTCGGTCCTGCGAATCGGCGGAAGCACCTTTTGCGGTTGCATCAATCTAACGGATATAGCACTCGGTACTTCTCTTGAGGAGATCGGAAAATGGGCGTTCCGCGATTGCAAAAAAATGGTAAGCCTACGGATTCCCGACTCGGTCAGAAGCGTGGGAGAAAGCGCGTTTGTCGGTTGTACGGGACTTCGTGATATATCGTTTGGACATTCCCTGTCGAGGATCGGCGGCAGCGCATTTTTCGGCTGTACCGGACTGGAAGCCATATCCTTGCCTTCGTCAATCGAACGCATCGGAAACAGCGCGTTCTCCGATTGCGTGAATCTAAAGCAGGTCGAGCTGACGGATTCCGTGGCGGCGATCGGTAACTTTGCCTTCCGCGATTGCGTAAGCCTTGCGCGTGTTTGCGTCACCGCGTCCGGAAACGTGAAAAAGGGAATTTCCATTCCCGCCGTTGGACTCGGCAGAAGCGCATTTGAGGGTTGTAAAAATCTCGTAAGCGCGGAGCTTCCTTGCGCCCTTTCGGATATCGGCATTGGCGCGTTTGAGGGCTGCACCAAGCTTGCTTCCGTCAAGCTGCCCGAATCGCTTGTCTATATCAGCGAAAGAGCCTTTGAAGGATGCTCCTCGCTACATGACGTAACGTTTCCCGATGCGCTCACTTATATAGACGACAGGGCCTTCCGCGATTGCGTAAGCCTGACGGAAATACGTATCCCGAATGCCGTAACGGGTATTGGGGAGCGGGCGTTTGAGGACTGCTCCTCGCTGACCTCGCTTACGGTCGGCGATTCCGTCAAAACCGTCGGAAGGTGGTCGTTTCGTCATTGCGAAAAGCTCGCGACCGCTTATATCGCCGCATCGGATCTTGGAGAAAAAGCGTTTCACGGCTGCTTATCGCTGACGGAAGTCACGCTCGCCGCCTCCGTCGCGCGCATCGGAAAGGAATGCTTCGTTGGTTGTAAAAATCTGAAATCCATCCGTTACGAGGGATCGAAACGCCGATGGGCAGGCGTGGCGCTCGGTGATGAATGGCGTGACGTGTTTGCTGTCCGCAAGATCGAATGTGCGGACGGTGCGGTCAGATTTTTCTTCACCGCGCGGTAACGAAAAGAATCTCCTTTTTGCTCAAAACGACAATGCATCTGGATCCATTCAAAAAACGCAAAGAAAACCGTCCCGCATCTTGTATCTGCGCGGATTTTGTGGTATAATGGATTCAAATCAGATTGAATATTTCAAAAAAGAGGGAGAACGATGTCAACAAACAACGAGAACAAACAGAAAATCAACGGCAGAATCATATTTTTTGACGGACACGAACTGAGCATTCCGTACGATATGCTGGAAATCACGAACGACCTTTATACGGGAGCGCACGACGTGGTTGAGGTTATTTTGCCGCCCGCCGCTTCCGCGATCGGTGCGCGCGCGTTTTCATGGTATAAAAATATGCAGAAAATCACCATCCCGGAGAACGTGACCGAAATCGGCGAGGGCGCGTTCAACCGTTGTGCCTCTCTGCTCGAGATCCATCTTCCGGAAGGATTGAAGTCCATTGGTGCATGGGCGTTTTACGCCTGCGAGAAGCTGAAAAGCGCGCGCATTCCCGCGGCAGTCGTACGGATCGGAGAGGAAACCTTTTTCGGTTGCAAAAGGCTGACGGAGGTTTTGCTCCCGGACGGGCTCAATAATATCGGAAGCAACGCATTTTTCGGTTGCGTTTCTTTGCGTCGGATGACGTTACCCGACACCGTCGTCAATATCGGCGATTTCGCGTTTTCTTCTTGCGTCTCCCTTTCGGAAATCCTGATATCGCCGAACTTGACCTATATCGGAGTTGGAGCTTTCAAAAATTGCGAAAGCCTGCGCGCCGCGCATTTACCCGATACGCTGACGACGATCGGCGAAGGACTGTTTGAAAATTGTTTTTCCTTGCAGGACGTTACGCTCAGTGACGGTATCATCTCCATACCCGAAGGGACGTTCCGCAATTGCGCTGAGCTGACCTATATCAACATCCCCGAAAACGTCAGAAATATCGGTGACAGCGCCTTTGAGAATTGCGAATCGCTCAACGAGGTAAATCTGCCGACGACTTTGACAAGCATCGGTGATTGTGCTTTCCGCAATTGTGATTCTCTGGAGAAATTCCATTTCGCCAATACGTTGAAAACGATCGGAGAGAGCGCCTTTGAGGAATGTGACTCTCTCGCCGCGGTCTTTCTTTCCGATAACATTACCGAGATCGGCAAAAAAGCCTTTTTCGCCTGCGGCAATATCTCCACCGGCGTTACGGGGCAGAAGATCACGCAGATCCCCGAAGATCTTTTCGGCAGATGCGTCAGAATGAACAGCGCGCGTATCGCGGAAACCACTACGCATATCGGAGACCGCGCGTTTGCGCAGTGCTGTAGCCTGGAAAACATCAATATGCCGGCCGGCTTGCAGGAGATCGGCAATGAATCCTTTCTGGAATGCTCCGTCCTGCGCAACATCGGTTTTCCCGAAGGTCTGAAAAAGATCGGAGACCACGCGTTTGCGCAATGCAGATTTCTGGATCATTTGGTTTTTCCGAAAGTGACGGAAAATATCGGCGCTTACGCGTTTGAAAACTGTACGTCCCTGAGTGAGGTGCGTTTTCTCAGCGAATGGACCACGATCCTCCAGGAACGGTCCCTGATACCGGGAGACGAGGATATGACCAGAGAAGAATTTCTGATTCATTGCTTCAAAAACTCCCCGAATCTGGAAGCCATCCTGCGCAGAGAACGCAAGGAAAACGGCAAGCGCGCGAAAATGCTTGCAAAAGAAAAAAACAAAATCGGTTCCCTTGATGATGAGAATGTGCAGTTAGACGATGCTTTTCAGAAGATACGCATTCCGCACGGCTTGCAGATTCTGAACGAGGGTGTTTTCGCCTATTGCATCAATCTGAAAAGAATTGAATTGCCTTTGACGCTCCGCCGTATCGAGAATTACGCCTTTCGCGGATGCGTTTCCATCACGAAGCTCATCATTCCGGAGGGTACGGTCTACATCGGAGAACGCGTCTTTGAAGGCTGCCGTCTGGAGGACGTTTATATTCCCGCTTCTGCTACGGACATCGCCGACAACGCCTTCCACGGAGCGAAACGCTTTACCATTCACACGCCCAAGGGGAGCTACGCCGCCGATTACGCCAGAAAAAACCATATACCTTTCGTTTTTTCCGACGTTCCGAATCACCGAAGCGGATTCTTCCCCCGAACCGTCCGCTCCATCCGTGTAAAGGGATGGAAAAGAACCTTCCGCAGTCTCTTCGGAAAGAAAATCAATAAAGTATAATTTTATCAATTGCCAACGAAAAACGGATGAATATTCCGGAAATAATTACTAAAGGAGGATCCCTATGAAGCTTACTTTTATGGGCGCGGGAAGTACCGTCTTTGCGCGCAACGTGATCGGAGACTGTCTTTGCTCAGAGGTGCTTCGCGACAGCGTATTCGCGCTCTACGATATTGACCCCGTACGTCTGGAGCAGAGCCGCGTCATTCTGGAAGCCATGCGCACCTCTCTGGGCGGTTATGGCAAAATCGAATGCTACTGCGGTGTGGAAAACAGAAAGGAAGCGCTCCGCGGCGCAAAATTCGTCGTCAACGCCATTCAAGTCGGTTTATACGATCCCTGCACGATCATTGACTTTGAGGTGCCGAAAAAATACGGTCTCCGTCAGACGATCGCGGACACGCTCGGTATCGGAGGTATTATGCGCGCCCTGCGCACCATTCCCGTCATGAAGGATTTCGCGGATGATATGTCGGAGGTTTGTCCCGATGCGCTTTTCCTTAATTATACCAACCCGATGGCGATGCTTTCGGGCTTCATGCAACGCTATACGCCCATTCAGACCGTCGGTCTTTGCCACAGCGTACAGGTCTGCTCCGAGCATTTGCTGAAGCAGCTCGGTATGGAGGAATATCTGGAGGGCAGGCAGGAAAAAATTGCAGGCATCAATCACATGGGATGGCTCCTTGAGCTGAGAGACAGAAACGGCGTGGATCTTTATCCCGAAATCAAGCGCAGAATCGACGCAAAGCTTGCCGATCCCGAATGCAAGGATAAGGTCCGTCTGGATTATATCAAGCATTTTGGCTATTATTGCACGGAATCCAGCGAGCACAACGCAGAATACAACGCCTTCTATATCAAGTCCAAATACCCCGAGCTGATCGAACGCTACAATATTCCGCTCGACGAATATCCGAGAAGATGCGTAAAGCAAATCGCCGGCTGGGAAAAGGAATACGCGGAAATTATCGCGAACGGCGTGAAGGGACATTCGCGTTCCCGCGAGTACGCCTCCCGTATCATGGAAGCCGTCATGACCGACAGACCGATTCAGATCGGAGGAAACGTCCTCAACGATCATTTCTATATCACCAATCTCCCGCGCGAGGCTTGCGTTGAAGTCCCCTGCATCGTAAAAGCAAACGGAATCAACCCGCTCCACGTTGGCGCGCTTCCGGTCCAGTGCGCGGCAATGAATATGACCAATATCAACGTGCAGCTTCTCACCGTGGAAGCAGCCGTCACGGGCAAAAGGGAGCATATCTATCAGGCCGCCATGCTGGATCCTCATACGGGAAGCGAGCTGGATATTGATACCATTCGAAAAATGGTCGACGAGCTGATCGAAGCGCACGGCGATTATCTGCCCCGATATCATTGATCGGATTTTTATCTGAATAAAAAGAAAAGCCACTCGCCGAGTGGTTTTTCTTTTTCGATGGGAATTCGTAAATCTTAAAGCAAAAAGAAGATTTTTCTTCTATAAACAAACGGGACTTTTTATAGAATATTTCCCTTTTACAAAGGGGGAACGGTCAACTTTTTCTTTGTTTGAAAGAAAAAGTTGCAAAAAGAAGCAAACAAACGTGCCGTTTGATCGCCGGTGCATGTGGGAATTGTATACCGCAAAGCCCACTCGCTCTGCGCGAACGCCTGCGCAAAGCGCAGAACAGTTCGCTTGACGCAAGGGTGTTGCGCCGCGAGTGGTTCTTTGGGAAATTGCTGATCGTATGGAGGCTTTTCTTTTGGTGCGCCTACGGGACGGAGACTCCCCCAAGAGCCTATTTTAGTCCCACCAAGCTCGTACGGCAGATCTGTCGTCGCTTTTTCTACGGA
>JAFQOX010000108.1 GCA_017412045.1 Clostridia bacterium
AGGGGGCGAATATAATATCACTGCGGAACGAAGAGGAGCAATATCACTGTCGCTTGCGACAATATCACGCTGACGAAGTCAGCATATCACTAAAAACTTTTCGACTCTGAAGTTTTTCGAAATTTTGTAGATGCATTTCCGCACCGAGCCACTGCTCGGCGCATCATTTCGGGTCTGTAGCCGGATTCGAACCGGCGAAATGGTTGAAATGTTTACAAAGTTGTGGTATAATGAAAAAGAAAGGCAGTGAGGCAATGTTTGGAGCAATATAAGGCGATGTAATCGGTTCGTATTACGAGGTTCATTGTACAAAGGATTACAATTTTGAATTTAACAAAGACAGCTTTTTTACAGATGATAGCGTATTGATTGTGGCAGTCTGCAAGGCAATTCTCAATAATCCAGCCGAAATATCCAAATGGACTCTTCGCGCGCGAGCAAAAGAATACGCCTCACAATACCGTCAATATTATTCGTATCACCCACACGCAGGATTTGGTAATATGTTTGCCGCTTGGGCGAATGATCATACGAAAAAAGCACGCATACGCGTGCTTTTTTCGTAGAAAATCGCGCAAAACCGACCTTGCCGTTTGGATGCTGTCTGCGCGGAAACTTTGCAGACCGATGTTCAAAAGAATGTCACGTTTGGATATGAAAATGTATTTTTCCGCCATTTACAATTGATGAAACGAAGTATATACTGAATTTATCAAATTTCTATATCAAAATGAAAATTTTCGGGAAAGGTATGGGTTATCAATATGAAAACGGTAAAAGAAAAGCATTTGGTGGTCGGCGCGGATTTTGCCGGCTATCCCTTGAAAGAAGCGGTCGTGGCGCATCTCAAGGAAAAGGGATGGCATATCACAGATCTCGGCGTGACGAAAGACAGTGATCCCGATGATACGGAAAATATGTTTCACCGCGTGGGACTTCGCGTCGGCGCACAGATTTCCGAGGGAATCTTTGAAAGAGCACTCCTTTTTTGCGGAACGGGAATGGGGATCCACATTGCCGCGAGCAAATGTCCTCGCGTGCATGCGGGTGTCGTGGAAAGCGTTCCTGCGGCACTTCGTGCAATTACGGGGAACGGTGTCAACGTTTTGGCAATGGGCGCTTTTTACGTGGCACCTGCCATGGGATGTGATATTGCCGATGCCTATCTCGGCGCAGAACTTGGCACGGGCTATGAATGGTGGCATAATTTTTACGAATTCCATAAGCTTGCTATAGACGAATTGGATGCATTCGATTACGAAGAATACAAAAAGAACGGTTTTCGCTTAGAGCATTTGGGAGATTATCCTTTGAAGCTTGAAAAAAAGAAGGATTGATCAAAAAAACCGAAACGGATGAAAAACAAAATTTGATATTCTGACGAAAAGAAGGAAGGAAGCGAAACATGACAGGCAGAGAGCGTTTTTGCAAATTGATCCGAAAAGAAAAAGCGGATCATATCGGTTTTTGGATGGGGGATCCGATTTCCGAAACGAGAAAGATCTATATGCAAAAGACCGGCGTCAAGAAAAACGGCGAGCTTTCCGTATATATGAGGGATGATTTCAGGTGGATTGCGCCCGATTATAAATGCTGGGTGGGAAAAAATCCAATGTTTGACGTTTTGAACGGAGAAACGCGCATTTCGCTGAGTCAGCCCGGGATGTTTGCGGATTGCGAGGATCCTGCGGAGATCGAAGCCTATGACAATATGCCCGATCCCGAATATATCGACCTTGATCGCCTGGAAGCGCTTCTGGATGAAGCGCACGCGAACGGTATGGCGACGGCAAGCGGGATGTGGAGCTGCTTCTTTCACGTTGTAGCGGATTTTTTCGGTATGGAAAATTATTTCATGAAGATGTATACCGATCCCGAGGTGGTGGAAGCCCTGACGGAGCGGGTCGTGGATTTTTATCTTGCCGCCAATGAAAGGATTTTTCGCCGTCTCGGAAATAAGATCGACGTATTTTTTATGGGAAACGATCTGGGAACGCAAAGAGATCTTCTGATCAGTCCCGAATGTTACCGCCGTTTCGTCAAGCCTTATCAAAAAAAGCTGATCGATCAGGCGAAATCGTTTTCGCTTCCCGTCATGGTCCATTCCTGCGGCGCGATCGGCAGGATCATCCCCGATCTGCTGGAGCTGGGGATCGATGCCCTGCATCCCTTACAGGCGCAGGCAAGCGGCATGGATGCAAAAAGTCTGAGCCAATACAAAGGCAAGCTGCTCTTCGTCGGAGGCGTGGATACGCAGCAGCTTTTGCCGAACGCCGATCCCGATACGGTCAAAGAAGCGGTTATGCGCTTATACGGGAATTTTGGCGATTTTTGGATCGCATCGCCAAGCCACGAGGGTGTTTTGCCGAATATCCCTTTGGAAAATATTTTAGCGATCCGCGAGACCGCCGAACAACTCGGAAAGGAGAAAAAAATATGAGCCTTTCGCTTTTATCCAGACAGGAATTGATCGAAGCGGGCTATCCCTACGGAAAAGCGATAGAGGGATTCCCGCTTGGCGACCCGAAAACGGAATATTTACGCACCGCTCCCGATTATATCGTTTACCGACCAAAAAATCTGAGGCATGGAGATACGGGAAACGAGCATTTTCTCGTTTTTCCCAATAAAAAAGGCACCAAGCTCCTCGCGCTCTGGCTGCAAAGCTCGCGGGAAGGCTCGGGAGACGAATGCATCGTATTGGCGCAGAGCAAGGACGGACGTCAATGGAGCGAGCCGCGCACGCTTCTGAAAACCGTCCCGGGCGTACAAAGAGTCCGTTGGGGCGTTCCGTTCGTCACCGAAAGCGGCAGGATCTACGTTCTTTACCGCAGGGATACGCAGGAAACGGCGAAAACCAATATGGCGGGCATTTTTTCGGATGATGACGGCGAGACGTGGAGCGAGCCGAGTGAGATTCCATTTCCGAAAACGCCCTGGGATCCCGAGGGCGTGCTCGTCAATTGGGTGGCTTTTCAAGTACCCGTACGCGATGCAGGCGGCAATTATATCCTCGGCATAACGGTTTCCACGAGCGAGCGGTATAAGCCGTATCCGCCTACGTGGTTCTGGAATGATACGCACGCCATGCTTATGCGCTTTACCAATATGGATGAAGATCCCGCTTGCGAGGATATTCGCTTTACCCTGTTTCCTGCGCAGGGGATCAGCGTACCGAATCCCGTTTTTTCGGGATACGATTCCTGTCAGGAGCCGTCCGTCGTATGCTTGCCAGACGGCAGACTTTTCGTGCTGATGAGAACCCTGATGGGCTCGCCCTACTATTCGCTGATCTCCGCGGACGGCAAGGATTGCACGGAGCCTCTGCCTTTGCGCTATCGGGACGGATCTCCCGTTCTGCATCCGCTCTCACCGTGTCCCGTTTACGCGCTGGCGGACGGGCGTTACGTTATGCTGAACCACAACAATCCGGGACAGATCGGGGAATTGGATCAATTGAAGCCGGAAACCCGCTTCAATACAGCCAATTATATCCGCAATCCCACTTATATCAGCTTCGGTACCTTTTCTCCGCAAAGTCCGCAGGGGATCGAATTTGATCCGCCCGTCCTGTTTGCGGATACGGAAGATATCGCCGTCGGTCCAAAAGCCACGGCAGAAAGCTGTACTTATACGAGTCTCACTTGCTTTGGCGGCGAAACCGTGCTCTGGTATCCCGATCGGAAATTTTATTTATTGGGTAAAAAATTATTCTGAATCTCTTTATTCAGCGAAGTGACGTACTTTTCGGGAGAAAGCCCGAAATGCGCCTTGAACGCCTTGCTGAAGGCATAGGGCGTTGAAAAGCCGAGTTCTTCCGCGACGTTTTTGACCTTTGCACCGCCCATCAGCTTTTCCAAAGCAAGATTCATGCGGCGTTGATTATAATATTTTTTCGGCGTCGTATGATAAACGCTCAAAAAATTGCGCGTGATATGCTCACGGGTGTAGCCGAGCTTGCGGGAGATTGTATCCATATTGGGCGTTTTAGCTTCGAAGCGGTCGAGCATATCCCTGGTTTTTTTCGCCAGACGGTCGTTCGGTGTCAGCGCCTTCGGAAGGCAGGACAGCAAAAAGCTGATGGTGTGCGCAATCAGCTCCGCGTCGCCGCTCGGAATATATTTTCTCCAGAGGGCGACGGCATCGGCAAGAGGCGTTCCCTCTGTGACCTCGATCTCCGTCAAGGCAGTGACGGGCGGAACGGTGATGATATGGGAATACGTATGCAAGAGCTTGTTTTCGGGATTTTCATATAGCGTAAAGGGTTTTTTAACGGGTGTCAGATACAAATGATGCTTTTTGAATCTGATCGCTTTGCCATTCTCCTCATAATAGCCTTCACCGTCAAGAATATAGTAAAGTCGGGAAAATCCCACGCAGACATCCTTGTAGACCCAATTATCATGGGTATAGCTTTCATTGAACCACAGAAGATTTTGTATGATCATAATATCATTATTGTATCGGAAAGCGGCGTTTCTGTCAAGAAGGATGTTTTAAAATAAAAAAACAAAAAGGAGGACATCTATTATGAAGCCGTACGATGAAAACAGCGTATTTTCGGGCGGCGTTTATATCAAAGCGCAAAACGAGCCTTCCCCGTATTCCTTATACGATCCCTTACCGATCTTCCGTCGGGAGCTTTTATGCGAAAACGGGATCCGGGAAGCGGAAATTTTGATTCAAAGTCCCGGATTTGCAAGAGTTTATATCAACGGAAAGGACATCACAAAGGACCTTTTCATTTCTCCTGTCAGCGATTATCGCAGGATCCTGTGGTATAACCGCTATGACGTGCGCGATTTTCTGCATCAAGGAAAAAATACGGTTGCGGTTCTGCTCGGCAACGGCTTTTTCAACGAATCCTTCGACAGCGGTTGGCATTATCAGACCGCCGAATGGAGGGACGCGCCTCAATTTCTTCTCTGCCTGCGGATCAACGGCGAGACCGCGCTCGTGAGCGACGGAAGCTGGCGCGTCAACCGCGAGCATTCTCCCATCATCTACAGCCATTTGCGAAGCGGCGAATATTACGACGCAAGAAAACGGGACGATTCCGTTTTCCTCTGCGGATACGACGATTCCGACTGGCAATTTGCCATCGAACGAAAGGATGCGCCGACGGGCGAACTGAAAGAGATCTGCTGTCAGCCCGTTCGTGAAGCCGAGGAGATTCCCCCCGTCGCTCTCACGAGGACGGCGGAAGGCTATCTCGCGGACTTCGGCGTGACGGTCTCGGGCTATATGGAGATCACACTTCGGGCTCAAAGGGGAGATGAGATCCTCTTTCGGTATACGGAGGACGTGGACGAACAACTGCGCCCGAAATATAATCAGATGGATCGCCCCTGCTTTTATAACGAATCTCCGTTTCATCTGAACAAGATGATCGCATCGGGCGGTACGGATACCTTCAAGCCCCTTTTCTGCTATCACGGCTTTCGATACGTTTTGATCGAGGGCTTGCGGGACGAAGCTCAGATTCTGGATATCAAGGCGTATTTTACCCATCAGGACGTGGAAAGACGATCGGAATTTTCTTCGGGAAACGACGTTTTGAATTATATTTACCGCGCGGGTATACGCTCCTCTTATTCCAATATGTTCTGGTGCATGACGGATTGCCCGACGCGGGAAAAGCTCGGTTGGGCGAACGACGCGCAGGCGACCGCGGAACAGCTCCTGATCAATTTCGACATCGTGCCTCTTTTTGAAAAATGGTTCGAGGATATCAAATCCTCCATGCGCGAGGACGGCTCCTTGCCCGGCATCATTCCTTCGCCCGATTGGGGCTTCCACAGCGGTCCCGTTTGCGACGGCTTGCTCTATGAGCTTCCGTATAAGGTCTATGTATATACGGGAAAAACGGATATGCTGACGGAGGGGATTCCGTATTTTGAACGCTACGCCGATTTTCTGCAACAAAAAGCAGAGAGCGGACACGAATTCTGGCTTGCGGACTGGATGGGACACGGCAACAGCGAACGCATACCGAACCCCTTCGTGCGCGATTTTTATTTGATCAAAGCCTTTACGGTCACAGCGCTCGCAAGAAGGCTTGCCGGACTTTCCGATGCGGCTTGGGAAGAAAAGCGCACACGCTTCGCCGAACGCTTTATGAATACTTATCTTGACGAAAAGGGATTTTGCACGGTCCGCGAGCAAAGCGCGATCGCCATGATGCTGGAGGCGGGACTTTTCCGCGAAGAAAAGCCCCTTTGCGAGGAGCTCGTGCAAACGGTGCTCCGTGACGGTTGTAAGCTGACGAGCGGTATGGTGGGCGTGCAATATCTCTATTCCGCGCTCAGCCGAAGCGGCAGAGCGGACCTTGCTTTTCGCTTGATCACGGAAAGCGAGCCGGGCTTCAAAACCTGGTTTTCTCACGGCGCGACCACGCTTTGGGAAAGCTGGGACGGCGCGGACAAGGGCTCGCATAATCATCATATGTTCTCCTGTGTGATCGCATGGTTTTATAAATCCCTGCTTGGGATTTGCCCCGATCCCGCATATCCCGGATTCGAAAAAATCGAGCTTTGCCCCCACGTGCCGGGAGAGCTTCCCTTCGTTCGCGGCAGTATGCAGACCGTCAGAGGCACTTTGGAGGCGGAGTGGCGTGCTGACAGCGGACGATTCGTCTATACGGTCAAGATTCCCGAAGGCATTCGCGCAAGCTATCGGGGAGAAGCGCTTTCCGCAGGCACCCACATCTTTACGGTAGAGGAGGAAACGCATGAAGATACTTGAAAAAATGAGAAAAAAACAAGAAGCGCCCGCAGATCATGAAGGCGTTACCATCGCTTTTCTCGGAGACAGCGTAACGCAGGGGTGCTTTGAGATTTATAAAAGGGCGGATGGCGGGATCGAAACGGTTTACGACAGCAAAAATAACTATGGCACGCGCCTTTCGGAAATGCTCGGCTTGCTCTTTCCTTCCGTGCCGATCAATATGATCTGTGCGGGACGCAGCGGCGACACTGCACCGCGGGGAAGCCTTCGCGTATCGCGCGACGTGATCCGTCATGCGCCCGATCTTGCAATCGTCTGCTACGGTTTGAACGATTGCTCGCGCGGAGAAAACAGCGAGAAGCGCTATACGCAGGCCTTGGCATCGATCTTTGATCAGCTTTTGGAACGGGAAATCGAGGTTATTTTTATGACGCCGAATATGATGAACACGGCGCTCGATCCGCGCCTTTCGGATCGGGATTTTCTTGCCATTGCCCAAAATTGTGCGTCTATGCAAAATGAAGGCGTTTTTGACCGCCACATCGAAGCCGCCCGCGCGCTTTGCCGCGAAAAAGGAATTCCCGTTTGCGATTGCTACGCGCTTTGGAAGCAGATGGAAAAGAACGGCGTGGATACCACGGCGCTTCTTTCCAATCATATCAATCATCCGCTTCGGGAAATGCATTTTCTTTTTTCTTATGAGCTGTTGCGGACGATCTTTCTCGAGACTTGATGCAGACGCACAAAATCCTTGACAAGCCCGGGAATGCGCATCAAAAAATCCGCCCTTTTGGCGGATTTTTTGTTTTCGGTGCAAATATCAATTGCAATATCGACAAATTTATGATACAATAAAGAAAAACGGCAGATGAACGGAAAGGCGGCACGCATGAGCACGTGGGGAACGGGAATCAAACAGAGCGATGAATTTTTGGACGTATACGAGGAATTTTTTGAACGGTATAAGGACGATGCGCTCGCCATACAGGTCTATCAGACGATTTTGGACGAATACCGTAAGGAATTTTCCGATGAGGAAGCCTCGCCCATGCTGTATACGGTATATTACGCCTTGGCGCAATGCCTTTGGGAGTGCGGAGCCAAGGACGATTGGTTGTGGCAAAAGATCAAAACGGTGATCGAAACGGATGCCGATCTGAAATTCTGGAATGAATCAGGCGCAGAGCCGCAGCTTGAAAAGAGCCGACGCAAAGCATTGCAAAAATTCTTGGAAAAGATCAATTCCGAACCGACAAAAATCAAAAAGCCCAAAAAGACAACCGCAAAGCGAGAGCCGACGCTACATAAGGGGGATCTGTACGCCTATGCTTGCGAAAACGGCTATCGCGTTGCCCTGGTGCTGGATTTTGTTTGGAATTCACATTTAACCGCCGTTTCGGAAGAAATTTTTGATGCCGTGCCTGATGAAGCGGAAGCCATGCGTTCCCATACGCATATCCTGGCGTGGTTTCCCGTCAGAGCCTCCATACCCAAAAAGGACAGGATACCGATCGCCGCTCTGCAAATCCGCGGCAATTACAACAACCGTGCAGGCTTGCTTTTTTCTGACTTCACGGTTGGCTGCACAAGTATAGGGCAAAGAGAATTTTTCTTCTGTCCGGACACCGCAAACGCCTGTATGGAGAAAAATAAAATCGGACGGTATTCTTTCCGCGCGTTATTAAACCCCGAAATTCTGCCCGAATTTCAGCCTCGCATACCGCCCGAATATCTTTGATTATGAAAATCCGACAGAAAGGAAATGCTTTATGTTTGTTTACGATTTGTTTTTTTACGCGAAAGACGATGCGGAGAAATTTGATCTTGCATTAAGCGATTATTTTTGCGCTTTATCGGGAAATAACCAAATCATCATGGAAACGCTGAATATTTCAGGCAATGAAACGGAGAGGGTTGCAAGAGTGACGGTTCCGTATGAGGATTCGCCGGATGAAAAATACGACAGTCCGTATACAAAGCGAGCGCTGGAAAGGCTCTCTGCCTATTTAAAAAAGCCGATCGAAAGGAGATTCGTCGGAGAAGATTTTACGTATCGGGACGATTTTTCGACGGGGACCGCATCGGATTTTTACGTTTTGCGGATCCATCTGCATCTGAAGGATATTTCTCCCATTTGCTGCGGGCACACTGCCGAGCATATCCCGTATTATCTGCTCCCCGCGTTATCGGAGGAAACGGCGGAGGCGCTCCGCTCCTGGGAGGTCAACTACGCGGCGTACGATCAGCTCTTCTACGCAACCGGAATCGGTGAGATCAGCGCGCACAAAATGCTTTCCCGTATGAGCAGCGAGCTGAACCGCGATGGCTTATCCGTCTGCCGAATGCTGGAAAAGGAATTGCAAAAGCCCGTATACTATTATTTGTATCGCTATTACGGAAAACAGCCGTCCAAATGTCCCGTTTGCAAAGGCGATTGGAAGCAACCTGACGGCAGCCTCTTCGATTACAAATGCGACCATTGCAAAATCGTCGCCCACAAAACCTCAAACGAATCCTGACGAAAGGAGCTTGCCCATGCCAATAGTCTTATACGAGATACCTGACAAGTTCGATTGTTCCTTTCTGCAAGCTCCGATCGTCATCATCGTTTTTACGTTGATTTTTGCTATCGTTGTAAAAAAATTGAAGATTGAAAAAGCTGCGTTGGTTTCGTCGATTTGCCTCATCGGCATCGGTTCTCTCGCTTTTTTCTACGCCGTCATTGGAATTGCGCAATTCACGATGTATAGCAAAACCGCGGGAGCATACCGTCGCGGAGAATACGAGACCGTGGAAGGCTGCGTTGAAAATTTCGATCCCATGCCCTATCACGGAAAGAAAAAAGAATCTTTTGAAATCGGCGGCGTCAAATTCTTTTATTCCGATTACAACGATCATCCCGGATATCACAGATCCCGGTCTCATGGCGGTGTCATCAAAGGAAACGGACAGCGGTTGAAAATCGGATACGTATACGTAAACGAAACGTACGGGAATATCATCGTCTATATAGAGAGCCTTCCGGAATGACGTAAACTTTTTACAAACAGGAGGATTTTTCTTTTATGAAAACCAAATTATCGCCGAGATTTTTATTTGCTCTGACACTCTTCAGCCTGGTCGGTCAGATCGCGTGGGTGGTCGAAAATATGTATCTCAACGTATTCATGTATAAAATGTTCCATGCTTCCGCGGAAAATATTTCCGCCATGGTCGCCGCCAGCGCGATCGCGGCAACGCTCACGACGGTGCTGGTCGGCGCGCTTTCCGATCAATTGGGCAAACGGAAGATCTTCATCTGTATGGGCTATATCCTCTGGGGGATCTCCATTCTCGGATTCATTCTCCTGCGTGAGGATCTGATCCGCGCGGCGTTTCCCCTTGCCGCCTCCGCTTCTGCCATCGGCGTGACCTGCGTGATCGTCCTTGACTGCGTGATGACCTTTTTCGGTTCAAGCGCGAACGATGCCGCCTTCAACGCCTGGCTGACGGACAGCACGGATCACACCAACCGCGGTACCGCCGAGGGCATCAACGCCATGATGCCTCTCGTTGCCATTCTTGCCGTTTTCGGCGGATTCATGGCGTTTGACCTCAATCTGCCCGAAAGCTGGACCTGCATTTTTGCCATCATCGGCGTCGTAATCGTTGCCGTCGGCATCGTCGGCTTCTTCGTGATCGACGAGCCGAAGCTGGAGCCCCGGAGAGACGGCTATTTCCGCACGGTGATACACGGATTCCTGCCCTCCACGGTCAAGAAAAACGCTTCCATGTATATTTACCTGCTTGCCTTCATTATCTTCAATATTTCCATACAGATATTTATGCCCTATCTGATCCTCTACTACGAGGTATCGCTCGGAATGACCGATTACGTTTTCGTCATGGCGCCCGCCATCGTGCTCGCCTCCGTCGTCACGGTATTCTGGGGCAAGGTATACGACCGTAAAGGCTTCGCCTTTTCCGTGACCGTCAGCCTCGCATGGCTCGCCGTCGGCTACGTGATCCTTTTCTTCTTCCGCTCCACGTTGCCCGTTTTCATCGGCTCTCTGCTGATGATGTGCGGATACCTTTCCGGTATGGCGGTCTTCGGCGCAAAAATACGCGATCTGACACCCGTCGGCAAATCGGGACAATTCCAGGGCGTGCGCATCTTCTCGCAGGTTCTCGTTCCCGGCGTGGTCGGTCCTTATCTCGGCGTGCTGGTCCTCTCCGGCGCGGAAACGATCGTCAATAACGACGGAACGGAATCCTTCGTACCGAATCAATATATTTTCCTTGCCGCGCTGGCGGCGGTCGTTCTGCTTGCGCTCTATCTGGTTTTACTGACGAAGAAAGCCGAAGCAAAGACGAAAACAACGGCAAAACCATAAAAACGAGGTATATCTTTATGAAAAAATGGCTATTTCCTTTGGGCTCTGCGGTAATTTCCGCCGCCGCGCTCTTTCTTATCGGCGTCATCGGCGTTTGGGGAAACGGTGACGGCACAGGCTACGGCGGAGCCGTCGCCATCTTGTGCGGAATCGTATGCTACTGCGCGCTGATCATTCCCGCGACGTGTACGGTATATGCAAGACGGTGCTTATCGGGCGCAAAGCTTCGCGTGCTTTTCACCTTGTATCAATCGGTTTTGATGTCTTGGCCCTTCCTGCTTCTGTTTTTCATGGATCCCAAAGCGTTTTTTTACGGCGCCATCATATTCGCATGGTGTGAATTATGGTCCCTGATCGGACTGATCCCACGTAAAAGCAAGCGTCGCGTATCAATCTGAATCAAACGAGCCCCGACGGATTAAAAATCCGTCGGGGCAGCTTGTCGATAAAGTCAGTTAAAAAATTCAGTTTCGTCAATTTCGCCAAAAGATGAGATGCTAAAAAGCCTTCCTCCGGGAGGAAGGTGCCGAGTTTACGAGGCGGAAGGCGCCCGCGTCACTTAAAATTTTGATCAAACTTGATGTTTACGCACTCTCCCTCAGTCTTTTGCTTCGCAAAATCCAGCTCCTACATTATGCTTCGCATAATGTAGGAGCTGTCAACTGCACGGTCGACGGAGGGAGAGACATCTTTAAACAAGCCCTAAAAAAGTAAATGCCGTTGCCTTGGTAAATATCCTCCAAATACTTGAAATCACGTCGAATTTATTGTATAATAACCTTATCACTACAATTATAGAAATACAAGGAGATTATTATGAAAACGAACCCCATCACTTTTGAATCCCTGGGTCTGACGCCGAAGAACGGCAAGCTGACCCCCGACCAGATCAAGGGCGTCAAGGCGCTCGGCTGTCTGAAGGATAAACGCTACGACGATATTTTCAACGTCAGAGTCATCACGCGAAACGGTAAGATCACGTCCGCGGAGCAGATGGCGATCGCCAAAGCGGCAGAGCTTTTCGGAAGCGCTTCCGTGGCGATGACCACGCGCCTCACGGTCGAGATCCAGGGTGTTCCGTACGATAACATCCCCGCGCTGATCGAATATCTGCATGGCTACGGTCTGGAAACCGGCGGCACGGGCGCGAAGGTCCGTCCCATCGTTTCCTGCAAGGGCACGACCTGCGTATTCGGTCTGATCGACACCTACCATCTCTCCGAGGAGATTCACAAGCGCTTCTATCAGGGCTATCACGACGTCGCGCTCCCCCACAAATGCAAGATTGCCGTCGGCGGATGTCCCAACAACTGCGTAAAGCCCGACCTCAACGACATCGGCATCATCGGTCAGCGAATCATCAAGCCCGACCTCACGAAATGCCGCGGCTGTAAAAAATGCGCAATCGCGCTGAACTGTCCCATGAAGGCTGCTCACGTCGCAGACGGCAAGATCCAAAGAGACCCCGCAGTCTGCAACCGTTGCGGCCGTTGCTATGAGAAATGCCCCTTCGGCGTATTCTCGGAGGCGACCGCCGCTTACAAGATCTGCATCGGCGGCAGATGGGGCAAAAAATCCGCGATGGGTAAGCCGCTGAACCATCTCTTCACTTCAGAGGAGGAGGTTCTGAACACCGTCGAACGCGCCATCTGTCTGTTCCGCGACGAGGGCATCAAGGGCGAACGCTTCTCCGATACCATCGCGCGCCTCGGCTTCGACTACGTGGAAGCCAAGCTTCTTGAGGGCGTGCGTTGAAAAAGATACTGAGTCTTCTGATCCTGCTTTCTCTCCTTTTCCTCTGCGCCTGTACGGAGAACGGGACGGAGCCCCGTGACACCGTCACCTTTACCGACGCGCTCGGCAGAGAGGTTTCCGTTCCCAAAAATCCCGACCGCGTCGCCGCTCTGCTCGGAAGCTTTGCGGACGTGTGGATGCTTGCGGGCGGCGAGCTCTGCGCCGCCGCGGACGACGCGTGGGAGGATTTCGGGCTCGCGCTTGAGAACGCCGTGAATATCGGCGGCGCGCATTCGCCCTCGCTGGAGCTGCTGATCTCCGCCGATCCCGCATTCGTGATCGCCAGCGCCTCGACCGCCTCCAACGTGGAGATGAAGGATTCGCTGGAGGCGATGGGCATCCCCGTCGCGTATTTCGACGTGGACCGCTTTGAGGATTATCTGAAGATGCTGGATATCTGCACGGATATTACGGGCAGAAAGGACCTCTACGAGCAGAACGGGCTTCGTCTGCAAGCGCAGATCGAGGCTGTCAAGGAAGAATACCGGAACGCCGATATTCCCGAGAACGAGCGAAAGATCCTGCTTCTCCGCGCCGCCTCCACCTTCGTGAAGGCAAAGGGAAGCCGCGGAACGATCCTCGGAGAAATGCTTGCCGATATGGGTTGCGTGAATATCGCCGACAGTGACACGAGCTTGCTTGAAAATCTGAGCGTGGAAGCCGTCATCCGCGAAAATCCCCACCGTATCTTCGTGGTCACGATGGGAAGCAACGACGAAAAGGCAAAGAAAACGCTCGAAAATATGATCAACGAAAATCCCGCGTGGCGTACGCTGGAGGCGATCAGCGCCGACAGACTGCACGTCATGGATAAAACGCTCTTCAATCTCAAACCGAACGCAAGGTTCGCACAGGCTTATGAAATACTCGCAGACATTTTACAAGAAAAAAATTAAGCTCCGTTTACTTTTCGTCGGCGCCGTCCTCTTTTGCGCCGCGGCGTTCGCGTGCGGTCTGCTTTTCGGAAGCACGAGACTTGACTTTTCCGCGCTGTTTGACGGCGTGTACAAAAAAATATTTCTCTACGTCCGTTTGCCCCGCGCGCTCGCCTGTATGACGGCAGGCGCGGGGCTTGCCGTTTCCGGGGCGGTCATTCAATCCGTGCTCGCCAACCGTCTGGCATCTCCGAGTCTGATCGGCGTCAACGCCGGCGCGGGGCTTGCCGTCACGGTCTGCGCGGCGCTCGGCATCCTCGGCGGCTGGCAAAGCTCGCTCGCGTCCTTCGCGGGTGCCTTCGTTGCGGTCATGACGGTCGCGCTCGCCTCCAAAAAATTCGGCGCGTCCAGAGGCACGCTGATCCTCATGGGCGTGGCGCTCAACAGCTTTCTGAACGCCTTTTCCTCCGCGATCGTCACGCTCTGTCCCGATGCGGGCGTGCTCAGCAATGATTTCAAGGTCGGAGACTTCTCCGCCATTACCTACGGCAGACTGATCCCCGCGGCGGTCATCACGGCGGCGGCGCTCTTTCTGACCTTTACCCTTGCCAATATGCTGGACGTCATGACGCTCGGCGCGGAAAACGCCGCGGGACTCGGCGTCAACGTCCCCGCGGCGAGAACGCTCTTTCTCCTGCTTGCCGCTCTGCTCGCGGGAGCCGCCGTCAGCATTGCGGGGCTTCTCTCCTTCGTCGGGCTCGTCGTTCCTCATGCCGTCCGCAGAATGGGCGTGGGCGCTTGCGCGCACCTGCTCCCGCTCAGCGCGCTTTTCGGCGCGGGCTTCGTCACCCTCTGCGACCTCGTCGCCAGAACGGTGTTCGCCCCCTACGAGATCCCCGTCGGCATCATCATGGCGTTCGTCGGCGCGCCCTTCTTTATCATTCTTCTGATCAAAGGGAAAGGAGGACGGGCTCATGATTGAATTACGAAATCTCTGCGTCGGCTACGGAAAGCGCAGGATCCTGAACGGGATCAGCGCCGTTTTTGAGGACGGAAAGCTGACCGCCGTCATAGGTCCGAACGGAAGCGGTAAAACGACGCTTCTGAAAGCCGCCGCCGCGATTCTTCCCGCCCAAAGCGGAGAGGTCCTCGCAAACGGCGAAAGCATCCTTACCATGAAAAGCAAGGAAAGGGCGAAAAGAATCGCGTATCTCGCCCAAGGACGGGACGTTCCCGATATGACCGCCCGTCAGACGGTCCTGCACGGCAGATTCCCCCGCCTTTCCTATCCTTATATTTATACGGAAAAGGACAGGGAGATCGCCGAACGCGCGATGGTGCACATGGGTGCTTTGGACTTTGCGGACGCACCGATGGGCTCACTCTCGGGCGGTATGCGCCAGAACGTCTATCTCGCCATGGCGCTCGCGCAGGAAGCGGACTGCATCCTTTTGGACGAGCCGACGACGTATCTGGATATCGCCAACCGATTCCGCATGATGGACACCCTCCGCGCGCTTGCGGACGGCGGCAAATGCATCGTCGCGGTCCTGCACGATCCCGAGCTTGCCATGACCTTCGCGGACGAGATCGCCGTCATGCAGAACGGAGCGCTCATCGCCAAGGATACCCCCGCGCGGATCTTTCAAAGCCGGATTCTCGACCGCGTATTTCAGATTTCATTACAGAAAATTCAAACGGAAAACGGCAGTACGCATTACGTCGTCTGCCGATGAAAGGAGATGCTACGATGGCAAATTATTTACCCGTATCCATCAATATCGAAAACCGCCCGATCCTGATTTTCGGAGGCGGAAGCAAGGCTTACGAAAAAATTGATATGCTCCTCGCTTACGGCGCCGATCTGACCGTCGCCGCCGAAAAGGTCACGCCCACCATCAAGGAGCTCGGAAAATCAAAGAAGATTTCCATTGTCAAAAGCAACGGCTCCAACGCGAAATCCCTGATCTCCCGTTTACAGCCCGTATTCGTCATCCTCGCCGACGTCGAGCCGGAAACGGTCGCCGCCGTCTTTCACGTCTGCCGGAAATACGGCGTGGACGTGCATACGGTGGATTACAAGGATTTCTGCACCTTCACCTTTCCCGCAATCATTCAGAGAGAGAATATCTCCGTTGCCGTTTCCGCCTACGGCGCTTCTGCCGACGCGGTCAAATGGGTCAAGGAGCGCATTGAAAAGGTCCTGCCCGTCGCCGTTGACGGCATGATGGGGTATTTCGGCGCGCTTCGCCGTAAGCTCTCGGAGAAGAGCGAGAATATCAAATCGAAGAAATTCATTGCCATGTACCGCGAATTTCTCGATACGGCAATGCGCGAAAACCGTATACTTACCGCCGGCGAAATGACGCAGATCATGGCGAAATACATCGACGAAGCGGAATAAATCGAAAAATGAGAGCGATCGGCAGGTATGCCGATTGCTCTTTTTTGTCGCATAGGAAATTGCGCAAATAGAACCTCGCCGTTTATATCGTTTGGATACAGTCTTAACTGCGATAGGCGAGCACACAGCTTGCAGAGCAAGCAGTTTTCCAGCGGGCGTTGCCCGCTTTTTTGAATCATGGAAAATTGGAAAAAATTTTGCGATTTTTGCCATAATTGCCCACAATCGTTGACTTTCCCGCGCTCGTGTGGTATACTATGCATAACGCAAGCATAAATCTTCAAAGGAGGCTGTTTTATGAAAAGTATTATGCTGAAAATTTTATGCCTGATGATGGCGGCGACCATCCTGCTGACGGGATGCGGTCAAAAGCCGTCTACAGGCACCACGGGTACTTCCGATACGACGGCAAGCACGACGGAGGGCACGACGTCAGGCACCACCGAGGAGCAACCCGGCGGACTTCCCGTTGTGAACCCCGAAAAGTACAACGACGCTCAGATTTCCGAGGAAGAGCTCTACGATAAAATGATGGGCGGCTGGCTCGGACAGATGATCGGCGTTGCATGGACCGCGTCCACGGAATTCGCGGCGACGGGCAATATCCTGCCCGAGGTCAGATTCCACGATTGGACGCCCGGCATGATCAACAACGCTTACCAGCAGGACGACGTTTACGTGGAGATCCCCTTCCTCGATGCAATGAAGGAAAACGGCGCGTTTTGCAGTCCCGCTTATATGGCTGAAAAATTCGAGGATACCATCTTCGGTCTGTGGCACGCGAACGCCGCGGCGAGAAACAATCTGCGCGCGGGCTATTCCTGGTATGACGCGGGTCATTATCTGATCAACGGTCACGCGGATGACATCGACTGGCAGATCGAGTGCGATTTTCTGGGCGCGATGTATCCCGGACTTGTGAACGAAGCGGCAATGCGCGCTTATGAGATCGGTCACATGATGTGCTACGGCGACGGCGTTTACGGCGGCGTATTCGTGACCGCTATGCACTCTGCGGCGTATACGGCGAAATCCGTACAGGAAATCGTCGACGCAGGTATTTCCGTCATTCCCACGGGTACGAAATTCAGAACGCTGATGGAAGCCGTAACGAAAGCGCACCGTGAAGGCAAGACCTGGGAAGAAGCATGGCAGATCGTGGAAAATAACTGCGGTAAATCCGACAAGTGCGTGGACTGCTGTGAAGGCGCCGCAAACGCCGTCATGAATATCGACGCGAAATTGAATGCGGCGTATATTCTCATCGGTCTGCTCTGGGGCGAGGGCGATTTCGCAAAGACGGTTGAAATTTCCTGCCGTTGCGGACAGGACAGCGACTGTAACCCCTCCAGCGCCGCTTCCATTCTCGGTAATTTCTACGGCGCGTCCGGTCTCGACGAGATCTACAAGCAAAACGTGAATTACGATACCACCCTCTTCAGCGAGACCCGTTACACGCTGAATCAGGTCGTGGAAATCAATATGAATCTGACCAAGGAGGTCATGACCGCTTACGGCGCGACCGAAAAGGACGGCGTCTGGACCTTCAAGACCAACAAATCCCTTGAAACCGTTCCCTTCGAGCAGTGGGCAGACGATTTCGGCGCGGACGTGATCTTCAAAATGCTCCCGAACGGCATGGTTCAGGTGGTTGCCGGCTCTACCGGCAAGGAAGCGCTCAAGTCGATGGAGATTGATATGGGCGACGGCTTTACCATGTATTCCGGCGGTACCTACAGCTATAAGAAGACCGGTACCTATACCGTAAAATATACCTTCGTCGGCGTAAATGGCACCGTGATCAAGGGCGAAAAGAAGGTCAAGATCGAGCCCATTCTCACCGGCAAGGGCATCTCCAGCGCAGGCGACAACGCGCTCATTTTTGACGGCGTGATCCCCTACCTCACGACTCCTAACGCCGTGAAGATGCAGTACGAGCTGAAGCCCGCGGCGGCAGGCGAGGACGTCTGGATCGGCGTTCAGTTTGACAAAGCGTTCGCCGTGAACGGTCTGAAGTTCGCGGAAGGCAAGCAGAACAAAAAGGGCGGCTGGTTCACCGAAACACCCAAGGTCGAGGTTCTCGTCGGCGGCGCATGGACTCCCGTCGAGGCTACCATGAGCTACGCATATCCCGGCAACTCCATCGGCGAACAGGGAGATGCCTTCCAGCTTTACCAGTTCAAGTTTGACGAGATCGTCTGCGAGGGCATTCGTCTGGTCGGCAAGGCAGGCGGAACCGACCCCTATATCAGCGTCGGTGAATTGACGCCCTACTACAATGCAAGCTCCGTTTCCGAGGAGTACGACAATGCATCCGCGCCGATCGCAATCTGTAGCATGATGCTGCCGACGGGCAGCGGCTCCAGAGATCTGACGATCATCTTCGACGGTGTGATCGATACCCTGAGCTACGATACGTACAACATCAAGGTCGTCAATGACGTTGACTTTTTCGGCTACCAGTTCCGCGAAGCGCGCAAGGTCAGCACGCTTACCTTCACGGAAGGCTACAATTATAGCGACGGCGGTTGGTTCAAGAACGGCGACGTCAATATCGAGGTTCTGATCAACGGCTCCTGGCAGAAGGTTGCGGCGACGGCATCTCCCGCATATCCGAACGGCAATCAGCAGAGCAACTTCGGCGCAAACTTTGAGACCTATACCTTTACGTTGGCGGAAAGCGTTCTGTGCGACGGCATCAGAATCAGCGGCGCTGCGGGCGGCAACGGTCACTTTATCAGCATCAACGAATTGACGGTCGGTTAAACGTCGGGCAATCCCGATGGATCTCGTAAGAGATCCGTCGGGATTTTTGTTGATGAACGTGAAAAAGATAAGATTTTTCATATTCGGAAAATCTTATTGAAATAAAAAGCAAATGCCATTTGTCAAAATTGTTTATTGACGATTTTTACGTTTGATGCTATAATAACATTGTGAAAAATTTGGCGGAAACGGCTTGCTCGATTCCGACACGGAAAGGAACCATTTGATCATGAAAAAAACACCCCTGTTGCAAAGAAGGCGAAGCGGTATTCTGATGCCGATCTTCTCCCTGTCCTCCCTCTACGGCATCGGTACGATGGGGAAGGAAGCGTACGATTTCGTGGATTTTCTGAAAAAAGCGGGACAGAGCTATTGGCAGATCCTGCCGCTCGGCCCGACGACCTTCGGGGATTCTCCCTATCAATCCTATTCGACCTTTGCGGGCAATCCCTACTTTATTGATCTGGATACGCTCTGCGAGGAGGGCTATCTGACGAAGGCGGAATGCGCCGCGCAGGATTTCGGCGAGGATCCCGAGGACGTCAATTATCCGAAGCTCTATCAGGGCAGATTGGTTCTGATGCAGAGCGCATTGGAGGTTTTTCTGACGCGGATTCCCGCGGATTTCGGCGCTTTCTGTAAGAAAAACGCCTTCTGGCTGGAGGATTACGCGCTGTTCATGGCGTTGAAATACGAAAATAAGGGCGCATCCTTCGATCTCTGGGAGGACGGCGTCCGTCTGCGCAAACGCGCCGCGCTGAAAAAAGCCGCCGCCCGTCTGGAAAAGGACGTTCTGCTGTGGAAAATGCAGCAGTATTTTTTCTTCAAGCAATGGAACGCGCTGAAGAAATACGCGAACGACAGGGACATTGCCATCATAGGCGACCTCCCGATCTACGTTGCCTGCGACAGCGCGGACGTATGGGCGTTTGCGGATCAGTTCCTTCTGGATGAGAAGAGCCTCCCGATCGAGGTGGCGGGCTGTCCTCCCGATGCGTTTACGGCGGACGGACAGCTCTGGGGCAATCCGCTCTATCGCTGGGACAAAATGCGCGAGGACGGATACGCTTGGTGGTGCCGCCGCATGAAAGCGGCCTCCACGCTGTACGACGTGGTAAGATTGGATCATTTCCGCGGCTTCGAGGCGTACTATACCATCCCCGCGGGACGGAAAAACGCCAGAAGGGGCAAGTGGAAAAAGGGCCCCGGCATGGAGCTTTTCGAGACGTTCCGCAAAAAGATCGGCGATATTCCGATCATCGCGGAGGACCTCGGCTTCCTGACGCCCGCGGTCCACGAGATGCTGGCGGCTTCGGGCTATCCCGGCATGAAGGTCGTACAGTTCGCCTTTGGCGATCCCACGTACGAGAGCGAATATCTGCCGCATAATTATCCGAAAAACTGCGTGGCGTACGCCGGCACGCACGACAATGAAACGGTCATCGGCTGGCTTTCGGAGGCGGACGAGGTCACCAGAGCGCAGGCGACCGCTTATTTCCGTCTGACAAAGGAGGAGGGACTTGCGTGGGGCGTGATCCGCTCCATGATGGCATCTCCCGCCAATACGGTCATCTTCCAGATGCAGGATTTCATGGGTCTGGGCAACGAAGCGCGGATCAACGAGCCTTCCACGCTCGGTCAGAATTGGCGCTGGCGCATCCGTGGCGAATGTCTGAACGATTGGCTCGCGGAAATAATTCGGAAATCTACGGAAATTTATTATAGAATCTCAATAGAAAAAGCAGAAAAAACGGTCAAAGACTGTTAAACATATCAAAAAATGTCCTTTGTTTTGGGAAATCTGCGAAAAATCTTGACAAAAAGTACAAAAAAAGCTATAATGATTAATATAGAACAAAGGATTTCCCGCAACTGACGGATCGTGGAGCACCACAAGGAAACGGGGGATAATAAAGCCGACCGTCTGGGCAATCCTAACTTTTGGTATCAAAGGGTAGGACTGCCCTTTTCTTTTCCCGTCGGCTCTTTGGCTTTGAGAAATAAAAAACTGAAAGGATTACGCATTTATGAAAAAAATCGCAATTATCATGGGTAGCGACAGCGACCTTCCCGTAGCGGAAAAAGCAATCAGTGTGCTTGCAAGCTACGGAGTACCGTACGAGGTACACGTTTTCTCTGCGCACAGAACTCCCGTTGAAGCAAAAGAATTCACCGTGAACGCGCGTCGGAACGGCTTCGGCGCGATCATCGCCCTCGCGGGCATGGCAGCGCACCTTGCGGGCGCCATCGCCGCAAATACCACTCTTCCCGTCGTCGGCGTACCGGTCAAGAGCGCAAACCTTGACGGTCTCGACGCCCTGCTTTCCACCGTACAGATGCCCTCGGGCATTCCCGTAGCGACCGTTGCCATCGACGGCGCGGCAAACGCGGCGACGCTCTGCGTGGAAATGCTCGCGATCGAGGATGCCGAGCTTGCGGAAAAGCTCTCCGCTGTCAGAGCGGAATCCACCGCAAAGGTGCTCGCAAGAAACAGAGCCATCGAACAGAAATACAACAGATAAGAATATAGAAAGATCAGATTGAAGGAGGATTCCAACCATGCAGAATTCCAGATCCGAAAGCTACGCAGCAGCCGGCGTTGATATCACCGCGGGCTATAAGGCAGTTGAACTGATGAAGGCGCATATCGCGCGTACCCGTAACGAGGGCTGTGTCGACGACGTCGGCGGCTTCGGCGGCTGCTTCGCTCTTCCCATGGGTATGGAGGAGCCCGTTCTCGTTTCCGGCACGGACGGTTGCGGCACGAAGGTCAAGCTCGCGATCCTCATGGACAAGCACGACACCATCGGCATCGATGCCGTCGCTATGTGCGTCAACGACATTATTTGCTGCGGCGCAAGACCCCTTTTCTTCCTTGACTACATCGCTTGCGGTAAAAATATTCCCGAAAAGATCGCGGCGATCGTTTCCGGTGTCGCAGAAGGCTGCGTACAGTCCGGCGCGGCGCTGATCGGCGGCGAAACCGCTGAGCACCCCGGTCTTATGCCCGTCGAGGACTACGACCTCGCAGGCTTTGCCGTCGGTATCGTTGATAAAAAGAAGATCATCGACAATACGAAAATGTCCGAAGGCGACGTAATCCTCGCGCTCCCCTCCACGGGCATCCATTCCAACGGCTTCTCTCTTTGCCGTAAGGTATTTGATATCGACAACAATAACCCCGACCTTTACGTTCCCAATGAAAAACTGGGCGGCAAGACCATCGGCGAAACACTTCTCACTCCTACCAGAATTTACGTAAAATCCATCCTCGCGCTGATCAAGGAGGTCTCCGTCAAGGGTATCTCCCACATCACGGGCGGCGGCTTCTACGAGAACATTCCGAGAAGCATTCCCGACGGTCTCGGCGCGAAGATCAGAAAGGACGACGTCCGTATCCTTCCCATCTTTGACCTCATCGCAAAGACCGGCAACATTCCTGAAAGAGATATGTTCAACACCTTCAATATGGGTGTCGGTATGTGCGTGATCGTTGCGAAGGAAGACGTGGAGACCGCGCTCTCCATCCTCAAGGCAAACGGTGAGGATGCATACGTTCTCGGTGAGATCGTCAAATCCGCAGATAAAGTTGAACTGTACTGATATCCCATTCATTCAATAAAAAGAAAAGAGAATGACATATGAATTCTTCCGTAAAAATTGCCGTGCTCGTATCGGGCGGCGGCACCAATCTCCAAGCGCTGATCGACTCTGAGAAAAGAGGCGAGTTGAAAAGCGGCACCATCGCACTCGTGATCTCCAATAAGGAGGGAGCCTTCGCGCTGGAGCGCGCGAAAAATGCGGGCATTCCCGCCGTCACCGTCACGAAGGCGGCGTGCGGCTCGCAGACGGCGTTTGAAGCAAAAATCAAGGAGGTCCTTGCCGAAAACGGCATCGAGCTGATCATCCTTGCAGGCTTTATGAGCATTCTTTCCGCGGACTTTACCTCCGCGTATCCCGAACGTATCCTGAACGTACATCCGTCCCTGATCCCCTCCTTCTGCGGCAAGGGCTTTTACGGACTCCGCGTTCACGAGGCGGCGCTTGCCTACGGTGTCAAGGTCACGGGCGCTACCGTTCATTTCGTCAATGAAATTCCCGACGGCGGCAAGATCATTTTGCAAAGAGCCGTTGAGATCAGAGAGGGCGACACCCCCGAGATTCTGCAAAGACGCGTGATGGAAGAGGCTGAATGGCATCTTTTGCCCGCCGCTGCGGAAAAAGTCAGCGCGCAGATTCTTTGCGAACGCAAATAAAAGGAAAGGAATGATAATCATGGCATTGTTTGATTTGAAAACTCTTTTGGCAAATAATACGTATCCCGGCAGAGGCATTGTGATCGGCAAAAGCGCCGACGGTAAAAACGCGATGATCGCGTATTTTATCATGGGACGCAGCGAAAACAGCCGCAACCGCATTTTTGAACGCTACGAGGGCGGTATGCGTACCAAGGCGTTCGACGAATCCAAGCTTTCCGATCCCAGTCTGATCATTTACAACCCCTTCCTGGAGACCGAGGGCATCGACGTCATCACCAACGGCGACCAGACCGATACCGTGATGGATTACATCAAGGAGAACGGCGAGGACGGCTACGCGTTTGAAAAATCCCTCCACACCCGCGAATTCGAGCCCGACCATCCCAATTACACTCCCCGCATTTCCGGTATCCTTCACTATGCAGACGGCGACTTCACCTATAAGATGTCCATTCTGAAGAGCACGAACGGCAACCCCGAGGCTTGCCAGAGATTCTTCTACAGCTACAAGCCCCTTGCCGGACTCGGTCACTTCATCCACACCTACAAATGCGACGGCAACCCCATCCCCTCCTTCTACGGCGAGCCCGAGGAAATCGCGCTTCCCAACACCGCAGAAGAACTCGCAGAGCTCGTATGGACCAATCTCAACGAGGACAACAAGGTTTCCCTCTTTGTCCGCGCGATTCCGCTCGACGGCGAAAAGCCCACGGAAATCATCATCAACAAGAACAAATAAGACGTAAGAAAGGATTTGGAACCCATGAACGAATTTCAGCTTAAATACGGTTGTAACCCCAATCAGAAGCCTTCCAGAATTTTTATGGCTGACGGAAGCGAGCTTCCCATTGAG
>JAFQOX010000109.1 GCA_017412045.1 Clostridia bacterium
GCAAACAGAACTTTTTTAAAAATCTTATTTGCACGCGGGCTCCTTCCGCCTCGTAAACTCGGCACCTTCCTCCCGGAGGAAGGCTTTTTAGCATCTCATCTTTTGGCGAAATTGACGAAACTGAATTTTTTAACTGACTTTTTCGACAAGCTGAGCCTTCCCCAAGGGAAGGCTAACAGAAACTGTGCTTTCCGTGCATCAAGAGATGTGTTACCGAACCATTCGTTTGCCCACTCCTAATTCCTAATTCTGAATTTCGCATTTGTTTGCGCACTCCGAATTCCTAATTCCGAATTCCGAATTTGTTTGCGCCTTTGGCACAAACAAGAATTTATCGCTCTATTCCGCCAAGTCAATTATTTTTTAACTTAAACCCAATGCCCCAAACCGCTTCAATATAATCTTTTCCCGATGCATCACGGAGCTTTTTACGAAGATTGCTGACGTGAATTTTAAGGGAGGTTTCGGTGCAGTCGGGCGTGTCGACACTGATACGGTCGAGAAGTTGAGATTTGGAAACCGCCTGCGCGCCGTTCATCATCAGATATTTCAATATCGCGTATTCCGTTCTGGTGAGCTTGACGTCCTTGCCGTCTGCGGAAACGGAAAAATTGGCGGTATTCAGAGTAATGCCGTCGTAATGCAGGAGAGAGGTGTTCACGGTTGCGCTTCGGAGTGCAACCGTGATCCGTGCCAGAAGCTCCCTCGTATGAAAGGGCTTGGTCACGTAGTCCACAGCCCCGTCCAGCAGAAGGTTTATCTTGTGATCCACGTCGATTTTTGCGCTCACCACAATGACGGGAACGCTTTTGATTTTCGGCAGAATCTCCTCTCCCGAAAGTCCCGGCAGCATCAGATCGAGCAGGATCAGGTCGGGGGTTTTCTGTGAAAGGAGAAGCAGGGCTTCCGTACCCGAATAGGCGCGCATGACCCCGTAGCCCTCCTTCGTCAGAACCTCCTCCAGCATATTGCCGATGTGGATATCGTCGTCTATAATTGCGATCGTTCTCATTTTAAACCTCTTTTATTATAACTATAGGAAATTGCTCAAAATCAACCTTGCCGTTTTGCATTGTTTTGATATAAGCAAAGCGCGGATAGGCAAGAATTGCCCGCTTTTTACAAAATTTTACCGTCGGTGTCAATCATCTCAGCGTCACGCTTTCAAGTACGCCCCGTTCCGACAAAGAATCGGAACGGGGCTTTTCGTATCATCAAAGAACCATGACCAGCGTACCGGCGCCGATCAGAAGGCATCCGATCAGGGATTTCGGCGTGAATTTTTCGTGCAGGAAAAGGAACGCCATCGCAAGGGAAAAGACGACGCTCAGCTTGTCGATCGGCACGACCTTGGAGGCTTCTCCGATCTGCAAGGCTCTGTAGTAGCAGAGCCAGGAAATGCCCGTCGCCAAGCCGGAGAGGATCAGAAAGATCCAGCTTTTTTTGCTGATGTCAGCAAGTCCGCCCTGCGCGTCCGTGATGAACACCATTCCCCACGCCATGATCACGACGACGACCGTGCGGATGGCGGTTGCCAGATTGGAGTTGACGCCCTCGATGCCGATCTTTGCAAGGATCGTGGTAAACGCCGCAAACAGCGCGGAGAGCAACGCGAATACGAACCACATACAAACCTCCCGTTATAAGCAAGGTCATCAGATTCAGACTGCCGACCTTGCAGTGATAGATTTCGCCTGCGGCGAAACGTGATATATTCCGCTGTGCGCGGGATGTTTCGGAAAAAATTTGCTCTGCAAATTTTGAATTTATTATATTTTTTCAGAAGCTTGACGGCGTTGCCCGTTACAGGAAGATCTTCAGAAGCTCTGAAAGTGAATCCACGGTATCGTCCGCTTTCTGCGCTTCGCCGGAAACGGGCATCGTACCGCCGAGCCCCTGACGGACGCGGACGGTTTTCATGCCGAGCGACTTCGCGGGCGCAATATCGTTATCGGGTCGGTCTCCGATCATCCACGCCTCGCCGGGCGCGCATCCCGCTCGCGCAAGCGCGCGGGCAAACAGCGCGGGATCGGGCTTGTGCAGACCCTCCTCCGCAGAGGAAAGAACGACCTCAAAATAATCGCGGATGCCGTATTGGCGCAGGCGTCCCTCCGTGCCGAGAGGCTGGTTTGCGATGATGCCGAGGTGATATTTGCCGTGAAGCGCCTCCAGAACGGGCTTCACGTCGCCGTACAGCTTTTCACCGACCGCGTCGTAGGGAACCATACCGCGGAGCCCGAGCAGATCGACCGCGCCCTGAAAGTACGGAAGCCCCATCGAGGCGGCTTTTTTCATCGCCTCCTCGATCTGCTCGGTCGTGCAGTGGATGCCGATCTTATTTTGCATTTTCGCCGTCAGCTCGGCGCGTCGGTGTAAGGATTTGGTTTCGTCGGCAAGCGTGCCGCCGATATCAAAAAAGATCCATTCCATGTCATTTTCCTCTCAAAAGCAAAATTCTGTTGATGCCCGCGCGTACCGATTCGATCGGGCCTGCCGTGGGGTGCTCTCCGCGCGGATTACCGAACAGGTCGCCGTCAACCGTGATGGGCGAGCCGTCGGGATTCTCGTAGGGCGCCTCTACGATGCGCGGCATATCGAGGCGTGCGGTATCCACCTGCTCCGCTGAGAGAGAAGCAAAGGCATCGTCCAGAAACATCTCCAGATAAACGTCGCCGTTTTCCTCGGTCACGATCCTTGCGCGGCTCGGCGTTTCGGTCTTGACGGAGGTCACGTCCCTCTCGTAGGGCGGTACGCCGTCGCCGTAATAGTTGTGCGCGGTATAGACGGGCTGCTTGACCTGATTGAACTCCGTAGCGTCGGACTTGCCGAAGCGCGTCCAGACGGTGTCGATATACTCCTGCAAGCTGTCGGGCGCGCCGTCATACATAGAAAGTCCCACACGGAATTTTCTGTTGGGTGCCTCCTGCGTATTCAGGAAAATATTGTTATAATAGCGGTCGTCCCCGCTGATCACGAGCGAGCAGCCCATCATCTCGGTGGAGTGCGGCAGATGGTAGGGCGTGGAGCGGTCCAAGATCGCGTAGCGGAACATACCGCCGAGGAAGAGGTTATGGACGTAAGCCCCTCCCTGCGCGGCGTTCTGGAAATTCTGCTCGGAGCCGAAAATATTGTTATCCACGAGATGCGGCCCGTGTGTGACCTCCCATTTCATATCGATGCCGTTGCGGTAAAGAATATTGCAGGAAAGTCGCGCCCCCTGCGCCTGCCAGTCGAGCCAGATTCCCATCAGACAGTCGTGGATATGATTGTGGTGGATCTGCGTGTCGATCAGCGCGTGGAGCTTGATCGCGCCGACCTCGTGCCCCCAGAATTCACCCTTGTCCGCGATGTGGAAGATCTCGTTTCCGTAGATTTCGGAATACGAGCCGCCCATGTGACCGACAATGCCGTTCTGACCGCAATTGTAAATTTTATTGTTGCGGATGATATGCGAGCCGACGGTTTCCTTGCTCCAGCCCATGCGGAAGCCAGCCAGCATAGCCTCGTACTGATAATTGTAGCCGGGCTTTCTGTGATATTTGGTATAAACGTGATGCCCCGTGGAAAGCTCCTTGCCGACGCTGACGGCGCAGCATCGGGAGTCGTGCAGGATATTGTCCTCGATGATCCAGCCCTTCGACCAATGCACGCCGAGCATACCGATCTGATGTGCGGTCGGAGGCGCCCACGGCGTCGCGGCGTGCGCCATCTCGAAGCCCTTCACGGTAATATAGTTGAGTCCCGTTTTCTCGGGAAAGAAGCAGCGCTGTCTGACGTTGATTTCCACCGTCTCACGGCTGAGATCACAGCCGTCCGCGTGAACGTAAATTCTCGTATCGTCCTCGTATACCTCGGCGTACCACGTCAGATCCTTTTCGCGGAGCTCCTCGGCATGGGAAGCTTCCAGCAAAGCCTCCCCGCCGATATAGACCGTACCCGTATGGCGCGGAAAGTCGAGCGGGCGGACGAGCCAATCGCCGTCCAGCACGTCGGCGTAGGGATTGAAATCGCCGAACAGCGTATTGGGAACCGAGACGGACCAGATTCCGTCCGCCTCCTTCCAGCCCTCCACGATCTCCGAGCCCTTGATGACCGCGCGCTCTCCGGGCGCCGCCGTATAGGTGATACGCCCAAGCTCGCTTTTCGCGCCGTGCTCGGGGGAAACGCATTCGCGGTAAACGCCCTCGTGTACGACGACCGTATCGCCCTCGTCCGCAAGCTTTGCCGCGCGGGAGATCGTCAGAAAGGGATTTTCCTTCGTACCTGTATTGTGATCGTTGCCGTATTTGGCAACGTGATATTCTCTTGCCATTTTACTTTCTCCTTATATGAGCGCGCGCAGACCGTAAACGCCGCTGACAAAAGCGAATTTCGCTTTGCCGTTTTCCGTTTCATACGCGACGGGCTCTCCGTTTTCGCAGAGCTTGCCCGCGTATGCTTCGGGCAGATAGAGCGTCGCCGTCGAGCCGAAGGGGACCGTCAGCGTGATGAAGGCTTCCCCGTTCTCCTTGCGCCAATCAATGGCGACCTTGCCGCGCATACTGCCGTGATCGGCGTGCGCCGCGGTCAGACCGCCGTCGAGCGCGGGACGGAAGACGACGTGAGAGAAGCCGGGCGCGTTCTCGTCGGGAGAAATGCCCGCGACGTATTTATACATGAAGGAGGAAAGGTCGGAGAACATATGGTGATTGTGCGAGCCGCCGCCGTTCCAGCATTCCCAGAGCGTCGTCGCGCCTCTCGCGATCCATTCGCCGACACCGGGGAAGGTTCTCTGGGCGACCATCTTTTCGCCCACGCTTCCGTAGCCGGACGCGCCGAGCGTGTGCATGACGAATTTATTGCCGAGCACGCCGAAATCGAGATGTCCGTCCTTCTCCTCGATCTGCGCGAGAAGCTTATGCAGGAGTCCGACTCTTTCTTCTTCGCCTTCATAAAGTCCGAAGTAGAGCATGACCGCCGTCGCCGTCTGGCAGTCGCCGCTTACGGTGAAGGTCTCTCTGTCGAAGAAGCGTTCGCGGAATACCGCGCGGATCTTCGCGGCGAGCGCGCCGTAGTATTCCTCGTCATCGGGCTTATCGAACATTTTCGCGAGCTTGGCGATGGTGTTCGCCGCGTTATAGAAGAAGCCCGTGTCCGAAACCTGTACGGGGCATTTGTAGGAGCCCATATTTTTGCCGATGGCGGGGCCGATGAAGGGCGCGCACCAGTCGCCCGTGCCGTAGCGGAGCGTATAGTCGTCCGTCATGCTCTCCATGAAATCGCAGTTCTTCTTGATCGCCTCGTAATTCACGCGGAGGATATCGAGGTCGCCGTTATAAACGTAGATATTCCACGGGATCATCAGAAGCGCACTCGACCAGTCGGGACCCATGAGTCCGTAATAGCCCCAGCCCGTCGAGGGAACGATACAGGGGATCTGTCCCTGCGGGCGCTGTGCCGTTCGCATATCGCGGCTCCATTTTGTCAGAAACGCGCGCATACCGAAATTGGTCAGCATCTGCTCGGAGGAGAGCATGGTATCGCCCGTCCAGCCGTTCTTTTCGCGGTGCGGGTCGTCCGTCGGGAAGGAATGGATATTTGCCAGCGTGGACCAGCGGCAGAGGTGCTGGAGACGGTTCAGAAAATCGTCCGAGCAAGAAAAGCTGCCGATGTCACCGACGTCGGAGCAGACCGCAACGCCGACGATATCCGAAAGCGCGGGCTCGTAATCCGCGCCCGAAACCTCGATGTATTGAAAGCCGTGATAAACGAAGCTCGGATGCCACGTTTCGGGCTCGTCACTCTTTTTGATATATTTATCGGTCTGGAATTCCCCGCTCTTGATAAAGCTCGTGAGCGCATAAAAATCAAGCTCGTTGTCCTCCGTCAGCATATCGGAATAACGGAAGGTGAATTCCGTGCCCGCCTTGCCGTAGAGCGTATATTCGCCGAAGCCGGCGAGGTTCTGACCGACGTCGAACGCCCAGCCGTTTTTCGTTTTCCACTTTCTCTCGGCGGGGAATTTCCTGTATACGCGGATGGGCTCCATCTCCTGCGCGCACAGAACGCCGCCGGGGCTCTTATTGATCTTGACCTTGACCCAATCGGAATCGTCGTAATCCGCTTCGCACCACGCGCCGAGCTCCAGGCGCGCATCGTAAAATTCGCCGTTGCGGACGGCGGTGAAGGTGATCGGACCCTGCGCTGCCTTCCACGAGCTGTCGGAGATCAGTGTTTGGACGGTGCCGTCCTTGCAGTAGATCTTCAGCTCGCAGATCATTTTGGGCCAGTTTCTCCACGGCGCTGAGGTGGCGTTCCACGCATCGACGACGAAGCCGTTATAGAAGCCGTTGCCGAGAGAAACGCCGATCGCGTTTTCACCCACGCGCAGCTTGTCCGTCACGTCGTACTGCATATAGTAGGTCTCCTCGTCGTAGCGGGTGTAGGCGGGAGAGAGGATGTCGTCGCCCGTTTTCGCGCCGTTGACGAAGCTTTCGAAATAGCCGAGACCGCAGACGGTCAGATACGCCTCGTCGAATTCCTTGTCCACGGGGAATTTTTTGCGGAGATACTGCGCGCTGACGGAATTTTTGTTGGCTCTGAAATCGGAGATCCACTTCGCCTGCCATTTTTCATCGCGCTTGCCTGTGACGAAGGTGCCGACGGCACTCGCTTTTTCGCCGTGAACGGTTTCCGTTTCCACGGTATACCAATACCGCTTGACGGGCAAAAGCGCCTTGCCCTCGTAATGGATGAGCACGGTATTGCCGTCCTCCACGGTGCCGCTGTCCCAGACGTCGGCTTCGCCCCCTTCCAGCGCGCGCCGATCGGAATAAACGCAGATGCGGCGGCTTTTCTGCGCGTCGCCGCGAACGTCCGATGCCACCTGATAGGAGAATCGGGGACAGGTATCCAGACCGCAGGGATCCTTCAGATAATTGACGGTCAGATTTTGTACGGTTATCATAAAACAGAACCTTCCTTTCTATATATCGAAATATATCAAAATTCGTTTTTATCGGAAATTTTCGCAAAGGTGAAGATTGCCGTAGATCTTGCGGATCTCCTCACGGGCGTTCATGATCGCAAAGCCGAGGAGATTTTCTCCGACGATGGATTGCGCTCCCGTCGCGGGATCCGTGTCGATCCGACAGCCGAGGATCCGATCGTCGGGATCGATGCAGAAAAAGACGTCCTCCTCGCGCGAGAGCAGAAACTTCCTGAAACCGTCGTTCTCGGAGAACTTGAAATATTGGGAGAGCGCCAGGATATCCGGAAAGATCCGCTTCCATTCGTCGTCCGTGTACGGCGCGAGCTTTTCCGCCGTCGCGCGGATGCCGTCGGGATTGCCCGCCCGTTCCCACGCCTTCCTGATCAAAGCCTTCCGCCCCGTAAAAAGGGCCTTGCAATAGATCAGATAATCCGCGGCGCAGGTCATCGTTTCCTCCTCGGGAAAGCATGGCGGCGTAAAGGGCGCGCGCGCCCATACGGAGCAGGGATCGACGGCTTTTCTGCCGTACGGGATCTCGTTTTCAAAGAAATAGAAGCGGAGCGGTTTTTCCGTTTTCAGCGTCTCCGTCAGCCATTTCATGCCGTATTCCGTGCTCCCCGTCAGGGACCAACGGTACGAGAAAAGCTGCTTATGCTCGTATTCCTCGGGAAATTCCGTTTGGGCGGGATCGCCGTTCCAATAATCAAAAAGCGTAATGGGAGAGGGAAAAAGATTTTGATAGATCCTTTGATCTTCCTCACAGAAGCGTCTCAGCTACGCGCCGAACTTGATAACGTAGCCTTCCCCGCTTCCCATACGCCATCCCATGGAATAGCGTCCGTAGGAGGGGAACGCCAGAAACGGCGGGGGCATGAGCGTTTTTTCCCGGATGAAATGTTCGATCGCGCCTTGCGGCAGCGTGTCCTTTGTCATTTTTTCACTTCCTTTTCTCGTATGGACGATGATAAGATCAGTATAGCATAAAGCGCGTGAAATTGCAACATCCGTTTTTGAGGAGATCGGGGCAACAGCATTTACTTTTTTAAGATAAATTCTTGTTTAGTGGGTTCTCTCTCCCTCCGTCAACCATGCGGTTGACACCTCCTACATTATGCTTCGCATAATGTGCAGAGGGAGGCAATGTGTTCTTGTTTCCATCAAATAC
>JAFQOX010000110.1 GCA_017412045.1 Clostridia bacterium
AAGCTGGAAAGGCTCCCTCTGGGAGGGAGCTGGATTTTGCGAAGCAAAAGACTGAGGGAGAGTGCGCGATTCAAGAATTTGGGATTGAATTTGTCTGTTTGCAAATGTAAAATTGTACGCAAACAGAACTTTTTCAAAAGTTTTGTTTGCACGCGGGCTCCTTCCGCCTCGTAAACTCGGCACCTTCCTCCCGGAGGAAGGCTTTTTAGCATCTCATCTTTTAGCGAAATTGACGAAACTGAATTTTTTAACTGACTTTATCGACAAGCTGAAACGGAAAGAGCCGCTCCGAGGAGCGGCTCTTTCCGTTCAAAGCTATTTACGGTGTGTTTCGATCGTGTTCCGTTTAAAGCGCCTTTGCCGCCGCCTGCTCTGCGCAGAGACCGAGGCGGTAGAGCTTCATGAAAGCCTTGCATTTTGCAAGCTCCGCTTCGTCTGCCATGACGACGGTCTTTTTGACGTCGGCAAACGTGCGGTTCAGAAATTCCGCGAGCGTTTCCTCCGTTTCGGATGCGGTATAGAGCGCGAGCATTGCCATGCCCCAAGCGCCGCCCTCTGCGGCGTTCTGCATAACGGTTACGGGCGCCTCCAATACGGCGGAGGTCGCATTCTGTCCGACGAAATCGGTCTTATAGAAGCCGCCGTGCGCAAGCACGCTGCTGATCGCGACGCCCTCCGCCTTGAGAATGTCCATGCCGAGCGCGAGAGTTGCGACTGCGGCGTAGATCTGGGATTGCATGAAGTTCGCGAGATTCATTTCACCGCTTGCCGCGCGCATGACCAGGGGCGCGCCCTTTTCGGTGTTCGCAAGCGTTTCGCCCGCGAGGAAGTTATAGCTGACGATCTCGCCCGCCTTGCCGTCGCTCTTCAGAGAATGCGTGAACAGACGGTTGAAGAGCTCGCCCCTCGATACGTCGAGTCCGAAGAGAGAAACCACCTCACCGAAAAGACCGACCCATTCGTTGATTTCGGTGGTACAGTTATTTGCGTGAATGAGCGCCGCGGGATAGCCGTCAGGCGTTGCGATCACGTCGATCTCCTTATAATAATTGCGCAGGGGCTTCTCCAGAATGACGGTCAGGTTCGCGCTCGTGCCGGAGGAGACGTTCGCCGTCGTCGGCAGAACGGAATTGGTCGCGATCATACCCGTTCCCATGTCGCCCTCGGGAGGACAAAGCACGATGCCCGCCTGCAAATTGCCCTCGGTATCCAGCCATTTCGCGCCCTGCTCGGTCAGTACGCCCGCATTTTCACCCGCAAACATGACTGCGGGGAGCAACGTTTTGAAATCAATATCGATGCCCTTCGTTTTCAGAAGCGCGTTGAAGTCCGCGAGCATATTGGCGTCGTAGTCGTGGCCCGCGACGGGGAACATACCCGATGCATCGTTTACGCCGAGCACCTTTTTGCCCGTCAGTCTGTAGTGAACGTAGCCTGCAAGCGTGGTCAGAAAAGCGATGTCCTTGACGTGCTCCAGCCCGTCCAGAACGGATTCGTAATACTGAGAAACCGACCAGCGCATCGGTACGTTGAAGCGGAAAAGCTCCGTCAGCGCGGCGGCGGCTCTCGCGGTATTCGTATTTCTCCACGTACGGAAGGGCGCGAGCAGACGGTCGTTTTCGTCAAACGCCAGATAGCCGTGCATCATGCCCGAAATGCCGATCGCGTCTACGGTCGTCAGCGGTTCGCCGTAATTGCGGATCAGATCGCGGTAGCTTTCCTGCAAGCCGCGCTCCGCTTCATCGAGGGAATAGGACCAGAGCCCGTCCACCAGCTCGTTTTCCCACTCGTACGCGCCCTGCGCGAGCACGTTTGCCTTTTCGTCGATCAGAACGGATTTGATTCTCGTCGATCCGAGTTCAATGCCAAGAATTTTTTTCATAAGAATCGTGAAACCTTTCTTTATATCAATATATCAGAATGGCATTATTATAACACGGATTTTTCGTTTTTTCAATATTTGGCAGAAAAAATCCCGCTCGATCGCTGCTTAACGGCAAATTGTTTTGTATGAAATATTCTGCACAGAATAACGCAAGCGGTTGAAACGTTAACAAATATATGCTATAATCATATATATCGGAAACAAGACGGTATCACGAGAAAGGCACGGTGATTTTATGGAATATCGGAAAAGCGTACGGATCTGCGTTTCCCTCAAGCATATGGGCAACATCGCAAAAAAGGTAAAGCCGTACCCGTTTTTTCTGGAAAACACGCCCTCCACGCTCCGCGGACTGATTACGGAATCCGTCCGCGCCTGCATTCGCGCGTACGAGGCGCGCGCCAAAGATGCGGATCTTCCGCAGCCTCTGACCGACGAGCAATTTGCGGGTATGCGCGAGGTCGGCAAATTCGCGTTCGGCGTTCATTACAACGACAAGGCGGTCAACGAGGAAAAAGCCGTCGAAACGGCGCTCGAGGCGTTCTCCGACGGACTCGTGCGGATCTTCAAGGAAAACGAGGAGCTGACCGAGCTTGACGGCGCGATTTCCGTCAAGGAAGGCGATTGCTTTACCTTCGTTAGACTGACTATGCTGACGGGGACTTTGTTCTGATCCGCGGAAAGATAAATTCTTGTTTGCGCCAAAGGCGCAAACAAATGCGGAATTAGGAATTAGGAATTCAGAAAGGCTTTGGGATTGTTTACTTTTTGAACAAATGACACCGCTAAACAAGAATTTATCTTGCCCTTCACTCATCGAATCACTCATAAAAAAGAATAAATGAAAAGGAGTTGAACCCATGCACGAAGAAACTGTGAAAAAACAAGAGCTCGCTTCACGTTATATGCGCGAAAGAAGAACCTACCTGAAGCAGCTTCAGGATTCCCTTCCGCTCGACCGGCGGAGCTTCTTCTTTGTCACCGCGGACAATTACGACGTGAAAATTTACTCCGCCATGACGGATGCCATGAAAAAGCCGGAGACCGTTCCCTCGGAATATATCACGAAACATATGAGCTGGCTCTTCGAAGCCGCCGTTCCGTCCCGGTGCCGTGACGTCATTCTTTATTTTGCGGACCGCTTGCAGGAATATCCGTACTCGGATTCCTGGGGACGGCGCTCGTTCCGCGCGAGCGAAAACGGCTCCTACGGCGCAAAGCTGATGCATCTCATCCGCGCGCACGCATTCCCGCACGTCGACGCCGAGCCGATCGACGTTCTGAATCGGAATCTTCCCGCGGATGCGCAGGCGTTTCTGGACGAAAACCCGTGGCATAACGCCTACACCGAATGGCAGATCGCCTACGCGCTGGATCACCGCGACGGCGCGGTCGAGGAAGCTGTCACCCGTATTCTGACCGAGGAAAACGGCATGGGCAGGGTGACGAGAGAGCTGATCCGCGGCGTGCTTTTCAGCCAAAGAAGCGATTTCCACGCGCTCGTGGGAAAACTGCTTGTGGCGGCAAGGCTTCAGGAGGGACTGCGCCAATGCATCTGCGAAAACGCCGACTGCGGCACGAGAAGGGGCTTTCTTGCGATCCTGCGCGTCATAGACGAAAACAATCTGATCCGCTTCTCCTCCGTCAAGCGCGCGGTCGGCACGTGGCTCGGACTCATCAGCGAGGAGACCCGCGATCTGGAGCGCGTGAGCGCCAAGAGCGTGCGTCTGATCATCGAATGTCTGGAGAGCGAAGAGGCGCGCCGCGCACACCTTGCTTCCGAGGATGCCATGCAGATCCATATCGCGCTCTGGAGCTACGGCTTCGACGATATTCACAGAGCCGTATGGGAGATCGAAAGGATTTCCGAAAACGGCTCGCGTCATCAGCTTCTCGTGGCGGGATATTTTGCCGCCAATATGGAGCTTTCGGGCGTGACCCATCGGATCGCCGCGACCGTTCTGAAGCGCCATGCAGACAAAACGGACGTGCTGGCGGTCTGGCTTCCCTCCTTCCTGAAAAACGCCGATTCCGCGCTCTGGGATGCGTGGAGATACAAGCTTCCCGTCGATTACGGCGAATGGTTCCGCAGCGCCGCCGAGCTGAACGAAAGCTATCTGCTGATCAAACGCATATACGATGCCTTCGACGGCAAGAGCAAGACCTTTTCTCCCTGCGTGTTCCCGTGGCACGAAGCAACGCTGGAAAAAAGCAAGCTCGCGGGATACCTTTGCCGGATGGCGGCGCTTTCGGGCGAGACGGAGAAGATCGACGAGGCTTGCGGCTTCATCAAGGATTGCTCCTCGCGGCACTTTGCATACACCTGTCTGCTGAAGCTTCACGAGCCGAAAACCGCCGTTCAGCGCAGAACCGCGCTGGAGGGGCTTGCGGACAGAGAGCAGTATTCGCGCAATACCGCCTATGAGATCGTCTCCGAAATGAAGCTTTCCGCAGAGGAATACCGCTTGCTGGAGGCGCATCTGCGCTTCAAGGGCGAGGATATCCGCAAATTCGTCCTCACGCTTCTGATGAAGCAGGACGATGCCGACCTTGCCGCCTGCATCACCCGACTGCTTGCGGATAAAAAGGAGGACGTCCGTCTCGGCGGTCTGGATCTGATCGCCCAGCTGAAAAAGGACGAGAAACGAAGCGCCCTTGCCGACACCTTCCGCGGCGCGCTCACCGAACGCATAAAAGCGGATAAGCTTCCCTCCAAGGAAAAGATCCTGCTGGAAGCCCTCCTCCCCGAAGAGAAAAAGGAAACCGAGGAAGTCGAAGAGTCCCTCTTTTCACCCGAGGACAAATATCTTCCCGCGGATTTCGATGAAGAGTATATTGCGCTTTGCCTGAAAACCTTCGAGGAATATTTTCCCGCGTCGGAGCTTCCCGCCGCAGTGCGCGGCAAGAAGCGCGCGGGACTGTTCGGAAAGCTTCTTTCGCCCGACGCCAAGGCTTGCCCCTCTTCCATCACGGCGGCGCTGGATCTGCTGACGCTCTCCAAGCTGATCGAGGAGCACAAAAACGATGCCTTCGAGCACAGGGCCGGCTATCAGATGCTGCTCGGCAACGTCGGCTTTGCGCATCTGCTCGTGGATAAGGACGGCAAATTCCCGCTCATGCATCTGTGGCGCGAATGGATCGAAAAGAGAGGTATCACCAACCAAAGACTCGTCTGCGCCCTTCTGCTCTTCCATGCGTATCCTCACAAGACGAAATTTTCGGAGGCTTGCGCGGGTATGATCCGCTCGGTATACGGCGTGGGCTTCGAATGGGGAAAGACCCTGCCGTATTCGCCGGTGATGTCGGGCGTTCTGCATCACCTGCTCGCCTCCGTACCGAAAGAGGAGCTGACTTGCCTTGCCGCCGCGCTCACGGCGTGGTTTATCCGCTGTGTGCCCGATGACGAGGTCATGATCTCCTCCCCCGCGGAGCACCGATACAGCTTTTCCGTGAATTGCGACTTTGCGCACCTGCTGGCGCACAAGCAGCTTTACTTGCTCTATCATTGCCTGGAATGTAAAAACGACGGCGCGCTGAAGCAGATCTTCCCGCTCGCGGCCGCCTCGGCGGAGCGCTGTGCGGAGGCTTACCGCCGTCTCCCGAAGCCCGAAGCGCCGAAGAATATGAGTGCATACTATCTGCGTGACAGGGACAACGTGCGCTGTCTGCTCTCGCCGAAGGAGGATTACGACCCGGATTATCCTCTCGTCGGCGTGAAGGAATATCTGCTCGCGGCTTACCGCGGCATCATCACGGAGCCTCAGCTCTATGAATTCCTTCTGCGCCCCGACAATATCCGCTCGACGCTGGAGACCGTAACGGCAGTCGCCTCGCGGTATTTCGAAAAGGGCAGACAGATCTCCTCCCACAACGCCTACGGAAACGTGCGCGGAGACCGCGTGCTCCGCGATTTTCTGGGCAAGGAAAAGGCGGACGAAACGGACACGGCGCTGATCCGCTTCGTTTCGCGCGTGTACGAGTCGATCATCCCCACGGTGCTTTCCGCGGAATTCCGCCGCGGCGACAGCCCTGCGCGCTATTCCGCGGGAATCCCCTGCATTTCGCGCATCTACGGCGCGGATAATCTGGCGCGGATTCTGGAGTCGCTCGGTAACGATACGATCGACCGTATGTCCTACGATATGTGGGAACAGCCCGGACGAAAGGGATCGCTTTCCCATCTGCTTGCCGTCTGTATCCCCGCTGAGGGCGATTCCGAGGAAACCCTCCGCGCGGCGCTTGCGGGCAGGCAGATCACGCAAAAGCGCCTGATCGAAGCGGCGCTCTTCTCGCCCGAATGGATCCCGATCATCGGCAAATACCTCGGCATCGAGGGCTTTGAGTCCGTCTGCTATTATTTCATGGCGCATATGAACGAGCAGTTTGACGACAAGCGCAAGGCGATGATCGCGCGCTTCACGCCCCTTTCCGAGGACGAGCTGAATCTCGGCGCGTTCGACGTAAATTGGTTCCGCTCGGCGTACGCCTCCATCGGTGAAAAGGAATTCGACCTGATCTACGATGCCGCGAAATACATTTCCGACGGCGCAAAGCATTCCAGAGCGAGAAAATACGCGGATGCCGCGCTCGGCAGATTTGAGATCGGCGAAACGGAAAAAACGGTCTCCGACAAGCGAAACAAGGACCTGCTGATGGCGTACGCGCTGATCCCGATCTCGGGTGAGGACGACATTTGCAGAAGATACCTCTATCTTCAGCGCTTCCGCAAGGAAAGCAAGCAGTTCGGCTCTCAGCGCATCGCGAGCGAAGCCAAGGCGGTGGAAATGGCGCTGACGAATCTCGCCATCAACGCGGGCTATTCCGATACGATGCGCCTCACACTCCGCATGGAGACCAAGGTGATCGACGACAGCCGCGCGCTTCTGGAGCCGCAGACTGTGGAGGACGTAACGCTTAAGATCGAGCTTGACGAAAACGGCAAGGCAACGCTGACCGCCGCCAAGGGCGGAAAGGCACTCAAGAGCGTGCCCGCGAAGATCAAAAAGCACGAAACGACCGTGACACTGACTGCGCTCGTCAAAACGCTGACCGAGCAGTACCGCCGCACGAGAGTGATGCTCGAGCAGGCGATGGAGGACAAAACGGAATTCACCTTTGCGGAGCTTTCAGCGCTCTCGGCGCATCCCGTGGTCTATCCGATGTTAAAGAATCTCGTGCTCGTCGGCGAAAGCGCCGTCGGCTTCCTTGCCGAGGGCGGTCTGCGCGACAGTAACGGCGCGCTCCTGCGCATGGAGGACGGCGCATCGCTTCGCATTGCGCACCCCTTCGATCTCTATGAGCGCGGCTGCTGGAGAGAATATCAGCAATATCTTTACGCAGGCAAGATCAAGCAGCCCTTCCGCCAGGTATTCCGCGAGCTGTATATCAAAACGGAGGAGGAAAAGAATCTGTTCCATTCGCTCCGTTACGCGGGCAACCAGATCCAGCCCGCCAAAACGCTCGGCGCGCTCAAGAGCCGCCGTTGGGTCGCGGATATCGAGGACGGCTTGCAGAAGGTCTATTATAAAGAAAATATCGTAGCGCAGATCTACGCGCTGGCAGATTGGTTCTCCCCCGCCGACATCGAAGCGCCCACGCTCGAATGGGTATGCTTCACCGACAGAAAAACGGGAGAAGATATCAAAATTGCGGATATTCCCGACGTCCTGTTCTCGGAGATCATGCGTGACGTCGATCTCGCCGTCAGCGTGGCGCACGCGGGCGGTGTCGATCCCGAAACCAGCCATTCCACCATGGAAATGCGCGCTGCGATCCTCTCCTTCGTGCTTCCGATGTTCCGTCTCGGTAACGTCAGAGTGGAGGGACACCACGCGCTCATCGAGGGCAAGCTTGCGGATTATTCCGTTCATCTCGGAAGCGGCACCGTCCATCAGATCGGCGGCGCGATGATCCCCGTGCTTCCCGTGCATTCCCAGCACAGAGGAAAGATCTTCCTGCCCTTCGTGGACGACGATCCCAAGACTGCGGAGATCATCTCCAAGGTCCTCCTCTTCGCCGAGGACGGCAAGATCAAGGATCCCTCGATTTTGTCGGAAATCACCGTATAAAACGCAGAGGCGAGCCCGAAAGGGCTCGCCTCTGCTTGTGTCGATAAAGTCAGTTTGAAAATTTGGCTTTCGTCACTTTTAACAAAAGATAAGATTCCGAAAAGCCTTCCTCTGGGAGGCAATGTCGTCAACTTAAAAAAAAGTTCCGTCTGTGTTCTGTCTGTTATCTATAGCTCGTTAGCCTTCTCCAGCGGGAGAAGGTGCCGAGCTTGCGAGGCGGATGAGGTGTTTTATAGCGGTTGCTCCGTAGAATGTCATAACAAAAGACTTTATTTTC
>JAFQOX010000111.1 GCA_017412045.1 Clostridia bacterium
AAGATAAAGTTATGTCTATTGCCGAAAATACCGATTACAGTTAGCCTTCCCCGGTGGGGGAAGGTGTCGGCGTAGCCGACGGATGAGGCGTTGCTTTGGATTTTTACAAAGCTCTTTGATAGTGTTTTGAAAAGATAAAATCTTTATTTTGCATCTATACAAAACAAACATCGAATTCTTTATCAACTACTCATCCACCGCTTCGCGGTCCCCCTTCCCTCACAAGGGAAGGCTAACTTTTTCCAACTCTACGCAACAGACATAGCCATAAACAATCATTTACCATCCCATCGAACCCACTTCAAGTTAACAAAAGAAAGGAACTGTATTATGAGATTATGCGCATTTGCAGACGAAGCCTCGGAGAAGCTCGGCGGACAGATCGATGCTTTGCGGAGAAACGGCATCTCCCTGCTGGAGATCCGCGGCGTAAACGGAAAGAATATCAAGGAGCTCACGTCCGCGGAGGTGCGGGAGGTCAAAGCGGCGCTGGACGGCGCGGGTATTTCCGTCTGGTCGATCGGCTCTCCCATCGGTAAGATCTCCCTCGCGGACGATTTCGCCGTCCATACGGAGGATTTCAAGCGTATTCTGGAGGCGGCTGACACGCTGGGCGCGAAAAAGATCAGAGCGTTCAGCTTTTTCCCCGTGAAGGGAATGGAGGAGGAAGCGGTCAAGGCGGCGGTCTGCGAGAGGATCGGGGCTTTGCTTGCCCTGACACCCGCGCATATCACGCTCTGCCACGAGAACGAAAAGGAGATCTTCGGCGAAAATACGGAGAACTGCCTGTTCCTGCACCGTACCTTCCCGCGCCTGCGGGCGGTATTCGATCCCGCCAATTTCGTGCAGTGCGGCGTGGATACGGCAAGCGCTTGGGAAGCGCTGCGCGAGTACGTGGATTATCTGCATATCAAGGATGCCGTCGCGGACGGAACGGTCGTTCCCGCAGGCATGGGCATCGGCAACGTGCCCGCGATCGTCGGGGATTATCTCGCGCGCGGCGGCGAGGTGATGACGCTGGAGCCTCATCTCTTTGATTTCACGGGACTTTCCGCGCTGGAGAACGGCAAATCGCTCAAGCTCGGGATCTCGGCGTATCGGAATAACGACGAAGCCTTCGATGCGGCGGCTTCGGCTCTGAAAACAATCATCGGAACAATCGGAAAGGAAGCATAATATGGTTATCGGCGCACAGCTTTATACTTTACGTGAATTTGCAAAAAATCTGAACGATTTTGAGGAAACGCTCAAGAGGGTGACGGATATGGGATGCCGCGCGCTTCAGGTCTCGGGCACCTGCGATTTTGAAGCCGAATGGCTCGCGCAAAAGGAAAGGGAGCTCGGCTTCACCTGCGTTCTGACGCACACGAAGGCGGCGGATATTCTCGGCAATACCGAGAAGGTCTGTCGGGATCACGGCGTTTTCGGCTGTAAAAATATCGGACTCGGCGCTGTTCCGGGCGGCCGCCTCAACGACGAGGTCTACGAAAAATTCGCCGCGGATTTCAAGCCCGCCGCAGAAACGATCCGCGCGAACGGATACCGATTCTTCTATCACAATCACGCCTTTGAATTTTGCAGAAGCCGCGACGGCGAGCGTTTTCTGGAAAAAATGCTCCGCGATTTCCCCGCCGATCTGATGGGAATCACCTTCGACACGTATTGGGCACAGTTTGCGGGCGCGGATCCCGCGAGGGTCCTGCTCGACCTTACGGGCAGGGTGGAGTGCATCCATCTGAAGGATATGTGCGCGACCGAGCGCAACGGCAACCGCATGGCGCCCGTCGGATACGGCAATATGGATTTTGAAAGAATCCTCGTCAGCGCGGAGAAGGCGGGCTCGCAATATCTTCTCGTCGAGCAGGACGATTGCTACGGAGAGGATCCCTTTGACTGCATGAAAAAGAGCTTCGGCTATCTGAAGAGCCTGGGCTTGGATTTTTAACGAAACGTGAGTTCGATGAATGCTTGGAAAGATAAACGGAAATTTAGCGGCGAATCGCCGCGGATGGTTGCCGCCGTACTGTAGTTTATTCCGACTTCGTATACTGACGGGCGGCGGATCTCTCCCAAAGGACAGCCCTCTGGAATCATTCTTTTTCCCATTATACCATGCAAAATTCCCACGAACCGTAAGGTTCGCGTGATGAGATCGGAGACGCACCCGCGCCATCAAATCGAAACCATCGGAGCGCTGAACCGACACTTCCGAACCTCTTAATTTCGGGTGTAGCTGCAATCGGAGCTACCGGGCGGCTGTACCTTCGGAATCAGAAAAAGAGCAGACGGGACAATTGATGGCGCAAGCGGTCAAGAGGCACGCTTGCCTACTCTGACGCTTGCGTCAGAGTGTCTTTCTTGCAACTTTTTCTTTCAGGTAAAGAAAAAGTTGACCGTTCCCCTTTTCAAAGGGAATTTTTGCTTACTTTTGTAGAAAAGTTCTCCCATAAACAATCATTCACCACTCCATCGAACTCCCCTCACGAACGATCAAACGATACGGAAAGGAAATAAACCCTATGAAAAAAATCAGACTCGGTATTCTCGGCGTAGGTAATATCGGCCGCGACCACGTCAAAAGAATCGCAGACGGCAAATGCCCCGAGATCGAGCTTGCCGCCGTGTGCGACCTCAAGCCCGACCGCCTCGCCTACGCGAGAGAGCTGGCGGGAGAAGCGCTCCCCGTCTTTACGAGCGCGCAGGAAATGATGGACAGCGGACTGATCGACTCCGTTCTGGTCAGCGTACCGCATTACGACCATCCGAAATTTGCGATGATGGCAATGGAAAAGGGCTTGCACGTCCTGATCGAAAAGCCCGCGGGCGTATATACGAAGCAGGTGCTGGAGATGAACGAATGCGCGAAAAAGCACGATGTGAAATTCGGCATCATGATGAATCAGAGAACGAATTGCATCTACCGCAAGATGCGCGAGATCGTGCAGAGCGGAGAGCTCGGTGAGATCCGCCGCACGAATTGGATCATCACCAATTGGTACCGCCCGCAGGCGTACTACGATTCGGGCGACTGGCGCGCGACGTGGAGCGGAGAGGGCGGCGGCGTTCTGCTCAACCAGTGCCCCCACAATCTGGACCTTTGGCAATGGATCTGCGGTATGCCCAAGACCGTTCACGCGCATCTGCATTACGGCAAATGGCACGACATCGAGGTCGAGGACGACGTCACCGCCTACGTGGAATATGAAAACGGCGCGACGGGTACGTTCATTACCTCCACGGGCGACTGTCCCGGCACGAACCGCTTCGAGATCACGCTGGATAAGGGCAAGCTGATCGCCGAGGGCGATACGCTCACGATGTGGAGATCGAAGATCAGCGAGCAGGAATTTTCCGCAACCAACACGAACCCCTTCGGCTCGATGAAGTTTGAGGTCTCCAAGGTGGAAACGGACGGCGAAAATCCCCAGCACGCGGGCGTGATGAACGCCTTCGCGAGCGCCATTCTCCACGGAACGCCCCTCGTCGCGGAGGGCGCGGAGGGCATCCGCGGACTTTCCCTCTCCAACGCCATGCACCTTTCCTCCTTCACGGGCAACACCGTCGAGATCGCTACGCTCGATCACGAGCTGTTTTACGAGGAATTGATGAAGCGCGTCGCGACCTCCCGCAGAAAAGCCAACGTGACGGAGGCCGTCGCGGGAGATATGAGCGATACCTTCTGATCCATGAAAGAAAATTTTGTAAAAATGGGAATCGTCGGCGTGGGCAATATCGGCTCCGCGCACGCGGCGGCGATCTACGGCGCGAGGGTTCGCGGGATGAAGCTCTGCGCGCTGTGCGACGTGAGCCGGAAGCGCAGGGAACAGATCGCCGCGCTGTATCCCGATATTCCCGTTTTCGCGGACGCGGATGCCCTGCTGGCGAGCGGTCTTTGCGAGGCGGTCATCGTTGCGACACCGCACGGCTCCCATCCCGTGATCGCCGAAAAGGCGTTTGCGGCAGGTCTGCACGTTCTGACGGAAAAGCCCGCGGGCGTGACCTGTGAATCGGTACGGCATCTGATGCAGACGGCGCGGCAAAGCGGGAAGGCGTTCGGCGTGATGTTCAATCAGAGGACCAACCGCCTTTTCGGGATCGCCCGCTCGCTCGTTTCTTCGGGCGCGCTCGGCGAATGTAAGCGTATGGTCTGGATCATCACCAATTGGTACCGCAAGCAATGCTATTACGATTCGGGCGGCTGGCGCGCGACGTGGAGCGGGGAGGGCGGCGGCGTCCTTCTCAATCAAGCCCCCCACAATCTGGACCTCTGGCAATGGATCTGCGGTATGCCGCAATCGGTGCGCGCAGTCTGCGAGGAGGGCAAATACCATCGGATCGAGGTCGAGGACGAAGCCACACTCCTCGCCCGTTACGCAAACGGTATGACTGCCGTCTTTATGACCTCGACGGGGGATTATCCCGGCACGAACCGTCTGGAGATCACGGGCACGAAGGGAAAGCTCGTGATCGAAAACGGTAAGCTCGTCCATACCGCCCTCGCCATTGACGAAAGGGAGTTCTGTCTGATGGCGGAAACGGCGGTAAATCCGCTGACCGTCACGGAGTACGCGGACGAGCCGTACAACGGACACATCCGTATTCTGGAGAACTTCGCCGCGCATATTCTCAGCGGTACGCCCCTCATCGCGCCCGGATACGATGCGGTGAACGAGCTGACACTTTCCAACGCCGCGTATCTTTCGGCTTGGACGGGGGAGGAGATCACGCTTCCGATGGACGATGCGCGCTTTGCCGATATGCTGGCAAGGAGAGCGGCGGGAAGCGATCCGACCGCGAAGGCGCACGAAAGGGAATCCGTTCAATTGGATTATAAGGACAGGTGGAATACGACTTGGTAATGCAGAATTCGGAATTCGGAATTCGGAATGCGGAGCGCGGAATGCGGAGCGCGGAGTGCGGAATGCGGAGTGCGGAGTGCGGAATGCGGAGTGCGGAGCGCGGAGTGCGGAACGTAACTATTTTTTGAAATACTACCGATTTTATATTTCACGGAGGTGAAGAAACGTGAAGCTTTCTGATTTTCATATCAAACACGGCGTATTGAAGCGCTACGTCGGCGCAGAAAACGCCGTCGTGATCCCCGAGGGCGTGACAGAGATCGGCGAGGGCGCGTTCTCCTTTTGCTCCCAACTGACGAGCGTGACGATCCCCGAAAGCGTCAGCGTCATCGGCGCGCAGGCGTTCAGCTTTTGCACCGCGCTGACGGGGATCACCGTTCCCGAAAGCGTACGGAGCATTGGCGCGTCCGCGTTCCGTATGTGCGAAAATCTGACGCGCGTCACTCTACCCGAGGGATGGACCGCCATTCCCGAAGGGTTGTTCCGCGGATGCCGCAGTCTGCAAGAGATCCGCCTTCCCGCAGGCTTGACGGAGATCGGCGAGGATGCCTTTCGGGACTGCAAAAAGCTCAAAACGCTCCGTTTTCCCGATGGATTGCAACGGATCGGAAGCGGCGCGTTCTCCGATTGCATCGGTCTTGCCGCGCTCGTTCTGCCAAAAGGGCTGACTGCTCTCGGCGCGGACGCGTTTTTGCGTTGCGCCTCGCTGACGGAGATCACCCTGCCCGACGGGCTGAGGGAAATCGCCGACGGCGTATTTTACCGTTGCATCGCGCTGACGGGGATCACGCTTCCCCCAAGCGTGACGAGGATCGATGCCAACGCCTTTTGCTACTGCGAAGCCCTCGCGGACGTGGAGCTCCCCGCAGGCATGACCGAAATCGGCTCCCATGCGTTCGCCTTTTGCGAAGCGCTGTCGCGCGTGGCGATTCCCGACGGCGTGAAAAGCATTGGAGAAAGCGCGTTTACCGAATGCAAAACGCTCAAGGAGGTGACTCTGCCCTCCGCGCTCCGTGAGATCGCCCCCTCGGTATGGGAGGGATGCAGTGCTTTGATCCGCCTCCGCATTCCCGACGGCGTGCGTAAGATCGGCAGAAACGCCTTTGCCGATTGCGCCAACCTTACGGAAGCCGTGATCCCCGCAAGCGTGACACGGATCGACAAGGAAGCCTTCCGCGGATGCAAGGGGCTCCGCCGCGCCGACCTGCCCGACGGCTTGAAAAAGATCGGAGAAGGCGCGTTTGCGTTTTGTAAAAATCTCACGGACGTGACGCTTCCCGCCTCCCTCACGCACGTGGGCGCGGAAGCCTTCTCAAATTGTAAAAAGCTGAAAAATCTGACCGTTTGCGAGGGCGTGACGGAGATCGGGAAGGAAGCGTTCGCGGGCTGTGCGCTGTGCGGGCTGACGCTTCCCGAAAGCGTTGCGAAGATCGGCGCGGAAGCCTTCCGCGATTGTCCGTCGCTGACGGGCGCGATTTTGCCAAGCGGTCTGCAAGCCGTCGGATACGGCATCTTTGCTTGCTCGGAAAGCCTGCGCGCCGTCACCTTCGCGCCAAACACGGACGATCCGAAAAAGCTCGGGGAATTTCTGGACGGTCTGGGCGTGACGATGCTTGCGGTCGTCAGTCTTTCCGACGGACTGCAAACGACGGCGCCGATGAGAGAAGCCTTGCTCCGCCGCATGACCGAGGAAACGTTCCGCGAAGGCTTTATCTCCGCTCGGATCGAAAAAGGAGAAACGGATCTGCTGAACCGTTTCCTTTCTCTCGTCAGCCTTACGCCCGATGAGATCGACGCGTATATCGCGCGCGCCGAGGACCGCCCCGAGGTCCGTTTTATGCTCATGGAATACAAAAATCAGCGCTATTCTCCGGAGGATCTGGAGGAGCTGGAAACGATCCGGATCGAAAAGGAGCTCGGTCTGCGCGAAAAAACGCAGGAGGATTATCGCGCGCAATTCCGCATCGAAACGATCGACGGCGTTTACTGCATCCGCGCGTACAAGGGAAAGCAGGGGACGGTCTCCGTGCCCGCCTTCATCGAGGGAACGCCCGTCGTCGTGGCGCTGACGGACTCGCCCGCGGCGATCGAGGTCGAATTGGAGGAGGGCTATACCGAGGTCACGCTCGGCGCCTTTCATCACTGCGAGAGCCTGCGGGAGGTCCGACTTCCGCAGAGCGTCACGCATATCCGCGGATCCGCCTTTCTCAACTGCGCCGCGCTGACCTCCGTGACCGTTCCCGAAAGCGTGATCTCCATAGAAAGACGGGCGTTCGACCGTTGCGAAAATCTGACGGAGCTTCGGTTTGAGGGCACCGTGGAAGCGTGGAAACGCATCCAAAAAGCGCCTCGCTGGAATTACGCATCTCCCATCCGCCGCATCGTCTGCGCCGACGGAGAGCTGATCCGATCCTGAACGAGACGGGCAACGCCCGCAGGAGGTTGCTTGCCTATCCAAGTTTTGCTTGTCTCCAAACAATGCAAAACGGCAAGGTTTATTTTGCGCAATTTTCTATTGATCGAAAAAAATCGGCGACCGCCTCTGCATTTTGGCAGAGACGGCCGCCGCTTTACTTTGTCGATAAAGTGCACGATTTACGCGAGTTCGATGGAAAAATAAATTCTTGTTTGAATGGTTTTCTCTCCCTCCGTCTTGCCTGCGGCAATCCACCTCCCTCGTCAGAGGGAGGCAATGTGTTTTTTGTTCCCATCAAATACAAAACCATTGCGAAAATCTTCAATTTGGAATAAATTTGTGTTTTTTTCGTAGAAAAAGCCGAATGCCTCCCTCTGCACATTATGCGAAGCATAATATAGGAGGTGTCAACCGCATGGCTGACGGAGGGAGAGGGAACCCGCTAAACAAGAATTTATCTTTCCAAGGTTTCACCGATCAGAGAAATATCGGGATCATCGCTTCCGATAAAGAACCAATTCGGGATTTTCTCCGTTCTCGCCGTAGGTGCAGACGAGGAGAAAGTCCATATTGGCGACGACCCCGAAGCATCGGTCTCCGCCGAACTCGCATTCCAGCTGCGTGCCCAGATAGGTGGCGCGGTCGTCCAGAAAGCGGACCTCGCTTCCGTTCGGGAGCGTGTACGTCAGATTGACGAAGCTTCCGACGAGCGCGTTCAGGCTTTCCACCTTTGGCATTCCCTCGATATGCAGGTCGTTCAATTCGTCGATGAGACGGCTTTTGAAGGCGTTGAAGGATTCTTCCCCGCCGAGGCTTTCGTACCGCTTCCAATAATTCAGCCTCGGAAGCAGAGCCTTCATATATGCCCGCACCTCCTCGGGCGAGCGGCTTTCGTTCGCCATATTCTCGGCGCAGAAGTCGATCAGCTCATCCATACTGCGATAGGTATATTCGCCGTCGGCGTAGCACCATTTGCAGTATTCCTCGTTGTAGAGACCGTCCTTTTCCCTGCTCGTGACGGCATCCTCCAGGGGCATACCGCAGCATTGGCAGATCAGCTTGCGCGGAGAGCCGAGAAGCGTATTGATCGAAACGTCGAACAGCCCCGAAAGAAGCTTGAGCGTTTCCGTATTCGGTACGGTGTCTCCGTTTTCCCAGCGCGAAACCGCCTGCCGCGTGACGAAGATCTTTTCCGCGAGCTCCTCCTGCGAAAGACCGCTTTTGGTACGAAGCTCCCATATCACGTCTTTTGTTTTCATATCATCACCTCGGTTACAGTATAGCACCCTTTCCGCCGAAAAGCAAGCAACCCGCTGTTGCCATCCAAGGCAACAGCATGGCCTTTTTGAAAAGATAAACGGAAATTTAGCGGCGAATCGCCGCGGATGGTTGCCGCCGTACTGTAGTTTATTCCGACTTCGTATACTGCTCGACGGCGGATCTCTCCCAAAAGACGAGCCTTTCGGAATCATTCGTATAAACAATCATTCTTTTTGCCATCATACTATGCAAAATTCCCACGAACCGTAAGGTTCGCGTGATGTGATTGGATACGCACCCGCGCCATCAAATCGAAACCGCTGATTCGCTGAACCGATACTTCCGAACCTCTTAATTTCGGGTGTAACTGCAATCGGAGCTACCGGGCATCTGCACTTTCGGAATCAGAAAAAGAGCAGACGGGACAATTGATGGCGCGTTCGATCAAGCGTTTGGCTTGCCTGCTTCTTTTTGCAACTTTTTCTTTCAGGTAAAGAAAAAGTTGACCGTTCCCCTTTTCAAAGGGAATTTTTGCTTACTTTTGCAGAAAAGTTCTCCCATAAACAATCATTTACCTTACCGGAACGTCAATATCATGAACGGCCATAGGCCGTTCCGATCCCCGGAGCAGATCTTGCGCGGTCGATGCTTGCGCAAAAAAGCGGGCAACGCCCGCAGGAAAACTGCTTGCTCTGCAAGCTGTGTGCTCGCCTACCGCAGTTTAGCCTGTATTCAAACAATACAAAACGGCGAGGTCAAATTTGCGCAATTTCCTATGGTACAAAAAAACACCCAATCTCCGGGGAGATTGGGTGAATGAAATACAGTCAATGTATTAGTGGCAGATGCATCTTTCGGTGTCTTTGTCGAAGATGTGAAGTCTTTCGGTATCAATGGCAACGGTAATGGTATCGCCGCTTCTTGCAGTGGATCTGGGAGATACTCTTGCAGTGAGCTTAACTTCGCCGGACTTGTCGATAACGACGTTCTTCTTAGCCATGAGAGCTTCGTCTACGACGACCTTGTTTGCAACGAGGTAGAGGTAGATTTCTGCGCCCATCAATTCGGTAACGTCAACGTATACTTCGAATGCGCAATCCTTGAGAGCTGCGATCTGAGCAGGAGTGTCAAGAATCGCTTCGGGACGAACGCCTGCGATAACTTCCTTGCCGAAGTAGGGCTGGAGATCAGGGTTAGCTGCCTTGCTTTCAGGAAGCTTGATCTTGATTTCGCCGAACTGGAGGTAAGCGTTGTTGTTCTGTTTTACGAGCGTGCAGTTGATGAAGTTCATCTGAGGAGTACCGATGAAGCCTGCAACGAAGGTGTTTGCGGGGTAGTCGTAGAGGTTCTGAGGAGTGTCAACCTGCTGGATGAAACCGTCCTTCATAACGACGATACGGGTAGCCATGGTCATAGCTTCGACCTGGTCGTGGGTTACGTAGATGAACGTGGTGCCGAGTCTGTTGTGAAGCTTGGTGATCTCCGTTCTCATGGTTGCACGGAGCTTAGCGTCGAGGTTGGAAAGCGGTTCGTCGAGAAGGAACACTTTCGGGTCACGGACGATTGCACGACCGAGCGCAACACGCTGCTTCTGACCACCGGACATAGCCTTGGGGTAACGGTCAAGAAGGTGAGTGATGTCGAGGATACGAGCAGCTTCTTCAACTTTACGTTTGATTTCAGCCTTGGGCATCTTGCGGAGCTTCAGACCGAACGCCATGTTGTCAAATACGGTCATGTGAGGATACAGAGCGTAGTTCTGGAATACCATCGCGATATCTCTGTCCTTGGGGGCAACGTCGTTAACGAGTCTGTCGCCGATGAAAAGTTCACCCTCGGAAATTTCTTCGAGACCTGCGATCATACGAAGGGTCGTGGATTTACCGCAACCGGAAGGACCTACGAAGATGATGAACTCGGTGTCTTTGATTTCAAGGTTGAAGTCGGTTACCGCAGTTACACCGCCGGGGTATTTCTTGTAGATGTGTCTTAAGGAAAGGCTTGCCATGTTTAGACTCCATTCTCGGCGACAAAACAAAAATTTTGAAAATCACCTCTCAGCCGCCGATGAAAGATGAAAATAGACGATTGGTCTACATATTTAGTAACAATCTTATTATATCAAAAAAATTCAGATTTTGAAAGATGGAAAATCCCCGAAATTTCAGAAATTTATTTGTCAGAAATGCACAAAAGCCCGATTTTATTCTACCAAAAAGGGAAAAACTCTCACAATTTCCTAATTTATTAGAGGTTTTTCATCGTGAGCCCGATTCTTTTTTTCGCGACGTCCAGCGATTTGATCTTCACGCGCACGGTATCGCCGACGGAGAGCATTTCCGCGGGGTGTCTGATGAATTTCCCCGAGATTTCGGAGACGTGGACGAGACCGTCCTGATGCACGCCGATGTCGACGAAGGCGCCGAAGTCGATGACGTTACGGACGACACCGTTCATCACCATACCGACGGAGAGGTCGGAAATATCGAGAATATCGGAATGCAATTCGGGCGTGGGCAGATCGTCGCGGATATCGCGTCCGGGCTTTTCCAGCTCGGTGATGATGTCGATGACGGTCGGCTCACCGACGGAGAGCTCCTCGGAGAGTCTGGCGATGCCGTACAGGTCGGCAGCCCTGCGCAGTCCCTTCAGACCGGACGTGCCGATATCCGCCTTCGTATAGCCGAATTTGCCGATCAGGAGCGCCGCCTTTTCATAGGATTCGGGGTGAATGCCCGTATTGTCGAAGATCTCGGGAGAGCCCGCTACGCGAAGGAAGCCCGCGCACTGCTCGTACGCCTTCGCGCCGATGCGGGGGACTTTCAGGATTTCCGCGCGCTTTTTGAATTCGCCGTTTTCCTCGCGGTATTTGACGATATTTTTCGCGGAGGTGGCGTTGATGCCCGCGATATGCTCGAGCAGGGAGTGGGAAGCGGTATTGACGTCCACGCCGACGGCGTTCACGCAATCCTCCACCACGCCCGCGAGCGCCTCGTCCAGACGGGCGGGCTTCATATCGTGCTGATACTGACCGACGCCGATGGATTTGGGATCGATCTTGACGAGCTCCGCGAGAGGATCCTGGACCCTGCGCGCGATGGATACCGCGCTTCTCTGCGTCACGTCAAAATCTGGGAATTCCAGCGCGCCGAGCTTGGAGGCGGAATAGACGGATGCACCCGCTTCGCTGGTGATCAGATATTTCACGCCGCAGTGCATCTCCTTGAGCGTCTCGGCGATGAAGGCTTCGCTCTCCTTGGAGGCGGTTCCGTTGCCGATGGAAACGATGTCTACGTGATACTGTGTGATCAGACGCTTGACGATCTTTTTCGCCGCCTCGGTCTTTTCGTGCGGCTTGGTGGGATAAATGACGGCGGTATCCAGCACCTTGCCCGTTTTGTCAACGACGGCAAGCTTACAGCCCGTTCTGTAGCCGGGGTCGAGTCCGAGAACGGTCTTTCCCTTGATCGGCGCCTGCATGAGGAGATTTTTGAGGTTCTGCGCGAAAAGCTTGATCGCGCCTTCGCTCGCGCCGTCGAAAAGCTCCGAGCGGATCTCTCGCTCGATGGAGGGCGCGATCAGACGGTCGTAGCTGTCCGCGAGCGCGGAAATGAGATAGGGCGCGGCGGGGCTTTGGGGATCGGTCACCACGCGGGAGAGCAGATAATTGAGGGGAATATCCTTGGAGATCTCGACGGAGGGCTTCAAGAATTCTTCTTTTTCGCCGCGGTTGATCGCGAGGATTCTGTGATGCGGAATTTCGGAGAGCTTTTCGCTGTAATCGTAATACATGGAATAGACGGAATCCTCGTCCTTCGCCTGCTTGACGGAGAAAAGGGCGTGCTCGTACGTCAGCGCGCGGATGTCCTTTCTGTAATCGGCATCGTCGGAGATGATCTCCGCGATGATGTCCATCGCGCCGTTCAGCGCGTCCTTGGCGGAGGCGATCTTCTTTTCTTCATCTATATAAGAGGAAGCGACGGTCTCCAGATCGGGGACGTACCTTTTTTCCTGCGCGAGAAGAAGCTCCGCGAGAGGGAGCAGTCCTTTTTCACGCGCGACGGAGGCTCTCGTTTTCTTCTTTTGCTTGAAGGGGCGGTAGACGTCCTCCACCTCTGCGAGGATCTGCGCCGCAGAAAGCGCATCCTCGATCTCCGGCGTCATTTTGCCCTGCTCTGCAATCGCGGCGCGGACCTCTTCCTTTCTCTTTTCCAGACCGCGCAGGTAATTCAGACGGTCCTCCAGCGCGCGGAGCTGTTCGTCGTCCAGAGAGCCCGTGACCTCCTTACGGTAACGCGCGATGAAGGGGATCGTATTGCCCTCGTCGATCAGTCCCACGGCGGCTTCCACCTGCGTTTGCCTGATGGAAAGCTCTTCGCTGAGTCTTTCTATAATATTCATATTACGGTTTCCTTTCTTTATGATACGGTGATAGCGGCGTTCGATGGAACGATAGATAAATGATTGTTTATGGGAGAACTTTTCTACAAAAGTAAGCAAAAATTCCCTTTGAAAAGGGGAACGGTCAACTTTTTCTGTTACCCACTCCTTGACCTGAGTCAAGGAGTCAAGAAAAAGTTGCAAGAAAGACACTCTGA
>JAFQOX010000112.1 GCA_017412045.1 Clostridia bacterium
CCCACCGTCTTATTTAGCCCCCAATAGGCTTTTGCAATCAACTTCCGTAGAAAAAGCGACCACAGATCTGCCGTACGAGCTTGGTGGGACTAAAATAGGCGCTTGGGGGAGTCTCCGTCCCGTAGGCGCACCAAAAGAAAAGCCTCCATACGATCAAAGTTCCCCAAAGAACCGCGAGCGGCGCAACACCCTTGCGTCAAGCGAACTGTTCTGCGCTTTGCGCAGGCGTTCGCGCAGAGCGAGTAGGCTTTGCGGTATACAATTCCCATATGCACCAGCGATCAAACGGCACGTTTGTTTGCTTCTTTTTGCAACTTTTTCTTTCAAACAAAGAAAAAGTTGACATTCCCCCTTTCTAAAAGGGAAATATTTTGTAAAAAAGCCCGTCTGTTTGCAGATCAAAAATATTCTTTTTGCTTTAAGATTTTTTTATCAATGAATGAAAAAACGTGCTTTTCCATGTCTGAAATATGAATGAAAACGTGATTTTTTTAAAAAATCCCTTGATTTTTATATAAATATGTAATATAATTTCAATGGAGATGTACGCCTATGAAACGGATAGGTGTTATTTTTCATGGCATGATAAATAGGCTTTGTGAAAAGAAAGGCATGGTGATCATGATGAATTTTGAACCTTTTGAAAAGAAAATATGGCTATCTTCGCCAACCATGCACGGCGAAGAGCTGAAATATATGACCGAGGCTTACGAAACGAACTGGATGTCCACGGAGGGCGCGAACCTTGGTGCGATTGAAAAAGCCGTTTGCGAAAGGCTCGGATGCGGATACGCCGTACCGCTTTCTTCGGGAACGGCGGCGCTTCACCTTGCCGTGAAATTGGCGGGTGTGAAGCAGGGCGACACCGTTTTCTGTACGGATATGACCTTTGCGGCGACGGTCAACGCCATCGCTTACGAAAAGGCAACGCCCGTTTTTATTGATACGGAATACGATACGTGGAATATGGATCCCGAAGCGCTGGAGAAGGCGTTCGAGCTGTATCCGCAGACCAAGGCGGTCATGGTCGTCAACCTGTACGGTACGCCCGCAAAATTCGACGAGATCCGCGCGATCACGGAAAAGCACGGCGCGGTCATCATCGAGGATGCCGCGGAATCCTTCGGCGCTACATATAAGGGAAAACAAACGGGCACCTTCGGTACGTATAACGTCATTTCCTTCAACGGAAATAAGATCATCACCGGCTCCTCGGGCGGTATGCTCCTGACGAACGACCTTGAAGCCGCCAACAAGGCGCGCAAGTGGTCCACGCAGAGCCGCGAAAGAGCGCCGTGGTATCAGCACGAGGAGATCGGCTACAACTACCGCATGAGCAACGTCATCGCGGGTGTGGTACGCGGTCAGCTTCCCCATTTGGAAGAGCATATCGCGCAGAAAAAAGCGATCTACGAACGGTATAAAAAAGGATTCGAGGGACTTCCCGTAACGATGAATCCCTACGATCCCGCCATCATGGAGCCGAATTTTTGGTTGTCCTGTATGCTCATCGACGAGTCCGCGATGGCAAAGCAGGTCAGAAGCGACTCCGAGACCTGCTACCGAAAAGAGCCCGGCAAGACCTGCCCCGACGAGATTCTCGAAACTCTCGCAAAATATAACGCCGAGGGCAGACCGATCTGGAAGCCCATGCATATGCAGCCGACGTACCGTATGCACGGCTTCGTCACGAAAGAGGGCAACGGCAGAGGCAGGACCAACGCCTATATCGCGGGCGGCGGTATCGACGTCGGCGCGGATATCTTCCGCCGCGGACTGTGTCTCCCCAGCGATAACAAAATGACTCCCGAGGAGCAGGAGATCATTATTCAGATCATCCGAAGCTGCTTTGAATGACTTTTTGAAAGAGGTATGGTATGTACGCAAAATTTTTCAAAAGATTGATTGATTTTATGCTTTCCCTGATGGCGCTCATCGCACTTTCCGCATTCCTCTTGTTTTTGACATTGATTGGCGCGATTGCCATGAAGGGAAATCCCTTCTTCGTACAGGCAAGACCCGGTAAAAAGGGGAAGGACGGGAAAGAGAAAATATTCAATCTGATCAAGTTCCGCACGATGAGCAATGCAAAAGACAAGGACGGCAATCTGCTTCCCGATGACGTCAGACTCAATAAGTACGGAAAATTTCTTCGCAGTACGTCTCTCGATGAATTGCCGGAACTCATCAATATCCTCAAGGGGGATATGAGCATCGTGGGCCCGAGACCGCTTCTGGTCAAATACATACCGAGATATACCGAAGAACAGCGCCGTCGCCACGACGTGCGTCCCGGGCTGACCGGCTACGCGCAGATCCACGGCAGAAACGCGATCTCTTGGGAAGAACGGTTTGCGTACGACGTGGAATACGTTGATAACATTACGTTTCTCGGAGACGTGAAGATCATTCTGGGCACGGTGAAGGCTGTGCTGAAGCGCAGCGGCATCTCCAGCGAAACGAGCGCGACCATGGAGGAATTCATGGGAAACGAGGCGGAGCTTGCACATGAATAAACTTATTATTATAGGCGCGGGCGGTCACGGGAAGGTGATTGCGGATAATGCGCTGAAAAACGGATACACGGATATCTGCTTTGTTGACGATCACGCGACAGGCGAGGTGATGGGATTTCCGATCATCGGAACGAGTGCCGATATTCCGAAGCTGGACGACGGCAAAACGGATTTCATCATCGGCATCGGCAATAACGCGGTCAGAAAAATGATCGCCGAAAAATACGGTGTGCATTGGGTGAGGCTGATCCATCCTTCCGCGCAGATTGCGGCTTGTGTTACTGTCGGATGCGGAACGGTCGTGATGGCGGGCGCGGTCATCAACGCGTGTGCTACGGTCGGGGCGCATTGTATTATCAACACGCGCGCGGTGATCGAGCACGATAATATCATTGACAATTACGCGCATATCTCTCCGAACGCCACGCTCGGCGGGACGGTTCACGTCGGTGAACGAACGCATATCGGCATCGGCGCGACGGTCATCAATAATATTGAAGTTTGTGAAAATTGCGTCGTCGGCGCGGGCGCGGCGGTTGTCAAAAATATGAGAGAAAGCGGAACGTACGCAGGCGTTCCCGCGAGGAAGATCAAATGAAAATTCTTTACGTAACGACGGTTTCGTTGACGATGAACAGCTTTTTTAAGCCGCATATCGAAGCGCTTGTCCGCAAGGGACATCGGGTGGATCTCGCTTGCAATGACAGCGACGGTGCTTTGGACTCGCTCTACGGCGCGCTCGGTTGCGGGGTCCATAGGATCTGTTTTTCCCGCTCGCCCTTGTCCCCGGACAATATGAAGGCGTACGGTCAGCTCAAAAGTGTGATCGAAAACGGCGGCTACGATATCGTTCATTGCCATACGCCGAACGCCTCCGTGATCACCCGATTGGTTTGCAGAAATTTCAGAAAGAAAACGGGACTCAGGGTTTTCTACACCGCACACGGCTTTCACTTTTACAAGGGCGCGCCGAAGCTGAATTGGATGGTGTACTATCCCGTTGAAAAATTCTGTTCGCGCTTTACCGATAAGCTGATTACGATCAATCGGGAGGATTTTGCGCTGGCGAAAAATAAATTCAAGGCGCGCGAGGTGCATTATATTCCCGGCGTCGGCGTTGATCTTGCGCGGTTCGGAAATGCCGGAGTTGACAGAAAAGAAAAAAGAAGGGAGCTCGGTATTCCCGAGGATGCCGTTCTCCTCCTTTCCGTCGGCGAGCTCAACGAAAACAAAAATCATCGGCTCGTCGTACAGGCGCTGGCAAAATGGAATGAGCCGAACGCGCATTATATGATTGCGGGCACGGGAGATCAGGCGGAAGCGCTTGTTGCTTTGGCAGATACGCTCGGCATCGGGGAGAAGGTGCATCTGATAGGCTATCGGACGGACGTTTCGGAGCTGTATCAAGCGGCGGACCTCTACGTGCATCCCTCCTTCAGGGAGGGGCTTCCCGTCGCCGTTATGGAAGCGTTGGCATCCGGGACTACGGTTCTTGCTTCCCGCATAAGAGGCAGCGAGGACGTTGCGCCGGAGAATTTATTTGATCCGAACGACGCGGATTCTCTGGTTGAAAAAATAAAAAATCATTGTCCGAACGGTGGCTTGGACGAGATTTTCTCACAGAAAAACGTTGTGGAAAGGATTGTTGACTTGCATGAAGATACTGCATCTGCTGAATACAAACAGATATTCCGGCGCTGAAAACGTCGTCTGTCAGATCATTGGGATGTTTTCCTCTGACGGCGGATATGAAATGCTGTACTGTTCTCCCAAGGGAGATATTGAAGGTTCGTTGCGGGAACGCGGCGTTCGGTACGTCGGGATCGAGGCTCTGACCTGTAAGGAAGTGAAGAGGGTTATCGCGGAGCAAAAGCCCGATCTGATCCATGCGCACGACATGAGGGCTTCGTTTATCGCCGCCTGCGTGTGCGGAAGGATCCCGCTCGTATCGCATATTCATAACAATGCGTACGACGCCCGTGCCATTACCCTGAAATCGGTCGCCTATCTCGCGGCGGCGCGGAAGGCAAAGCATATCTTCTGGGTGTCGCAAAGCGCGTTTGACGGATACGCTTTTCACAAAACGTTTGCCCGTAAGAGCTCGGTGCTCTATAACGTCATTGACGTCGGAAGTCTTTTGGCGAAGGCTGAAAGCGATCCGGCGCGGTATCCTTACGACGTCGTATATCTGGGGAGATTGACATATCCAAAAAATCCGCATAAATTACTCGACGTATGTTCTTGCCTGGTTTCCATGAAAAATGATATTAACATTGCGATCGTCGGAACCGGCGAGCTGGAACGGGAGATTGTGAATACGGCTTTGGAAAAAGGGCTGTCGGACAACGTCAGCTTTTTGGGATTTCAAAATAATCCGTATCAGATTTTGAGGGATGCCAAGTGTATGATCATGACTTCCCGCTGGGAAGGAACGCCGATGTGCGCATTGGAAGCGATGGCTCTGGGCGTTCCCGTGGTTACCACGCCCGTGGATGGCTTGAAGCAATTGATTGCCGACGGAGAAAACGGATTTCTCAGTGACGATAACGCTGCGCTTGCGCAACGCATTTTTGATATTGTGACGGACGGGGAATTGCATAAAAAGCTTTCGGAAAATCAAATCAAAAAAAGCGCGGAAATGAACTGCTCCGATTCCTACAGAGAGCGGCTGCGTGAGGTGTACCGTCAGGCGTGACGTAAGGTGTTTTTATAAAAGGAGTATGGGTGTTGAATGCTATAACTATTATCATTTTGGCGGTTTTTCTTTTGTTGATGGCGTTCCTTTTGCTTGTGAGAACAAAAAAAGGTATCGTTTTATCCGCCGATAACGTGATTGTTTTGGGAGCAGCCGCCATATGGGGGATTCTGTTTCCGATTATATATTTCTATTCCTTGCAAAATCCAAACAATCGGTATCTGATCGTTATTTCAAGCTACAGCGCCTGGGATATGGTTCGGTATTACGTCTGTATCGGTGTTTTCCTCTTTTTTCTTGTCAAGACGTTTCGTTTGTTTTCCGATGAAAGTCGTCTGATTTCACCTTTGTCCGATGACGGAGACGGTGGAGTGTCCGATGAGGAATCCGATCGGCTTTATATCGCGAGCGTTCTGCTTTTTGCGGTGGGCGTGATTTCCGACGTGATGTATTGTTGGGCGTACGGCGGTTATCTGGGCTATTTGGAATATTCCGCTTTTATCAGAAGCGGGATCACCGATCTTGTGAAAAATCCATGGAGCTTTCTGATCGTTTTTCGCGATTGCGTATCGGTCTCTTCATTTTTGCTTTTTTCTCAGCTCAGAAAAAAAGGGACCGTTCAGACCGGAAGGGTCGTACTGTTTGCGGCTTCCGTGATCTATTCTTTGATGATTTTATTTGCGAACAGAGGCAGGCTGTCGTTTCTGATCTACGTCGTGGTTTTTCTGATGGCGTATTGGATGAACAAAGATAAGGTCAAAGTGATTAAAATAAAAAACGTATGTTTCGTAGTGATTGCTTTTTTGGCAACTGTCATTCTGTTTGAAAGGATATCTGCCTGGATGGGCAGAACGACTGAATTTGATGCCGTTGATCTGCTGTGCAGCGAAATTGCTTTTTGTTTTTCCAATTTTAAGATGCTGTTGAGTGAGATGCGTGCGGATGACGCCAGATTCTTTTTGGACATCGTCTCTTATCCCTTGTTTTTGTTGCCGTCGAGCTTTTGGAGAAAAATCATTCCGGATACGGCCTCCGACTTTATGACGGTGCTTGCTTTCGGAAGCAAAAAGGGGCAGGACGGCGTGCTGGGCGAAACGCCGATCGACTCCGTTTCTATCGGCTATTTACAGCTTGGGCTCATAGGCGTCTTTGTATTTGCCGTATTTTTCGGAATCGTTGCGGCAAAATTGTATCGTTGGGTTCTGAAACTTCCGGTCGGCAGAGTCAGAGGCACGCTGTCCGTATACGTGATGCTGGAAATTTTTCTGAGATCTTTGGTTTACGCGGATTCTTATAATATCGTTCAAAGAAGCTTTTCGCTGATCGTATTCGCTTTGATTTATTGGGGCGTCGGTTTGTTCCAAAAGAAGCGATCGCGAGTCAGCGGGTTGACGGCGGATCAGGGCTTGTTCCGCGAAAAATTCTCAAACGAGCCGTAGAGAAAACGGAAGAGAAATTTTCATAAAATGAAGGAGAACGGAATTTACGTATGAAGCTATTGTTTTACATTAACGCGCTCGGCCGCGGCGGCGCGGAACGGGTGATGTGCAATCTTGCAACGGTTTTTTCGGAGCAAAATCACGACTGTACGGTTATTACCTCTTTTCCGGTGGAAAAGGAATACCGCGTGGGAGATCAAGTCAAAAGGATTTCTTTATTCGATCAAAAACAAGATTGCGGTTTCGTTCAAAGAAATTACAGATTGACGAGAGAGTTGCGGAAATTGATCAAGAAAGAGAAGCCCGACGCCGTGATCGCTTTTATGGCGGAGCCGAATTTCCGCGCGATTGTTGCGAGCATGGGCTTGAAAAGCAGGGTGATCGTTTCCGTCAGAAACGATCCTTGCAGGGAATATCCGAATCGGGTGAACCGCATTCTGGCGAAAACGCTTTTCCGCCGCGCGGACGGCATCGTTTTTCAGACGGAGGATGCAAAAGAGTGGTTTCCGTCTTTTATTCAGAAGAAATCGGAAATCATCTATAATCAGGTAGACGAAATCTTTTATCACGCGAATGCAGACGCGGCTCGTCGGGATATCGTGACGGCGGGACGGCTGACCCCTCAGAAAAATCACGCGCTCCTGATCCGCGCGTTCGCTGCCGTGGCGGACAGAGTGGCGGATAATCTGATCATCTACGGCGAAGGAGAGCTTCGCGGTGAGCTGGAAGCGCTGATCGCGGAATTGCATATGGAAAAACGAATTTTTCTGCCCGGTGTCACGAAAAACGTTTCGGAAGCCCTTTCGTCCGCCAAGCTTTTCGTCTTGTCCTCCGATTACGAGGGAATGCCGAACGCTTTGATGGAGGCGATGGCGATGGGAATTCCCTGTATTTCTTCAGACTGTCCCTGCGGCGGTCCGAAAATGCTCTTCGGAGACGCGCTGGCGGACAGACTTTTCGCTTGCGGCGATGAAAAAGCCTTGCGTGAAAAAATAGAAAGCGTGCTTGCCCGGAATTCCGACGGCGTGGACGAAAAGCGCCTGGCGGAGCAATTCCGTCCGGAGATCATCTTCCGCAAATGGGAAGCTTTCGTAAAGAAAATTTGTGAATAAAACGGAGATTTGAAATTTTGAAAACAGGAATACTCGGTAAGCTTAAAAACGTATTGACGGATCCGAAGATCCGTTTGAATTATATGGCAAGCCTCGGTCTTACGGATCGGTTGTCCGACCGCCGTTTTCTGCAAATGAAATACGAGCGGGCGTTCCACGCAAAGCTTCGCATCGACAATCCCGTCACCTTCAACGAGAAGCTCCAATGGCTGAAATTATACGACCGCAAGCCCGAATATACCGTGATGGTCGATAAATATAAGGCGAGAGAATACGTGGCGGAAAAAATCGGCGCGCAGTATCTGATCCCCCTGATCGGCGTCTGGGATTCCCCCGACGAGATTGATTTTTCGGCGTTGCCGGATCAATTCGCGATGAAGTGCAATCACAATTCCGGCTTGGGTATGTGCATATGCGCGGATAAATCCAAGCTTGATATTGAAAAAGTAAAAAAGGGCTTGAAGCGCGGTCTGAAGCAGGATTATTACCTGACGGGACGCGAATGGCCCTATCAGGATGTTCCCCGAAGGATCGTGGCGGAGCAATTTCTGAAAAGCGACGCGGGCGGTCTGACCGATTATAAGATCCATTGCTTCGGGGGCGTCCCGAAATTCATTCTGGTCTGCCGCGACCGCTTCACGGAAAGCGGGCTGACGGAGGACTTTTATACTGCCGGGTGGGAGCGCATGGACCTCAAGCGTCCGCATATCCCCAACGCAAAAGTGCCGATGGATAAGCCCGAAAAATTGGCTGAGATGCTGATGCTGGCGGAAAAGCTTTCAAGGGATATTCCGTTCCTGCGCGTGGATTTCTATCTGGTGGAAGGAAAAATTTATTTTTCGGAGCTGACGTTCTTTCCCGCTTCCGGCTTCGAGGGCTTTGATCCGCCCGAATGGGATCAGACGCTCGGCGATTGGCTGACGCTTCCCGCCAAATGATATTACTGACTATTCATAGCCTTGCGCTATTGTAGTAAATAAAAATTTTTAAAAAGGAGAAGAAAACATGAAGAACACGTTTTTTTCAAGAGCGGTTGCGCTGCTTCTGGTTGCGGTTCTGATGATGGGCGTTTTGCCCATGTCGGTATTCGCGGCGGAGGCTGCGGCGGCTCCGGCTTCGGAAAACGAGCAGATTTCAACGTATCAATCGGTGAAATCCACGCTCGCGCCCGGCATCACGCAGACCATCAACAGCGGTTACGCTGCAGATGGCAAGCTCATCAACTACTATATCGCGGTTGCGGACATTAACCGCGATGACGTAGGTATTCACACGACCTACAAGGATGCGCAGTGCACGGTTGGCGGTATGGCAAAAATGACCGAGCAGGCTGCATCTATGCTTGAAAAGCACAGCAACCCCAACGATGCGGCAAACTACATACCGTATTACGCGATCGTTGCGGGTGTGAACGGTGACGGCTATAACACCGGCTCCGGCATCCCCTCGGGCGCGCACGTTACGAACGGTGTTGCAGGCTTCGGCATTTCCAAGGCAGGTAACTCCTCTTGGTTTGCCATCTTTGAGGATGGAACCGCTCTTTGCGGCGCGAACAACGCAGACTGGGATGAAGCGGTTGCCGCTCACGGTCCGGCACAGGAAGCGATCGGCGGCTTCCAGCTTGTCAGAAAGAACGGTGTCGACTGCTCTTATAACAGCAACAGTTATTTGAACGACGGTCGCTATCCTCGCTCCTTCGTTGGTGTTACCGCTGACAATAAGGTCGTATTTATGACCGCGGACGGCAATGGGGCCGGCGGTTCTGCGGGTACGAACTGGAAAGAATCCGTTGAAATTATGGATGAAGCAGGCTGTACTTATATTCTTTGCCTTGACGGCGGCGGCTCTGCCACCTACATTTCCCGTCCTGCCGGCAGCAACGACGTTCAGGTTACCAGCAATCCCTCCGACGGCTCCGAACGTGCGGTTTCCAACGGTCTCGTTATGTATACCACGACGCCCCCTTCGGATACTTTCTCCTATGCAACGATTACCGCAGCGAACGAATACGTTACCGCAGGTGCCAAGGTTAAAGTAAGCGCAACGGGCATCAGCCCTGCCGGTACGGCAGCCGCGATTCCTGAAAATGCAATCTGGAGCGCGACCAACGGCAGCGTTGAAAACGGCGTATTCGTTTCCGACGGAACGGTCGGCGATGCGGTCGTATCTCTTCTCGTAGACGGTAAAGTCGTTGGATCTGCCACGATTCACGTCGTTGTTCCTGAAACGATCGCATTCACTCGCGATAAGATGGTGGTCCCCTTTGGCGGAACCGTCACTCTTGAGATCGTAGCAAAGTACGGTCTCCATGACGTCTTGCTCAAGGATGGCGACGTTACGTTCAGCGTAACAGATGAAACGGTAGGAACCGTCAATGACGGCAAATTTACCGCTGCGGAAAGCGGAGAGGAAACGGTCATTACGGCTACTTTCGTCGGCAGTAACGTCACTGATACCGTTACCGTGACGCTTGGCAAGGGCTCCGAGGTCATCTTCGATTTTGAAGCCGGTACAAAAGGCGCAGATCTGAATAACTGGTGGCTGAGCAACGCGGTTGGCGCAAATAAGGATCAATATACCGTTGCGGAGCTGGAGATTGTTACACCTGAAACGGGAAAGGTTCATAGCGGCAGTCAGGCGCTTGCTTTCCGCTATCCTATGGACGAAGCCCTTCACGGTACGGAATTTTGGGCAGGAAACTCTCTCGTTTGGGATGGAGAATCCATCGAGCTGAAAAATGCCGTACGTATCGGTTTCTGGCTCTATATCCCTGAGGATGCTACCCAGTTTGCATATTTTATGGGCGTAACCACTCACGACGAAAACGGCAAGATGAACGGCAGAGTCGGTTCCAGTGTCGAGTGCTACAATGAAAACGATATGCGGGAATATTCCGGCTGGCATTATGTTTCTATGGAGCTTGGCGGCAGAGATGTTTACATTGAAAATAACGTCGATCAGGTCGGTCAGTCCTTCAACGGCTCACAGTTTAAGTGGAAGGCGAACTGCTTCTTTGAATTTTACGCAGTAAACATCGAATCCTGGGAAAAGAATGAGACCAATTACGCAGGTGATTTCACATTCTACATCGACGACATTACCGTTGACTATTCCGATGCGGTTGACGATCGTGAGAATCCCATTTTCGGCGATATGACCTATGCAGTAGAGGGAATGAGTGATGCAGCTGCTCTCAATGGTCAGACTGTCAACAAAAATATCGTTGATTTTGCAGTCAATGTTGCAGAAGATATGACGAATCCCAACAACGCTTCCGGTCTTGATGCATCGTCTGTCGTAGCGTATATTGACGGTCTCGAGGTTGATTGCGAATATGCGAACGGTTTGATTACCATTTCCGGTGCAGCTCTTACCGACGGCGTTCATACGATCCGTATCGGTATTTCGGACAAGATGGGCAACTATTCCGAAACAAAGCGTCAGATCACGGTAAAAACCGAAAATGACGATGCTTCGGTCCGTGTTCAGCCTCAGGATAAGGATCTCATTTATATGCTTAACGGCTCCGTCTATTGGATCGACGTTGAGGTCGATGCCATTGAGAGCGTTCAGTCTGTTGAGATGAAGCTTGATCTTGACAGCATGAACAATTGGGAATTGGATCAGATGACCGTTCTCAGCGGTTTTGATTGCGAGTGGGAATTTGCAACGGCAAATGATAAAGCGGAAAACATCGTGACCGTAACTTTGACGCGTAATGGTTATCTCTCCGCTAAGGGTACGGAAACCGTGGCAAGTCTTCCCATCCGTGTATGGGATTACGTTTCCAGTGACGACCACGTTCATGCCAATGCAGTAGAAGCATGGAAGTGTAACTATGTTTGCGCGCCTGCTCTCTCGGTTGACGTTGATACCGAAATGGGTATGGTCACCTACCTTGATGGCAGCAGCCATAGCTTCTCCAGCGAAAATATCCATACTCTTTGTGTTTCTTATACCTACGGCGTATATCTTCGCGATTACAACAAAGATTTCTATAATACTCACAGTTATCACGTACACAGCGCGGTTGCCATGACGGATCTTGCAGCAACCTGCACGGAGGACGGCTATACCGGCAGAACCTGGTGCGATACCTGTAACTCTCCCGTTGATTGGGGTACGAAAGTAAAAGCGACCGGTCACACCTACACGGTTGTGGACGGCGTTCTGAAATGCACTTGCGGCGAGCGCTTCAACGGCGTATACACCGACGGCAAGACTTATACCGACGGCGTTGCAAACGCAGGCTGGATCGGCGATTCCTATTACGTTGACGGCGTTGCGCTCACCGGCGTTCAGCTCGTTGACGGTTACTACTACGACTTCGGCGAGGACGGCGTTTGCTCCGGTCAGATGAAGTACAACGGCTTGTTCTATGACGAAACCGTTTCTGCATGGCGCTACGCTAAGGTTGGCGAGCTTGTCGGCGGATGGATTAAGATTGGTGACTATTGGCATTATTTCAATACGACCACCAAGGTAGCCGTTACCGGTGTAAAACACTGGGGCCCCGTATTTACGTTTGATGAAACGGGAAAGACGGAAGGCGCATGGTATCAGACGGCTGAAGGCGCAAGATTTTACTATGGTCCCGATTATTACGTGGCTCGTAACAACAATCAGGCAATGTTTGTTGAAATTGACGGAAAGACCTATAATTTTGACAAATCCGGATACGCAACCACGGGAATTCACGCTCTCTACGACGACTGGGCTTATATGACCAGAGGCGAAATGAGAGTCTGGGAATTCGATGAGAACGGCGCTTTGATCGGCGAAATCACCACGAAGGGTGTCATCGACAATCAGCGCGGCGGATTGTATCTGATCGAGGACGACGGCTTCGTTCACGGCGGAAAAGCTGACGGTCAGATCAGAAGCTATAACGGAGATTTCTACTTCGTTCTGTACAGCGGTAAGCTCGTAACGGATGCGAGCCGTTGGGTTTCGGCGAGTGTCGCAAACGGTTTGCTTTCTGCCGGTACTTATTACTTCGGTAAAGACGGTAAGCTTCAGACCTTTAACGGCATTCAGGAAAGCGCAGACGGCACGCTGTATTATTACGAGGACGATAAGCTTGCGACCGGCATTTACAACAGCGAGCTCGTAGAGATCGACGGTTCCATCTATCTCGTTAAGTGGAGTGGTAAGGTTGCCGTAAACGAAACTCGCTTCGTTCCCGCATCCGCGACGAACGGCTTGATCAGCGCAGGTACGTATGAATTCGGCGCAGACGGTAAGCTGGTACGCTTCAACGGTATAAAAGAAGGCGCGGACGGCGCTTTGTATTACTACGAGGACGGCAAGCTCGCAAGCGGTATTTACAACAGCGAGCTTGTAGAGATCGACGGTTCCATCTATCTCGTTAAGTGGAGCGGTAAGGTTGCCGTAAACGAAACTCGTTTTGTTCCCGGATCCTTGACGAACGGCTTGACCGGCGCAGGCGTATATGACTTTGGCGCAGACGGCAAGCTCTTTAACGGTGTAAAGGAAGGCGCTGACGGTGAATTGTATTTCTACGAAAACGGTCAGGTTGCGACCGGTCTTTACAACAGCGAGCTTGTAAAACTCAACGGTTCGATCTATCTCGTTAAGTTCAGCGGCAAGGTTGCTGCAAACGAAACCCGCTTCGTTCACGCGTCTAAGACGAACGGCTTGATCAGCGCAGGTACGTACACGTTCGGCGCAGACGGTAAAATGGAGATTCCTTTTACGGGCGTAAAACCGGATGGCGATATTCTGTACTATTATAAGGACGGAAAATTGGGTTCGGGACTTTACAACAGTGAGCTCGTAGAGATCGACGGTTCGATCTATCTCGTTAAGTTCAGCGGCAAGGTTGCTGCAAACGAAACTCGTTTTGTCGCTGCATCCAAGACGAACGGTCTGATCGGTGCAGGCACCTACACGTTCGGCGCAGACGGAAAGCTTGCAAAATAATTGATAATATATATTATCTGCTCTCCCCGCATGGGGAGAGTAACCGCGCAGGATCAAAGCCTCCACGGGGCGCGCGGCGGGCAACGGGGAATCTCCCCGGCGGATTTGATCGTTATTTCAACTTTTGGTTGGAGCATATTATGACAAGAAAAATCAAATTGAAGCTGAATCTGGCTTCATCCTTGCTGTACCAACTGATCACGCTTGTTTGCGGCTTCATATTGCCGCGCTTCTTTTTATCGTATTACGGATCGGCAGTGAACGGTCTCGTATCCTCCATCACCCAATTTCTGGGCTTTATTGCCTTGGCGGAGTGCGGTGTCGGCGCGGTCGTCCAATCGACGCTGTATAAGCCTCTCGCACAGAACGATACGGTTTCCGTCAGCAAAATCGTCATATCGTCGGAGCGGTTTTTCAGAAAAATCGCGTACATACTTTTGGCTTACGTCGCCGTTCTGATGGCGGTATATCCTTTTATCACCATTGATTCGTTTGATTATCTGTTTACGGCGGTCCTGATCCTCGTGATTTCCGTCAGCACGTTTGCACAGTATTATATAGGAATGACGTATAAGCTTTTGCTGAACGCGGATCAGCTCGGATTTATCCAATATGCCGTTCATTCCGCGGCGTTGATCCTCAATACCGTTTGCTGTATCTTGCTCATGCGGGCGGGTGCTTCCATCCGGACGGTAAAGCTGACGACCTCGCTGATCTTCGTCATGCAGCCCGTTTTACTTTCGGTCATTGCAAAGCGGAGATACCGTATTGACAGGAGCTTGCGGCTGACGGAGGAGCCGATCCGTCAAAAATGGAACGGATTGGCGCAGCATATCGCATCCGTCGTGCTGGGAAACACCGACACGGTCGTGCTGACCTTGCTTTCGACGTTGGAGAACGTTTCCGTTTACGGTGTCTATCATCTGGTTGTAAACGGCGTCAAGCAGCTCGTGGTTTCCATGACGAACGGTATGCAGGCCATGCTCGGCAATATGCTTGCGAAAAATGAAACGGAGGAGCTGAACCGTTCCTTTGACCGCATGGAATGGGCGGTGCATACGCTCGTTACCCTTGCGTTTTCGGTTGCCGCCGTTCTGATCGTACCCTTCGTCAGCGTATATACCGCGGATATTACCGACGCCGAGTATATCGTACCTGCGTTTGCGTATCTGATCACGCTTGCGCAAGCCTCGTACTGCTTGCGGCTCCCGTATAATATCATGGTTTTGGCGGCAGGTCATTATAAGCAGACGCAATGGAGCGCGATCATTGAAGCCGTTATCAACGTCGCGCTATCGGTCGTTCTGGTATTTCATTTCGGATTGATCGGCGTCGCGATCGGCACGTTCGCTGCGATGGCATACCGCACGGTGTATCTGGCGAATTATTTGAAAAAAAATATATTGCAACGAAAAATCAGTCATTTCATCAAGCATTTGGCTGTGGATGCCATTGCCGCGCTGCTTCTTTTTTCGGCGGTGTCGGCGTTCCCCGGTTTTTATGCGATGGGGCATACCGATTATTTGTCCTGGTTCGTGCTTGCGATCAAGGTTGGCTTGACCGCCCTTGGCATTCAGGCTGTCGTGAACGTTCTTTTTTACGGAAAAAAGGTGAAGCGCCGGATCACGCGCAAGCCGTAAATGCGACCGCTCATGTTTTGAGCGAAATTCAAGAAATGCGAACGAAAGGAAACAGATCCATGTTAAAGACAGAAATTGCATTATCGGAAAAAACGATTCTGGTTACCGGAGCCGCCGGCTTTATCGGCGCCAATCTCGTGCAGGAGCTTCTCCGTACGGTGCCCGGCGTTCATATTGTCGGTCTTGACAATATGAACGGCTATTACGACGTTTCCATCAAGGAGTACCGTCTGCGGGAGATTGAAAAAAGCGCAGGTGCGCATCCGGACTGTACGTGGGAATTTGTCCGCGGCGATCTCTCCGACCGCGCGCTGGTCGAGGGACTTTTTGAGAAATACCGCTTTTCCGTCGCCGTCAACCTCGCCGCACAGGCGGGCGTGCGCTATTCCATCACCAATCCGGATGCTTACATAGAATCCAACGTCATCGGATTTTACAATATTCTGGAGGCTTGCCGCCGTTATCCCGTGGAGCATTTGGTCTATGCGTCCAGCTCCAGCGTTTACGGCAGTAATAAAAAGGTTCCTTATTCCACGGACGACAAGGTGGACAATCCCGTGAGCCTTTACGCGGCAACCAAAAAGAGCAACGAGCTGATGGCGCACGCTTACGCCAAGCTGTACGATATTCCGTCCACGGGACTCCGTTTCTTCACGGTTTACGGTCCTGCGGGACGTCCGGATATGGCGTACTTCGGTTTTACAAACAAATTACGCAAGGGTGAAACCATTGAGATTTTTAACTACGGCAATTGCAAGCGCGACTTCACCTACGTTGACGATATCGTCGAGGGTGTGAAGCGCGTCATGCAAAAGGCGCCCGCAAAGCAAACCGGTGAGGACGGACTTCCCCTGCCTCCGTACGCCGTTTACAATATCGGCAACAGCAGTCCGGAGAATCTTCTGGACTTCGTGACGGTATTGCAGGAGGAATTGATCCGCGCCGGGGTTTTGCCTGCGGATTACGACTTTGAGGCACACAAGAGGCTCGTTCCCATGCAGGCGGGCGACGTGCCGGTCACATACGCGGATACCTCCGCGCTGGAGCGTGATTTCGGCTTCAAGCCCTCTACGCCGCTTCGCGAGGGGCTCCGCCGATTTGCAGAGTGGTATCATGAATTTTATCAGGTATAAGCAGAAAAGGCTCTGAAGAAAAAATCCTGATCAAGAAACGGAGAGGAGCGCTATGACCGCATACGAAGCGTTTGCACGCATATATAAAAAAGAGCCGCCGTACAGGACTTTTACGCCGTATCGCGTTTGCCCCGTCGGCGCGCACGTCGATCACCAGCTCGGAAAGATCACGGGATTTGCGATTGATAAGGGGATTCATATCGCCTACGGTCCGAAGCGTAACGGCGTCGTTGAAATCCAATCCCTGCAATTTGAAAAGCGCGCGCAGTGGCATATTTCCTCTACCCCGGAGGTGCCGGAGGGCGACTGGGCGGATCATCTGCGCGGCGCAACGATCGCGCTGGATTCCAGATACCGTTTGAACGTCGGACTTTGCGCCGTGATCGACGGAGAATTGCCCATCGGCGGTCTTTCCTCCTCGGCGGCGGTCATCATTACGTTTCTGTCCGCGCTTTGTAAATTGAACGGTATTTCCCTTTTTCCGAAGGAGTTGATCGAGCTTTCCAAGGAGGCGGAAAATAAATACGTGGGCGTTGCTTGCGGAAAACTTGACCAATCCTGCGAGGTTTACTGCAAAAAGAACCATCTTTTATATTTGGACACGAGGGACGACAGCTACGAGCTGATCCCGCAATCTCCCGCGATGAAGCCGTACAAGTTCGCGATCTTTTTCAGCGGACTCGAGCGAAGTCTGGCAGGCTCCGCCTTCAATATGCGCGTGGATGAATGCAGGAGCGCCGCTTACGCGCTGAAGGCATACGCAGGCATGGAATACGGTAAATTTGAGGAAACGAATCTTCGGGACGTTCCCTATGAGGTTTTTCGGCAATACGGGGATCGTTTGCCTGAAAATTGGCGCAAACGCGCGGAGCATTTTTACGGAGAATCCGAGCGCGTGGAGAGAGCGGCTGAGGCGTGGCGCAGGGGAGATATCGAGGCTTACGGCAGAATATCGTTTGAAAGCGGCTACAGCTCCATTCATCGCTGGGAAACGGGCTCACCCGAATTGAAAAAGCTTTATGAGATCATGACGGAAACGCAGGGAGTTTACGGCGGACGCTTTTCGGGCGCAGGCTTCAAGGGCTGCTGCCTCGCCATCATTGATCCCGCATATCAAGAAAGTATCGTTGAGCAAGTAACGAAGAAATATTTAGCGGCTTTTCCGCATTTGGAAGGAAAATATTCCGTACATATTTGTGAAAGCGCAGACGGCGTGAAATTCTGAAAAACGGATCGTTTTTCAGAACGGAAGTTTTGTGACTTTCGCCTCTATGGGAGTCGGATTTGCTTTGCAAACCGCACGAAACTTCTTCAATTTTAAGAAAGGCACGGTCATAATGATGAAATGCTTGATTCTGGCGGCGGGCTATGCGACTCGCCTTTACCCTTTGACGGAGAATTTCCCGAAGCCTTTGCTGGAGATCAAAGGAAAAACGATCCTGGATTGGCTGATCGACGATATCGACACGCTCGGCGCGGTCGATGCATATATCGTGATTTCCAATCACAAATACGCCCGTCATTTTGAGGCTTGGGCAAAAACGAAAAAACAAAAGATCACCGTTGTGGACGACGGTACGAGCACGAACGAAACCCGTCTGGGCGCGGTCAAGGATATCCTGTATGCGATCGAGCGGCTTGGTCTGGACGACGATATGCTCGTGATCGCGGGGGATAACGTGCTGGACTTCAGCTTGACGCATTTTATCAAATATGCAAAAGAGAAGCAAACCTCCTGTATCATGCGTTATTACGAGCCCGACGGCAAGAGATTGCTGAAAAGCGGCGTGGTTTCGATCGACGAACGGGATCAAATTCTGGATATGACGGAAAAATCCCCTTCGCCTGCGACGCATTGGTGCTGTCCCCCCTTCTATTATTATACGAGGAACGATGCAAGGCTCGTGGAAAAGGGGATCGCAAGCGGCTGCGGAACGGACGCGCCCGGAAGCTATATCGCATGGCTCTGCAAGCAGACCTCCGTTCACGCGATGGAAATGCCCGGTAAACGGTACGATATCGGAAATCTTGAAAGCTACGAAAACGTGAAAAAAGAATATTCCGGTATCCAACGATAAAAAAGCGGCGAATCGCCGCTGATGGTTGCCGCCGTATAGCAGCTTGTTCTGATTTTGTCCCTTGTTCGACGGCGGAGCCGTTTTACACAATTTCCTATAGTGTAAAAAAGCGGGCAACGCCCGCTGGAAAACTGCTTGCTCTGCAAGCTGTGTGCTCGCCTATCGCAGTTAAGACTGTATCCAAACGATATAAACGGCGAGGACCATTTTGCGCAATTTCCTATGCAATAAAAAAATTTCATATATTTTTCAGAGAAAAGAGATTTTTACCATGTACGCAACCTTAAACGAAATTGGAAAGAAATTCAGACTCGTGGGTGAATTGTATACCTACGAGGTCATTACGATGGGCAACATCAACTCGACCTACAAGGCGACCTATATGAGAGAGGACGGCAGTCTGAAGCCGTATCTCTTCCAGAAGGTCAACACCCACGTTTTCAAAAACCCCGTGGAGATCATGAAGAACATCGACCGCGTGACGGGCTATATCCGCGAGAAATACCCCGATCAGCAAACGCTTCATTTCCATCACACCGACGAAGGGCACAACTATTACGTCTGTGGGGACAACGCCTTCTGGCGCGTGGTGAATTACATCGAATCCGTGACCTTCGACGCTTCCGAGGATCTGCATGTGATCGAAGCAACCGGAAAAGCGTTCGGACAGTTCCAGACGAATCTTTCCGACTTCGACGGCTCGGTGCTTTACGAGACCATTCCCGATTTTCACAATACCCAAAAAAGACTCGAAACGCTCTTTACGCACGTCGGCGAGAATCCCTGCGGCAGAGTGGCGGACTGCGCGAAGGAGCTTTCCTATCTCGCGGCAGTGCGCGAAAAGGCGGGCGAGCTCAGCGTGAGATTCGCAAACGGAGAGATCCCGAAGCGCGTCACCCACAACGACACGAAATGCAACAACGTGCTTTTTGACAGAGTCACGAAAGAACCGATCGTCGTCATTGACCTCGATACGATCATGCCCGGTATGTCTATGTACGACTTTGCGGACGCCGTCCGCTTCATCGCGAATACGGCTGTGGAAGATGAACCAGACGTATCGCGCGTATACTTCGATACCGCGAAATTCCGCGCGTTTGCGCAGGGCTTCATCGGCGCGACGATCGACGCGCTGGAGCCCGTGGAGCTTGACAACCTCGTCAAAGCGACGTTCTCCATCACGGTGGAATTGGCTTCGCGCTTCCTCGACGACTATCTGACGGGAGATCTCTACTTCCGTTGCAATTACCCCAAGCACAACCTCGTGCGCACCCGTTGCCAGCTCGCGCTCGCAAAGGATATCGAACGC
>JAFQOX010000113.1 GCA_017412045.1 Clostridia bacterium
GTTCCCCCTTTGTAAAAGGGAAATATTTTGTAAAAAATCCCGTCTGTTTACAGCGCAAAAACATTCTTTTTGCTATAAGATTTTTGAATATGAAAAATCTTATCTTTTTCTCATTCGAATCATAGTGAAAAAAGTAAATGCCGTTGCTCTGCGACAAAATTCACGCAATATTGACAAAATTTCCGTGATGTGATAGAATAGAAGGCAAGAAAGATTTATATATTTATATCCGTCGGTACGCGCGCGGATTTTACGGAGAATCCTGCGCGGTTTCATAATTATAATCACTCCTCCGAAGCAAACTTGTTTTCGGACGGAGCGGAGGCGATAGCCTCGGAAAGGAACGGACAATGCGATTCAAAAAGATGGGCAGGAAAATGCTTGCCGTCCTGATGTCTGCGGTCATGATTTTCGTCCTCTGCGCGCCATGCATCGGCGCGGCGGACGATCACACGCAGGGAAATCAAGAAAATGAGGAAGGCGAACGGCTGATCTACGTTTCGATCGGCGATGCTGCGACTAACGGTTACGGCGGAGAGGGCGGTGCCGTCAATTACGAAAAAAACACCTATGCCAACCGCTTTGCCGCGTGGCTTGCGGGATACGTCGGCGAAATCGCGGACGGTCAGGTAATATTTGAAGGTCCTCTCGCCGCTGTGGATCACCGACAGCTCGCCATGAACGGCTTACGTGCGGAGGATCTGCGTCGGATTCTGGAGCTGGACGATGAAAACGAGAGCCTTATGCAATCGCTCTACGAGGCGTGGGAATCCTGCGAAGGTGAATTTCGCACGGGCGACCGCCGTACGGGGGCTTTGCTGTGCGGAGAGGATTCCGTTTACGCCGATGCCGCCGCAAGGATTCTTTCGACTTACGCCAAAACGGAAAACAAAGGTTATTTTCAATCCTCTTACGCAAGCGATGTGCGCGTGCAGAACGCTGCCGACGGCTTGCTTTCCGATCCGTATTATCCCAAAAACAAATCGGAAACTGATGCAATCGGCGGATACGCGTATTTGCAGATTGCCACGGAATTTTACCGCCGTTCCATTCAGGACGCGGATATCATCTCGCTTTCCTTGGGAGATGCCAACGTCAGATGGATGCTGGATGAGCTTTCCGAAATTTTGAAGGGAAATACGGAGGGCTTTTCGGGAAATTACGATATAGAACGTATTTTTGATCTTGCGGACCTTGCGCCCGATGCGGAAGAGCAGGTTCGCGGACTGATTGCCGAGCTGGACAAAATCCTCGGAGAATCGCTCGCCGGCCTTTCCGACGGCTCTCCCGAAACGCTCTGCGCGCTTAAGGAAGCCATCACCTACTGTCTGATCGGCTACGCCGTCAACTATATCGGCGCGCTGGAGGATATTCTCGCTCTCAATCCCGACGCCGCAATCATTCAGATCGCGCTCGTCAATCCGTACGCCGACGCGGAAAATTTGCCCGTCGGTATCGCACTCGACCTTGCGTACGACGCAGTCAATGCGTTTACGGCGGCTTTTCCTACCTGTATGCAAGCCTTGGGCGAAAAAACATATGAAAAAGCAACGTTTCTTTACGCCGCGCCCGACGCAATCCCCTGCTCCTCCGAAGGATACCCCACGGAGGTGGGGCACAAGGCGATTTTCGAAGCGGTCCGCGACGCTTATGCAAACGGACACACGTCCTTCGATCAGACGCTTTGCTATCTCCGTGATTTCGTTTGCGAATATTACGACGAGATTTACGCTTTTGCTTATGCGCAGGCGCAAAACAGCGGCTTGATCGCCCGTCTTTGCACGCGCCTGGATGAAGCGGTCGGCGCGATCCGCGCCGCAGAAGAATGGGCGTTCGGTTATGAGGAATATTTCCGAAGCGAAGCGTTCGCGCTTCGTCTCCGCGCTTCTGCCGAAAGCGCCGTCGCAAGCGTGGAGGCGCTCCGCGATCTGATCAGCCGAGCGGAGCGGCTCGATTCGGGAACGTACGCAAAGGCGGTCGCATTGCTTGAAAATTTACAGAAAAATCTGCTCGATCTTGCGGCGCTTCTGCAGACCGTTGCTTTGGATGCGTCCGCATATGCGTACGCCGCGCTGAAGCCGGAAATCGTCAGAGCGCTGACGGTTCTCAATGAAAAGCTGAATACCGTTCTGGAGACGGCGGCTTCCGTCAAGGACGCCGTAAAGGAACTCCTGTCCGTTTCGGAGGCGCAGATGCGCGAATGGATCGCCATCGCCGAAAAATATCTTTCCGCATGGTTGGGCGGCGAAATTCTTTCGCCGTCTTACGTCAGGGCGCTTTTGCGTGAACGCTTTGCAGGCGCTTTCTCCTCCAATTATCATCTTTCTCAGGACTCGCACTATCTTGCGATCGGCGACGATACGCTTTACGCTGAGCTTCTTGCGGCGCGCGCAGGGCTCAGAGCAGATCAATTCGATACGATGGGGTGGGATGCCTTGGATTCTTCGCGGATCGCACAGGCGGATCTGATCACCGTCGGCTACAGTGAACGTATGCTCAGCGGATTTGCCATGGAGCAAATACGGGGTTACGTAAAAAATTATATTGAAAATGAACTCAGAGGAAGCGTGAACGCTTATGCGGACGAGGCGCTCCGACACTTTTTCAGCAATATGAGACCCGTTCCCGACGAATCGTTTGCAGATGCGATTCGCCTTCGGATCCGGGAAACCGTCAACGGCGCTTTCGATGCATTCGTCGGACAGGAGTCCTTTGCGAGCGCTGAGGTGCAGGAGCCCGATTGGGCGGCTTTGCTCGGTGAAGAAAACGCTTTCTGCGCGGAGCATCTGCGCGCCTCGATCAGAGCGGCGCTCGTGAAAGCGGGCATACCTGAGATCTATACTTATGAAATCAATACGGTTGACCGTTTGCTGGAGCAGTCAGAACGGATCGACCCGTCCTTCTCCGCCCTGATCTCCCTTTTTGATACCGATATGATCGTTTCCATGTTCGGAGAGTACGCGGTTTTCAGACAGGAAATCCCTCTCCTGGATGCGCTCGCCTTCGCGTTGGAATCGTATCTTTACGGTTATATTCAATTCAACGTGGAGTACGCACGGCTCGTTTATGCCATCGGCGCGGTCAATTCCGATGCGCAGGTGGTGCTCCTTGGTAGCTATCACGCGTTTGACGATCTCGGTCTGGATATAACTTGGGATGGCATCACGCTTTCGACCGATATGCTCCCTGCGCTTCCGCTCAAGGATTCCTTCGATGGCGTGATCCGTTCCGCGCTCCGAATACTTGCGCCGATTGCCGATGCTCACGCCTTCGATGCCGTATTCCGCGCGCTGGACGAGCGGATGGCGCGGATTTACGCGGAGATCCAATCCGTTCACGGTTACGTAACCGACCTCGATTTCACAGAAGCAATCGGGAATATTTCGATTTCCGATCTCGACCTTGTCTCTCTTGTCGGCGAGGAAAACGCGGCGCTTGCCGAAAAGCTCGTTCACGTCGTCAAATTCCTTTTCCGACAGACCGGTTTGTACGATCGGGTTATGGAAGAGATCCCCACGGCAAAGGCGCTCCTCTCCTCCTTCGCCGGTGACGTTATCAATGAAAAATCCGTCGCGCTGATGGAGGAAGCCTTCGCGCAGGCGAAGCTCACGCTCTCCGAAGCGAAAAAAATCGCACGCGCGCTTTCCGATTACGCCGGCAGCATCCGTGGCGGTTTGATCAATATTCAAAACTGTATTGACACCGTTTATGCGTCCGTGCAGGCGTCGGAATGGAAAATCGACGGTGTCTCCTTCGATCTCGGTGAGGCGCTCGGCGCGCCCACGCTCGCGCATTCTCTTTTCTACGCGCTGCGGGATGAGAACGTGATTTTCGTGGATATTTCGGAGGCTTCCACCATATGCGTTGCCGATTCGATCGAAGAATTTTTGTATGCGTATTTTCTGGATTCCTCCGCGGCAGACGTAAGCGAAGAGGGGCACGCCTATATCGCAGAGCGGATCAGCGATGCGCTGATGCTGCTTTGCAATCACGAGGATCTCAACAGGGACCACATCTGTGATATTTGCGAATGGGTGCTCAGCGTCTGTGTGGATGCGGATTCCGATCATCTGTGCGATATTTGCGGAAAAACGCTCAGTGTTTGTGAGGATCGCGATCGGGATCATCTGTGTGATATTTGCGGCAAAAGGCTGGGCGAATGCCTTGATTGGAACGACGATCACCTGTGCGATATTTGCGGCAAGGTTCTCGGTGAATGCGCCGATACGGATCGAGACCATTTGTGCGACGTTTGCGGCAACGCGTTGAGCGTGTGCGCAGATGCGGACAACGACCATGTGTGCGACGTCTGCGGTAAGACATTGAGCGCGTGCGCCGATACCGACCGCGATCATTTGTGCGACGTTTGCGGCAAGGCCTTGAGCGTGTGCGCGGACACGAACGCGGATCATACCTGCGATCTCTGCGGAAAGACGCTGAGTATTTGCGCGGATACGGACAGCGATCATCTGTGCGATCTCTGCGGAAAGACGCTGAGTATTTGCGCGGATACGGACAGCGATCATCTGTGCGATCTCTGCGGTAAGACGCTGAGCGTGTGCGAAGATACAGACAGCGACCACCGTTGCGATATTTGCGGCGACGTTCTCAGCGTGTGCGTGGATGAAAACAACGACCATACGTGCGACGTTTGCGGCGTTGTCTGCTCCGTTTGCGCCGATCCGAACCGCGATCATGCGTGTGATATTTGCGGAACCGTTCTTTCGGTATGCGCTTACGGCGATTGGACCGTGACGGAGGCGCCTACGCGAAAAGAGGAGGGCGAGCGTTTCCGCGCCTGCTCCATCTGCGGCGCCACGGAATTTGAGGTCATCCCGGCGCTCGGGCTTCCCACGCTTGCCGTCTGGGCGATTTCCGCGGGTGCCGTCGCTTGCATGAGCATCGCAGCGTATACGGTCTTTTGGTGCGTCCGTAAACACCGTCGAAAACAAACGGAAAAAGAAACGGACGAGGAATGAGCAGAGCCTTTTCTTTCCATTCATACGTTTTTGCATCGGCAGAGATACCAATCTCTGCCGATTTTGCGCAATTTTACGGAAAACGAAAAAATAAATGCGTCCGCTTTGTTAAAAATCCGTGTTTCTCATTGACAGTGCGTCAATTTTTGTGATATAATAAAATAAGTATGGATCAATCCGAAATATCTGTCATCGACATTTTTTCTTTATTATAAATTCCCCGCGACGGCAGAAATACTATTTTTCAAAAGAAAGGAAAATCAAATCATGAACCTCAAAAAACTGATTGCGCTTGCACTCGCGCTCTGCACCTGCGCCCTTCTGCTCTGCTCCTGTAACAAGGGCAACGAAGATATTCCCGAGGGTATGCAGCTCGTTTCCAGCGACTACATCAATTGCAAATTCTTCGTTCCCTCCGATTGGACGCCCGAAATTACCACGGGCGTGCTCGTTGCAAAGGCTTCCGACAACAGCAACGTTTCCATTCAGAAGATGACGCCCTCCGGCAGCTACAGCAGCGCCGATGCGTACTTCCGTGAGGATTACTTCAAAAAATTGCAGTCCACCTACGCAAAGGTCACGCTTCTGGAGGAGGAATGCAGCACCGAAAACCAGAAATTCGGAACGGTCGGCAACGGCGCGGTCAAATACGTTTACACCGTGGAAAGCGACGGCTCCGTCTATAAGATCATGCAGTATTTCTCCGTTTACTCCGGCTATCTCTATATCCTGACCTACACCGCGCAGGAGGAGCTTTTCTCCGAGCATCTGGAGGAGGTCGGTTCCATCGTCTCCAATTTCGTATATTGATACGGGGGAACGGCAAGCAAATATGACAACCGAAATTTATCTCGACAACAGCGCCACCACCCCTCTTTGCGCGGAAGCGATCGCAAAAATGACGCAGGTGATGGCGGAAACCTACGGCAATCCCTCCTCTCTGCATAAGCTGGGACTTCTTGCCGAAAAAACCGTCAGCGAGGCGAAGGATCAGATTCTCGCCGCGCTCTGCCCGCCCAAAACGGGACTTCGCCCTAAGCGCGAGCAGCTTATCTTCACCGCCTCCGGCACGGAAGCGAACAATCTCGCCATGATCGGCGCGATGACGGCGAAGGCGCGCAACAAGGGCAAAAAATTCATCGTCGGCGAGACGGAGCACCCCTCCGTGATCGAAACGGCAAAGCATCTGGAAGGCCTCGGCTACCGCGCGGTCTATATTCCTTCCCCGAACGGCGTATGGGATATGGATGCTTACCGCGCCGCGCTCGACCGCGATACCGTCCTGGTCTGCGCCATGCTCGTCAATAACGAAACGGGCGCGGTCAACGACATCGCCGCCATCGCCAAAGCCGCAAGGGCGGTCTCTCCCGACGTGCTCGTGCATTGCGATGCCGTACAGGGCTTTCTGAAGGTCGCGCAGAGCGCGCTTCCCTACGCCGATTCCGTCAGCATAAGCGGTCATAAGATCGGCGGTCCCAAGGGCGTCGGCGCGCTTTACGTCAGCGACAAAATACTGAAAACGAAATCCATCTGCCCCATCGTATTCGGCGGAGGTCAGGAAAACGGTCTGCGCAGCGGTACGGAAAACGTCATCGGCATTGCCGGCTTCGGCGAAGCGGCAAAGGTCGGCGCGGCGGAGCTGATGAAAAATCTGGCAAGCTTCGCGGAGCTCCGCGCATATTTCACCAAAAAATCCGCCGAGCTGTTCGGAGACGCCGTCCGCATCAACGAGCCGCAGTCCGAGCGGAAGGCGGCGCACATCATCAGTCTGACCGTCAGCGGTTACCACAGCGAAACGCTCCTGCACAGCCTCTCCGCCTACGGCGTTTACGTTTCCAGCGGCTCCGCCTGCGCGTCCAATACGGGACATTCGAGCTACGTTCTCCGCTCCTTCGGACTTTCCGCCGCGGAAACGGATTCGACCCTGCGCATCTCGCTCGGACGGCAGAACACGAAAGAAGATATCGATGCCTTGCTCCTCGCATTGAAAGAAAGCATCGCCAAGCTTGCGCGCATCAAGCGCTGAAAGGAACCCTATATGTATCTTGAATTCATCACCAAAAGCACGGAGGAAACCGAAGCCGTCGGCGCGAAATTCGCCAAAAGCCTGAAGCCCTCCGATTTCGTCGCCATGTTCGGCGATCTCGGCGCGGGAAAAACGGCTTTCGTCCGCGGCGCTTCCCGCTATCTGGCGCCCGGCGCGGCCGTACAGAGCCCGACGTACACCGTCGTCAACGAATATCCCGCCAAAGTTCCCGTCTATCATTTCGATATGTATCGCATCGACGATGAGGATTCTCTCTATTCCATCGGTTATTACGATTATCTGGAAAACGGAGGCATTTGCTTCGCGGAATGGTGCGAAAAGATCGAGCCCTATCTGCCCGATCATTTCTATTCCGTTACCATCCGCAAATCCGTCGAGGATCCCGACGTCAGATGCATCCGCATCGTTGAAGAATATCGCTAATCTATAAAGTTTAAGGAAAAAGATCATGAAAATACTTGCTATTGACACCTCTGCGCTCGTAGCCACCGCGGCGCTCTGCGAGGACGGGACCCCGATCGCGGTATCTTCCCAGAAGTCGGGACTCACGCATAGCGCGACCATGCTTCCCATCATCAAAAATATCATGGATAATACGAATACCTCTATCGACGATATTGATATGTTCGCCGTTTCGGAGGGACCCGGCTCGTTTACGGGCATCCGCATCGGCATCGCAACGGTCAAGGGTCTCGCCTTTGGAAAAAATAAAATTTGCGTCGGCGTTTCCACCCTGGAGGCGATGGCGAGAACGGTCGCATCCTTCTGTACCGACGCGCTGATCTGCCCCGTTATGGACGCCAGAAGAAATCAGCTTTACAACGCGATTTTCGAATACCGCGGCGGAAAGCTGCTCCGCCTCACGCCCGACAGAACGGTCATGGCAGACGCGCTCGCAAAGGAATTGGAATCCATGGATAAACCCGTGTTCTTTATCGGAGACGGCTATCATATTATGGAAAAAAGAAAGCTTTCCTGCTACAGAGAAACGCCCGTCGCCTGCCGCTGGCAGAACGGCGTGGGCGTCGCGCTCGCCGCGCTTGCCGCTTACGACGAGGCGCAGGACAAATCCGTATTCAACGACCGTATGCTCCGTCCCGAATACCTCCGTCTGCCGCAGGCAGAGCGCGAGCTGAGGGAAAAGGAAGCGCGCGCAAAATCCTGAACGTCACTTTCGGTAAAACGCAGTGAGCCGCGTTTTACCGTTGAGAAAAAATAGTTGCCAAGGCAACGGAAAGGAGTTTTTTATGGCAAAAATTTTAGCGATTGCTTGCGACCATGCCGGCGTAACCTATAAAAAGGACCTGATCGCTTATCTGACCGGAAAGGGATACACCTGTATCAATCTCGGTACGGATACGGAAGAATCCGTAGACTATCCGATTTACGCCGACGCCGTTTGTAAAAAGGTAACGTCGGGCGAAGCGGATCTCGGTATTCTGATCTGCGGAACGGGTATCGGCATGAGCATCGCGGCAAACAAGCACAAGGGTATCCGCGCAGGGCTGTGCGGCGATCCCGAATCCGCGTCTCTCACGAGACAGCACAACAATGCGAACGTGCTTTGCATGGGCGCGAGAATCCTCTCTTTTGAAAAGGCCGTTGAAATCACCGACGCTTTCCTCCATGCGGAATTTCTCGGCGGACGCCATCAGCGCAGAGTTGATATGTTGGAAATTTAACAAATTTCATCAAAAAACGATCGAATATGCATTTGCTTATTGACATTTTTCACACAAAGTGATATAATATAAGCGCAAAAATATTTTAGAAAGGATTTTTTTACTCATGAAAAAATTTCTCTCCATTTTTCTTACGGTTATCCTCGCAGTGGCGATCCTGACCGTAACCGCGATGGCTACCACTACGGGTATTACTACCGACAGTAACGGTATTTATTGCTCCAACCTTCTCGACTTTAACAAAGAGACCAACGATCTCTGGGCTCAGTACAACACCGAGACCGGCAAATGGGAAGGCAAGCTCGCATGGGGCCAGTATGAATACCAGCCCATGGGCGAAAACAACAAGCCCTCTTCCCCCGTTCTGCACGCGTACAGCTCCTACAGCGCGCACAGATGGTCCCTGATCGAAGACGGCGAAGTTCTTCACTTCGAATCCACTGACGCAAGCATCTACCCCGGCATCGCGTTCACCCTCGATATGGCGCAGGACAACGTGTTCCCGATCGGTAGAGAAACCAGCAACCCTGCAAAAGCAGAGTATGCAAAGATCCGTGTCAGAAACCACTCCGTTTGCGACCAGATCACCTTTGGTTTCGTTCTTCAGAACACCAATAACGGTAAATTCGTACAGGCTACGATCACCGAACTCACCGAAGACGCTACCGGCAAGAAGTACGAAAGCTCCGGTGAATGGCAGACCTACACCTTCTCCATGTACGACGTCAACATGAACACCAACTACAGCGATCTCATTTACGATCCCGAAAATGAGAAGATCGATCCTTTCTCCCGTTGGGGCGGCAACCTCTACGAGCTTCTGATCTTCCCCTTCGGTTACGACGTAACTGACGGTAGCGGTAACTATCCCGGCGCTGCAATGGACATCGACTACATGGTCGTTGGTAGCCGCAGCTACGTTGACGGTTATCAGAGCGCCCTCGAAATCAAAGAAGGCAATATCCAGAGCCTCGAGCTCGTTCAGGCTCCCACCAAGAACACCTACCGCGTAGGTGAAGCGCTCGACCTCGACGGTCTCCAGCTCAAGGCGATCTACAAGGACGGCACCGAAGAAACCCTCACCACCGCCAGCGCAAGCGTTTCTACCTTCGAAGAAGTTGTAAGCAGCGTTACGCTCAAGTTCGGTAAGGAATCCGTTTCCTTCCCCGTAACCGTTGCCGACATCGAAGGCATCGAAATCCAGAAAACACCCGACGATACCGTATTTGAAGTTGCTGAGCTCGCTGACGGCTTCGTTTCCGACGGCTATCAGATCAAGGTTAAATACACCGACGGCACCTCCAAATTCTCCGATATTACTCCCAGCGCTGAAAACGGCGCAGAGCTCGCAAACGCAAGCTTCAAGTTCGTAGGCGATTTCACCAGCGCAGGCACCAAGACCGTTACCGCTTTCTACTTCGGTAAGTCCGTAACCTTCGACATTACCACCGTTCAGGCAACTGACGTTGAAATCACCGCAAGCAAGACCTACCGTTACAACAGCAAGCCCAACTTTGACAACGATTTCGCTGTAACCATCGTATTCAGCGACGGCTCCAAGGTTGCTAAGGCAGACGCTTCTCTTGAACTGGCCGTTGCTTCCTTCGAATGCGACGTTAAGACTCCCGGCACCGTTAAGGCAAAGGTTGTTCTTACCAACGACGAATACGGTCTCTCCTTCACCAAGGAAGTTGACGTTACCGTTGAAACTCCTACCGGCGTAGAAGTTACCAAGGAACCCAAGAAGACCGAATACAAGCCCGGCGAAACCTTCTCCGCAGCAGGTTTGCAGGTATCCCTCGTTTATGCTGACGGCAAGAAAGTAACCGTAGATCCCGCAGACTATACCACCAAGGTAAACACCAACTCTCCCGGTAACAAGAGCGTTCAGATCCGTTCCACCGTTCCCGGTCTCGACGAGCTCTTCGAATCCTCCAAGCTTAAGACCACCATCACCGTTGTCGGTGCTACTGCCGGCACGCAGGGCACTACCGCTTCCACCGGCGGCACCACCACCACTCCCGGCGGCAATGACGGCGGTTGGGTACTCCCCGTTATCATCGTTGCGGCAATTCTCGTTGTCGGCGCGATTGGTGCAGTCGTATTCATCGTGATCAAGAAAAAGAAAAACTGATTTTTCAAAACGAGGATTTCCCAAATCTTGATTAAAAATTCTGATTAAACCAAAAAGCCTGCGATGTTTTTATCGCAGGCTTTTCGCATCCGCTCCGTTCGACAAAACCTCTTATATTTCGAGCATAATTGACACAAAAATACAGATTTGTGTAATTTTCAATAAAACAGTGAGATTTTTATTGTAAAAAATGGAGAAATACGCCGTTTTTCCATTTCAAAGATGTAAAATATTGACAGAAACGCATTTTTGTGCTATACTGTATTCGAAAAAATCATACATCCCGGAGGAATTCCCCCATGAAATCTACAGGAATCGTCAGACGCATAGATGAACTCGGAAGAATCGTGCTTCCGATTGAAATCAGAAAAAATCTTTCCCTTTGCAGCAAGGATGCCGTTGAAATTTTCGTGAACGAGGATACCATCGTTCTGAAAAAATATGAACCCGCTTGTATTTTCTGCGGCAGCATGGACGATGCCAAGCTTTTCCGAGGCAAGATCATCTGCGAAAAATGTCTCGATGAGTTGAAAAACGGCGACGTCAAAAACTGATTTTCCAATAACTACAAAAAACGCTTTTGAAGCTTACGTTCTTCAAAAGCGTTTTTTTCGTGTCATGATTTTTCAAAGGTCCTTAAAAGGAGGTCAAGCGGATCAGCAGATTGATGTCGTCCGGCTGTACCTTTGCTTCATTCGCCGCCTTGTTTCTGCGGATCTCTCCGCATTTTTCACAACGGTGAATAATGATATAACCCTTTTTGGGATCGGGTTCCACCTTGATCGGGCGCAGAATGCCGCCGCAGGGATTGGCGCGGTCGCCGGGATTGATATCCACGTGCAGGGAGCACAAACAGCGCGGACAATGGTTGCGCGAGCTGTAACCCAGCGGTTTGACCGTCAAGCCGCAATTTTTGCAGACGAAGGTATCGTCGTTTTTGGTAAATCGTTTCTGTTCCATAAAATAGTCTCCGCAAAATTCAGATTATGCTTCTATCATAACCGAAAAAAATATTTTTGTCAAGTGTTCCCTCGGAAATGCGGGCACAGCATTTACTTTTTTTATGGATTATGATTTTTGTTGATGAATGTGAAAAAGATAAGATTTTTCATATTCGAAAATCTTAAAGCAAAAAGAATATTTTTGTTCCGTAAGCGGACAGGGCTTTTTATAAGATATTTCCCTTTTACAAAGGGGAACGACATACTTTTTCTTTCTTTAAAAGAAAAAGTACCAAAAAGAAGTAAACCAGCGTGCCGCTGGACTGCTTGTGCGTATGGGAATTGCATACCGCAAAGCCCACTCGCTCTGCGCGAAAGCGTGCCAATGGCACACGTTTCGCTTGACGAAAGAGATTTCGCCGCGAGCGGTTCTTTGGGGAATTGCTGATCGTATGGAGGCTTTTCTTTTGGTGCGCCTACGGGACGGAGACTCCCCCAAGAGCCTATTTTAGTCCCACCAAGCTCGTACGGCAGATCTGTCGTCGCTTTTTCTACGGA
>JAFQOX010000114.1 GCA_017412045.1 Clostridia bacterium
CGGAAGGAGCCCGCGTGCAAATAAGGCTTTTGAAAAAGTTCTGTTTGCGTACAATTTTACACTTGCAAACAGACAAATCCAATCCAAAATTCTTGAATCACGCACTCTCCCTCAGTCTTTTGCTTCGCAAAATACAGCTCCCTCCCAGAGGGAGCCTTTCCAGCTTTGTGCAACTTTTTATTTTTGAATTTTCTACATAGCTTTTTCGACAGTCTGCAGCGGGCGTTGCCCACTTTTTTACGCTTTTTAAAAATTTTTTCAAAAAACGGGGGGAGGGGGGATTTTCTTTTTTTTGAAAAGCGTATTATAATAGAGACAGAATGAAGGGCAAGCGGAGGCGGACGCGCCGTTTGCGGAGAAAAGGAGGGATTTTATGGCAGAGCCGAATCTGACGAAGGACGAACGCGCCGAAACGGCGATGGAAAAAGGGGCGGAGAAAGAAATTGACGCGGCATTCAATGGCGAACAAATGTTTCCGAGCACCGTTTTTTCCGAAGAGCTTCAAGCCGCCGAGTCGGTCGCGGCGATCGCGGATCGACTTCTCGCGCGGGTGGCGGCGCTGGCGGAGGATGCCGAGGTGGATACGCAGGGCGTAAAGCAATTGGCTTCCGTTTTGCAGAATCTTCTGGAGATCAAGGTGTATCGCTCGGAGCTTGCTCTGCGGCGCGCCAAGCTCCGCAAGCTGGAGCGCGAGCTGGAGGCGGAAGCCGATACGGCGACGGTCGAGGTCGTTTTCCATGCGGGCGAGGAGGATTGGAATGAGTAGGACGGTTCTTGCTCTGGGCAGACCGAGCGAGAAGCAGCAGCTTTTTCTGAAAGCACGCACCAAGCACGTCGGCTTCGGCGGCGCGCGCGGCGGCGGAAAATCGTGGGCGATCCGCGATAAGGCGAAAAGGCTCTGCCTGCGTTACGGCGGCATCAAGCTCCTGATCGTGCGCCGTACCTATCCCGAGCTGATGAACAATCATATCATGCCCCTTCAGAGCGAGCTTCCCACCGTGGTCGCGCAGTTTAATAAGACGGAAAAGCTTTTTCGTTTTTGCAACGGGAGCACAATCCGCTTCGGCTATTGCAACCGCGACAGAGACCTTGACCAATACCAGGGCGCGGAATACGACGTCATCTTTCTCGATGAGGCGACACAGCTTGGGGAAACGTGGATCAAAAAGATCACCGCCTGCCTGCGCGGTGCGAACGGCTTCCCAAAGCGGATCTATTATACCTGCAATCCCGGCGGCGCATCCCACGCCTATTTCAAACGCCTTTTCATCGACAGAAGATACGAGGCGGGCGAAAATCCCGACGATTACACCTTCATTCAATCCCTCGTGACCGACAACAAAGCGCTGATGGAAGCCCAGCCCGATTATATCCGCCAGCTGGAAGCACTTCCTCCTAAGCTCCGCGATGCGTGGCTCTACGGCAGATGGGACATCTTCGACGGGCAGTTCTTCGAGGAATTTCGCGAGACTCCCGACCTTGCGCTCTGTGAAAAAGCGGGTATTACGAGCGAACAGGCGTTTGAACAACGTCGTTTCACCCACGTCATCCGACCGTTTGAGATCCCGCGCGGCTGGAATATCATGCGTTCCTACGACTTCGGATACAATAAGCCCTTCTCCCTCGGCTATTGGGCGATCGACTACGACGGCATCCTCTACCGCATTGCGGAGGTGTACGGCTGTACGCAGACCCCTGACGAGGGCTTGAAATGGACCCCCGACGAGCAGTTCCGCTATTTCGCGGAGATCGAACGTCAGCACCCCCTGCTGAAGGGAAGAAAAATTACGGACAGCGTTGCCGATCCCGCCATCTGGGACGGCTCGCGCGGGGAAAGCATAGCGGAAACGGCGAACCGATACGGGATCTACTTTTCGCCCGGCGACAACGAACGCCTCGCGGGATGGATGCAGGTGCATTACCGCCTGCAATTTGACGAAAACGGGTATCCGCGGATGTATTTTTTCGACACCTGCAAGGCGGCGATCCGCACCCTGCCGCTGATGACCTATTCGCAGACGAAGCCCGAGGATCTCGACACCTCGCGGGAGGATCATTGTCCCGACGAGATCCGCTACACCTGTATGTCGAGACCGATCAAGCCCTCCGCCGCGAAGCGGGAAGCCCGGCCCCTCGTCAGCTTTGATCCTCTGGGATAGGTTTTCCGCGCGCAATATGCGTTTTTGAAAAGATAAACGGAAATTTAGCGGCGAATCGCCGCGGATGGTTGCCGCCGTACTGTAGTTTATTCCGACTTCGTATACTGACGGGCGGCGGATCTGTCATAAAAGGCGAGCCTTTCGGAATCATAATCATTCTTTTTGCCGCCATACTATGCAAATTTTCCACGAACCGTGGGTTCGCGTGATGAGATCGGAGACGCACCCGCGCCATCAAATCGAAACCATCGGAGCGCTGAACCGACACTTCCGAACCTCTTAATTTCGGGTGTAGCTGCAATCGGAGCTACCGGGCATCCGTACTTTCGGAATCAGAAAAAGATCAGACGGGACAATTGATGGCGCAAGCGGTCAAGAGGCACGCTTGCCTGCTTCTTTTTGCAACTTTTTCTTTCAGGTAAAGAAAAAGTTGACCGTTCCCCTTTTCAAAGGGAATTTTTGC
>JAFQOX010000115.1 GCA_017412045.1 Clostridia bacterium
AGGTGGAGTTGGAAGGTGGCTCGCAACGCGAGACGGATGAGGCGTTACTTTGGATTGTTACAAAGCCCTGTGATAGTGTTTTGAAAAGATAAAACCTTTATTTTGTATTCAAACAAAACAAACATCAAATTCTTTATCAACTACTCATCCACCTCTCAACTGCGTTGAGAGGTCCCCTTCCCTCGCAAGGGAAGGCTAACAGCCTCTCTGTTTTTGGAGCGCTGACAGACCTTCAAACAAGAATTTATCTTAAAAAAGTAAATGCTGTTGCCCCGGTACTTAACGGAATCATCCTTGACACCGACAAAAGCCGATGATATAATAAGTACGTTCATAAGCAATCGAATTTACTTTTCAACCCGAACAAAACTTCTTAAATTTCAAAAAGGAATGGTCATAAATATGAATCCATTATTACCGGAAAATTGCTTTATGCCCGATGCGGAAGCCCGTGTCATGCCTGACGGCAGGCTTTACTTGTACGGCTCGTGGGATCTCCCTGCCAATCCCGAATACTGTTCTCACGTTATGCACTGTTTCTCAACTGACGATATGGAAAGCTGGACGGATCACGGAATTATCTTCCGCAACGATGAAGCTTTTTACGGAATTCCGTGGAACAAAAAAGCCAAGCTGTACGCCCCCGATGCCATCGAAAAGGACGGAAAATATTTTCTCTACGTTTGCGGGACTCCAAAAATAGAAGGCGTTGCCTCGGCTGATTCCCCCACGGGGCCGTTTTCGATAGCCGAAAGGATAGAATTTGCAGACGGAGACGGCATTGACCCCGCAGTCTTTGTCGATGAGGACGGGCAAGGATATCTTTTTTGGGGGCAATTTTCCCTTCGCGGCGCAAAGCTGTCCTCGGACATGAAAAAGATTATACCCGAAAGCCTTCGGGACGGAATCCTTACCGAATGGGAGCACGGATTCCACGAAGGCGCAAGTATTCGCCGGCGCGGAAATCAATACTACATGATTTACACCGATATTTCCCGCGGTAAGGCAACCTGTATGTCCTATGCCATAGCAGACACTCCCTTAGGTCCATACAAAAAAGGCGGCGTGATCATAGACAACGTCTATTGTGATCCCGGCACGTGGAATAACCACGGTTCTATTGCAGAATTTAAAGGTCAATGGTACGTCTTTTACCATCGGTCATCTCAAGGGCTCAAAACTTGCAGAAGAGTATGCGCCGAGCCGATCAGCTTCGACGAAAACGGATGCATTCACGAAGCAGAACAGACCTCGCAGGGCGCGTCGGCACCCATGAATGCATTTCTGCCAATTCGCGCCGGAAGAGCCTGCCGCATGATGGGAAAATGCCGTATTGCACCAATCGGCGAAAAAGAAGCGCTCGTATCCCAAAGCGGCGGACATTGGGGCATCTCCGATTGGGCGGAATACAAATACCTTGATTTTGGAGCAGGAACCGTCTCGACGTTCAGGGTGTCCGCGCAAGGGCAAGGCAACATTACGCTTAAAATCGATGGTAATGAAGAAATATCCCGCATTCCAATCAACAGCGCCGGTTTTGAGTGGAATGCCTCCCCCTGTAAAAATATTCGCGGCATACATCCCCTCTGGCTCTGCCTTGACGGAAATTTAACAATTGATGAATTCTTCTTTGAATAACGGATGGTATAAGCGATTACGCCGGTTCTTTTACGCATTCAAAAACGCGAAAAATTTCTTTGTTCCGCCTTGACGGGCTTTCAATAAGGTGGTATAATAAACAGAATCGCCTGTGCTGCCGTTTCATCTGTCAACGCAGAAAAAGGCGAGCTTCATTTTACGCATTTCCCATCATTAAAATAGTTAAAAACATTTTGGAGGTAATCATTTATGAAAGCAGTTATATCTGTCACGGGAAAAGACGGGGTCGGCATCGTTGCAAAGGTAAGCGTCAAGTGCGCGGAATGCGGAGCAAATATCGTGGATATTTCTCAAACGGTTCTGGACGGATATTTTGCCATGATCCTGATTGCCGAGGTCAGCGGTCTGAATATACAATTTGGCGATTTCGTGGATGCCATGACCTCGCTCGGCAACGAGAACGGTCTGCGGATCCACACCATGCACGAGGATATTTTCAACTCCATGCATAGAATCTGAGAAAGCGAGGTGAGAATCGTGTCTATTGTAACCAGAAGTGACATTCTTGAAACGATCAATATGATCCAGCATGAGAATCTCGACGTTCGCACCATCACGATGGGAATCTCGCTTTATGATTGCGTTTCCGACGATATCAACAGACTTTGTGACAATATTTACGATAAGATCACGCACAAAGCGGAGCATATCGTAAAAGTAGGAAATGATATTGGAAAAAAATACGGTATTCCGATCGTAAATAAGCGTGTTTCCGTAACGCCCGTTGCACTCATCGGCGGCAAATCAACGAGCGAGGATTACGTGAAAATAGCGAAAACACTGGATCGCGCCGCAAAAGAGCTCGGTATCAATTTTATCGGAGGCTTTTCGGCGCTCGTACAAAAAGGAATGACGAAAGGAAGCGAAGCGCTCATCCGTTCCATTCCGCAGGCGCTCACGGAAACCGATTATCTTTGCTCATCCTTAAACGTAGCCTCAACGAAAGCCGGCATCAATATGGATGCAATCTATATGGCGGGCAAAGCAATCAAGGAATTGGCATACCTGACCCGTGAACAAAACTCCATCGGTTGCGCAAAATTCGTCGTTTTTGCAAATGCGCCCGAGGATAACCCCTTTATGGCAGGCGCATTTCACGGAATCGGCGAGCCGGAATGTGTCATTAACGTCGGTGTTTCCGGTCCCGGTGTCGTTGCCGCCGCCATCAAGCGCGCGGGCAATTGCAGCTTCGGAGAGCTTGCGGACATCATCAAGAAAACGGCGTTCAAGATCACGAGCGTCGGACAGCTCGTGGCAACGGAAGCGGCAAAAGAATTGGGCGCGCCGTTCGGCATCGTCGATCTTTCCCTGGCGCCTACGCCGGCAATCGGCGACAGCGTGGCAAGGATTCTCGAAAATATGGGACTTGAGCATTGCGGTACCCACGGCACCACGGCGGCGCTCGCCATGCTGAACGATGCCGTTAAAAAAGGCGGCGTGATGGCAAGCTCCTCCGTCGGCGGTCTTTCCGGCGCGTTCATTCCGGTTTCCGAGGATGAGGGAATGATCGAAGCCGTCAACGTCGGCGCGCTCCACCTCAATAAGCTGGAAGCCATGACCGCCGTTTGCTCCGTCGGCCTCGATATGATTGCGATCCCCGGAGATACGCCCGTCGAAACGGTCTGCGGTATCATTGCCGACGAGATCGCCATCGGCGTCGTCAACACCAAAACCACGGCAGCCCGCTTGATTCCCGCCTACGGCAAATCCGTGGGTGACAGCGTTGATTTCGGCGGTCTTCTCGGCACGGCTCCGATCATGAACGTCAGTCCCTTTTCATGCTCGGATTTCATTCGCCGCGGAGGTCATATTCCCGCGCCTATGCACAGCCTGAAAAACTAAGGCTTGTTTTGAAATGACAAGGGCGCGCATACTGCGAGCACAACGGACAAAACGACCGCCGGACGAAGGCGTATATATAAGTGCCGTACAGCATTTATAGAGAATCTTTTTTATAATGAAAAACCGAAAAAAGCGATAGGCGAAAAAAACGGAGATTTCGAGAGAAATCTCCGTTTTTCAGACTGTCGAAAAAGCCATGTAGAAAATTCAAAAATAAAAAGTTGCACAAAGCCGGAAAGGCTCCCTCCGGGAGGGAGCTGGATTTTGCGAAGCAAAAGACTGAGGGAGAGTGCGTAATTCAAGAATTTTGGATTGGATTTGTCTGTTTGTAAGTGTAAAATTGTACGCAAACAAATCAGTTCGTTCAGATTCCGGGCGCAATATATTTTCTGTCGTTAAGCGCAGATTCAATCCGATCCAGAATGTCTTCGGTATCCGCACGGACGGTGTGGTAATGATATCCGCCCGTGACGTGCATAAGCTCTACGGATTTTCCCGTTCTCACGTTCTCGATAAATTGCTTGATCTGCTCCTTCGAAGAAATATTCAGCTTTGCTTCCATTTTACCGTACGCCTTATGCCATACGAACACGTCAACGACCGTTCCGCCAAGCGCAACGATCAAGTTCAGCTCGTCCTCGGTCTTGTCCGTGGTGTGATAGACCTTGAAAATTCTTTCCTTATACGGATACGGCTGCATGATATAACCGGTATGCGTGGCACATATTTCGTATCTGCGAGCCTTTAAGATCGCAATATCCTTCACAATGATCTGACGGGAAACGCCGTAGAGCTCGGCAAGCTTTCCGCCGGATATCGGTCTGTCCGATGCCGTCAAAAGATCGATAATGCTCCTTCTTCTTTCATCCGACTTCATTCCGGTCTCCTTCTTTATATTGCGTGAAGATTTTTGAGCGAGAGGTCAAGGATGGGCGAAGAATGCGTCAGCGCACCGCTGGAAATGTAATCCACACCGATATCAACGAGACGAGCGATATTTTCTCTTGTGACGTTACCGCTGCATTCGGTTTCTGCCTTGCCGCGGCAAAGCGCAACTGCCGTTTTCATATCTTCAACACTCATATTGTCGAGCATAATAATATCCGCGCCCGCTTCGAGAGCCTCCTTCAGCATATCAAGATTCTCGACCTCGATCTCGATCTTGCGGACAAAGGGCGCATACGCCTTTGCCATTGCAACGGCTTCCCTGACGCCGCCGGCGGCGCCGATGTGATTGTCCTTCAAAAGAATACCGTCGCTGAGGTTATATCTGTGGTTGTAGCCGCCGCCGACCTTGACGGAATATTTTTCGAAAATACGCATATTGGGCGTGGTCTTTCTCGTGTCGAGAAGCTTGGTATTCGTTCCCTTGAGAAGATCGGCGATCTCTCTCGTATAGGTTGCGATGCCGCTCATTCTCTGGAGATAGTTCAGCGCGGTTCTCTCTCCCGAAAGAAGCACGCGGATATCGCCGCGGACGATGCCGATCTTCTCCCCCTTTTTGACGGTATCTCCGTCCGTGCAATGGAAAATGACTTCCGTTTTTTCATCAAGAAGCTCAAAAACTCTTTTGAAAACCTCAAGTCCCGCGATCACGCCGTCCTGCTTGCAGATGAGATCAACCTCGCCTGCCTGATAGCGGGGCATAACGGAATTGGTGGTGATGTCCTCGCTCGTGATATCCTCTCTGAGGGCTTGCAGGATCAACTCGTCAGCATTCATCTTCATCGTAATGTTATTCATGGCTTTTTCTCTCCTTTTCAATTGCCGCAAGAACGGCTTTTTTATATTCCTCTTTATAATTTGCATACTTGGCTTCATCCACGGTGATTTCTCCTTCAAAGGTAAGCGCCGTGTATCCGTCCGTTATGTGGCGCGCGGCACGCTTTGCAAATACGAGGCTTTCCAAAAGCGAATTGCTTGCCAAACGGTTTCTGCCGTGAACGCCGTTGCAAGCCGTTTCACCTGCCGCATACAGACGGTCCATCGAGGTTTTGCTGTACCGATCGACTGCAATACCGCCCATAAAATAATGCTGGGACGGCACGACGGGAATCGGCTCTTTGGTCACGTCGTATCCCTCTTCCAGGCAATGCTGATAAATGTTCGGGAAGTGGCTTCTGATCTCTTTCTCGGGAATGGGGGCGAGAGAAAGCCAAACGTGCTTGCTTGATTCCTTCTTCATCTCTGCAAGGATCGCGTTTGCAACGACGTCGCGCGGCAGCAGCTCATTGACGAAGCGTTCGCCCTTGGAATTGAGCAGAACGGCACCCTCGCCGCGAACCGATTCGGAAATGAGGAACTCTCTTCCCTCCTTTTCGGTATAGAGCGTGGTGGGATGGATCTGAATGTAGTCGATGTGCTGAAGCTGAATGCCGTACTTGAGCGCAAGCGCAATCGCGTCGCCCGTCAGGTGCTTATAATTGGTGGAATGCTCAAAAATACCGCCGATGCCGCCCGTGGCAAGCACGGTATAGTTTGCCTGTATTGCAGAATAAACGCCGTTTTCATCGTGTCCGATGATGCCGCGGCACGTATTCGACTCGCAAATGAGATCGACCATCGTATAGTTTTCCATGATCGTAATATTCTTTCTGTTTCTTGCGGTCGCAAGAAGATGGGAGGTGATCTCCTTACCCGTTTCATCCTCGTGAAAAAGGATGCGCGGATGAGAGTGCGCGCCTTCCCGCGTATACGTAAATTTCTCCCCGTTCTTCTCAAAACGAACCCCGAAGGATACGAGATCGGAAATGACCTCCTGAGAAGAATGGATCATGATATGGACGGAATCGGGATTGTTCTCGTAATGTCCCGCCTTCATCGTGTCCTCGTAAAAGGGGTCGTAATCATCCTCGTCACGCAAAACGCAAATGCCGCCCTGCGCGAGATAAGAGTCGCTTTTGCGAGCCTTATCCTTTGTAACCACAAGAATCTTTTTGTCCTCGGGCAGATTCAGCGCGCAGTAAAGCCCCGCAACGCCGCTTCCCACGATCAATATATCCGCGTTCATTTCCATCACCTTCCAAGCTCCAGCATTCTATCGAGCGGACGAAGCGCTCTTTCACTGACCGAACGATCCACGGTCACCTCGTTATCCTCTTTTTCCAACACTGACAAAACAGCCTCGAGCGTGTTGAGCTTCATATCCGTACAACACGGCCAGGGGGAAGGATAATAAAACGTCTTGTTGGGATTATCCGTCATCAGCTTGTAGTCAACACCGCTTTCGGTGCAAATAATAAATTCGTTTCGTTCGCTTTTTGCCGCGTAATCAATGATTTCCGCCGTACTGCCGATAAAATCGGAGATCGCAAGCAATTCGGGCTCACACTCCGGATGGATCAGTATGGGGGCATTCGGATGCGCTGCCTTGATCTGCATAAGCTGTTCCGCTGTGATCGCCGCATGGATCGGACAGCAGCCGTCGTTGACGATTATATTTTTTTCGGGGACCTGCTCAGCCACAAAGCGTCCGAGATTCCTGTCGGGAATAAAAAAGATGTTTTTGTTGGGAAGTGAGCGCACGATATTCACCGCATTGGAGGAAGTCACGCAAACGTCGCTCAGACATTTCAGCGCCGCGGTGGAATTGATGTAGCATACGACGGCAAGATCCTCATATTCCCGCTTCAATTGCTCGATTTTTCCCGGAGCAACCATGTGTGCCATCGGGCAGTCTGCCGAAAGATCCGGCATCAGGACCTTTTTCTCGGGATTTAAAATTTTCGCGCTTTCTCCCATAAAGGAGACTCCGCAAAAAACGATGATTTCCGCCGCAGTCTTTTTTGCAATCTTTGCAAGATAGTAGGAATCACCGACGTAATCAGCAATCTCCTGTACTTCGGCGGGAGCGTAATAGTGAGCCAAGATAACGGCATTTTTCTGCTTTTTCAAGCGTTCGATTTTATCCTTCATATCAAACTCTCCTCTTTTTGTTCATCAGATTTTTCTCCATTATACTATGTGTATATACACATGTCAATACAACTGTAAACACATTATTTCAAAAAAGAAAAATTTTGTCGGGTGGAACAAAAAAACAAAGCATTTTGTAAATGAATATGGTATTTCTGCTTATAACGGACATTACGGTGATGTGCCATGCTTGATAAATTCTTATCTTTTTTTCTTGTAATGCGAAATGATTTGTGTTATAATCATGCTATCTTACAGAAGAAAAAGTGAGGAAGCGGTATGAATATTTCACCGGAAAAATTGCTGCAAGCATTGACGCTGGATCAAAAACTTGCTCAGCTGATTGCACATGGCTCGCCGTCTGATTTTGTAAAAAATAATCATTTTGACCGTGAATTGGCTAAACAAAAATATCCCAACGGGTTATTCGGATTGATGGTACCCATTGATCTTTCTCCTTGTGAAATTGGAGAATGGGTTTGTGAAATGAGAGATTGTTTTGAAGAACTTTCTCCGATTCCTCCGATCGTCATGTGTGAATCTTTACACGGGATTTTGGGAAAAGGAACGACGGTGTTTCCGCAATCTATCGGCATGGGGGCAAGCTTTGACCCCGCATTGATGAAGCGTGTGGGAGAAGCGATCGGTAAAGAGGCAAGGGCGCTTGGTATTCGGATGTCGCTTGCGCCCGATCTCGATTTAGGACGGGATCCGCGTTGGGGAAGAATAGAGGAAACCTTTGGGGAAGCACCATTTCTCGTTAGCAAAATGGGAGAAGCCTATATTCAAGGTTTGCTTGCAGAAGATGGAAGATATGCGGCAACAGTCAAGCATTTTGCTGCACACGGTTCTCCTGAAGCAGGTATCAATCTGGCACCTGTGAATGTAACGGCGCAGGAGCTTTTTGATAAATATTTGCCACCCTTTCAAAGTGCTCTTGATGCAGGCGCACGCTGTGTGATGCCTGCTTATTCCTCACTGAATGGAATACCGTGTCATGCAAATCCGTTTCTGATGCAGGATATACTCAGAGAAAAATGGGGATTTGACGGTGTTGTGATCAGCGATTTTGACGGAATTTCTATGCTTGCTACATTCCAACACATGGCTGAAAATAAAGAAGCTTCCGGTCTTCTTGCACTTTCCGTCGGTGTAGATGTGGAGGCGCCGTTTGCTTGGGGATACGGCGATCATTTAAAGACGATGATAGCAGAAGGAAAACTTTCTATGGAAACGATCGACCGAGCGGTGTTGCGAATTTTGCAGCTGAAAGTAGAAATCGGGCTTTTTGATCTGCCGAAACCGAACGCAGAGGAGATTCAACGCACAGTGCGTTCTTCGGAACATCGAACGCTTGCCGAAGAAGCGGCAAAAAAATCAATCGTTTTGATGAAAAATGATGGTGTACTTCCTTTGAAAGACGGTGCAAAGATCGCCGTGATCGGACCGAATGCATTCAGTGTTCAGCTCGGAGATTATGCTTTGCCAAAATTTGACGTGAAGACACCGTTGGAAGCGATTCGGGAACGTGCGGAACAAGCAGGCGGTTCTGTTTTATCGGCAAAGGGCTGCGATGTTTATGGCAGTGATGTTTCGGGATTGGATGATGCGGAAGCTTTGGCAAAGGATGCCGATGCTGTTGTTTGTATCATCGGCGGCAAGAGTATGAAGGGTTACGGCGTCGGTTGGGGCAGTGAGGAAGAATCCATTCTGACTTGCGGTGAAGGCTGTGATATGCATGATCTCACGCCAGGTGGTCCACAGCTTGATCTGGTGAGAAGATTGATTTCCACAGGAAAGCCTGTGGTCGTTGTGATGATTGACGGCCGACCTGAAACGCTTTTTGATGTTGCAGAGCAGTGTAATGCTTTGATTGCTGCGTGGTATCCCGGAGAAGAGGGATCGACGGCGCTTGCATCGCTTTTGTTTGGAGATACAAATTTTTCAGCAAAGTTGCCGGTTACTTTTCCACGTCATGTAGGACAACTTCCCATCTGTCATGACCGTGTTCCTTCTGCCGGTGGATTTTATCATAAACCGGGAACGATGAACGTACCGGGACGGGATTACGTGTTTTCTCACACAGATCCGGCTTTTGCATTCGGTCATGGGATGGGATATTCTGATATCATTTATCGTTCACTGGAAGCGAAACGTTGTCATAATGGCTTACGTATTGCCGTTGAGGTGGAAAATAAGGGAAAATATTTTGCGGAGGAACCGATTCTTGTATTTTTACGGGATGAAGTGGCAAGCTTACCGCAACCCATGAAAAAACTGATTGCGTTTCGGCGAGTTGCCCTTGATGCAGGAATGACAGCGAAAGCGGAATTTCACATTCCTGATGATGCGCTCATGTTTACGAATGGTGCTATGCAAAGAACGATGGAATGCGGATGGTTTATCGTGATGGTTGGTGATCTTTGTGTGCGTATTTATAGAGAATCCCCCCATTGAAGCAAATGTGGAATTTAAAATTCGGAATTCAGAATGCAGAATTAAAAAGCATCATTCCTAATTCCTAATTCCTAATTCATCCGCGTCGCAGGCTCTTTTTTATTTAGGGCTTGCAAATAAGAAAATATAAATTTCAAAAGTAATTTTAGAAAGCCACGATTCGAGCGAATCGTGGCTTTTCTTTGCTTTCAGCAGGTGAATTTTTGCGATTCGCGGGTTCAAATCCTTTCAAACGAGAAAATCATCTGCTACATCCGCTCCTTTGCGGCAGACAGCATGAGTTTGATTCTGTTTAATTGGTTTACCTCACTCGCTCCGGGATCGTAATCGACGGCAACGATATTTGCCTCGGGATAGGTTTCACGGAGCTTTTTGATCACGCCCTTGCCGACCACGTGATTGGGCAGACACGCAAAGGGCTGAATACAGACGATATTCGGTGTTCCGTGCGTGATCAGCTCCACCATCTCGCCTGTGAGAAACCATCCTTCTCCGTACTGATTTCCAAGTGACAGAATGGGCTTGGTCATTTCGGCGATTTCTTCTATCGGCGCAGGAACGTCAAAACGCTTATTTTTCTTGAGTGCATCGATCGCAGGCTTGCGAAGCTTTGCGACGATACGAAGAACGGAGTTGGAAGCGAAAACGCTTTTTCTCGATCTACCGTAGTATTTCCGCTTATAACGGGCATTGAACATACTGTAATTCAAAAAGTCGATAAAATCCGGCACGACCGCTTCCGCGCCCTCGCGTTCCAACAGTTCAACAAGATGATTGTTGGCAAGCGGCATATATTTCACGAGTATCTCACCGACGATTCCGACACGCGGCTTTTTCAAGGTTTCGTCTATCGGCAAAGAACCAAACGCTTCGACGATCTCGTTGCATACGCCCTTAAAGCTGTATTTTGTTTCGGGGTTTACTAACGAATCAATGCAAATTTGTTCAAGCTCCTTATGAAGCTTGTTTGCCGAGCCTTCAGTTACCTCATAAGGTCTGACACGGTAAAGGCAACGCATGATCAGATCGCCGTAAAGAAGCGCGTATGCGGCATCCTTAACCAATGCGAACGTTGGCTTAAAGCCTTCGTTTTTCTCAAGCCCACCCATACTGAGCGAGATCACGGGAATATGAGAGTATCCCGCCTTATCCAAGGCACGGCGGATAAAGCCGATGTAATTGGACGCTCTGCAACAACCGCCCGTCTGCGTTATAAATATAGCCAATCGGTCGGTATCGTATCTTCCCGAGGTCACCGCCTCCATAAACTGACCGACGACGGTGATGGACGGGAAACAAGCGTCATTGTTGACGTATTTCAGTCCCGTGTCGATTGCCTTGCGGTTATCATTTTTCAGTATTTCAAGGTTGTATCCGTGATTACGGAATACCGGCTCGAGGATCTCAAAATGTATGGGCAGCATTTGAGGCGCGAGAATGGTATAGTTCTCATCCTTCATTTTTTGCGTGTATTCCGTGCGATGATACAGGGTCGGAGCGGGCTTTGCCTGAATATTTTGCTCGCGGCGCAGCTTCATCGCGGAGATCAGGCTGCGAATACGGATACGCATTGCACCGAGATTGTTTACCTCGTCGATCTTCAGCACCGTATAAAGCTTGTTGCTGCCTTCAAGTATCTCATTGATCTGGTCGGTAGTGACCGCATCCAGACCGCAACCGAAGGAATTGAGCTGTATCAGCTCCAGATCGTTACGCTTGCGAACGAATTCTGCGGCGGCGTAAAGCCTTGAGTGGTACACCCACTGATCGAGCACGCGCAAGGGTCTCTCGGGTGACAGATCCACGGGCAGGCTATCCTCCGTAAACACGGTAAAGCCATACGAGGATATCAGCTCGGGGATGCCGTGGTTGATCTCGGGATCGATATGATACGGACGGCCTGCGAGAACAATTCCGCTCGAACCGTATTTTTCCATCTCGGCAAGCAGCCGCGTTCCTTCCGCGCGAATGTCGTCCTTTGCCTGCTTCTGTTCCTTCCACGCAAGGGAAACTGCATGGCGAACCTCTTTTTCGGGGATGCTCCATTCCTCACGGCAAATAATGACCAAGCGGTCGGCGGCGATCTTTTCCGACGTAAACGCCATAAACGGACGAACGTAGCGAACGTCTCCCTTTGTAATCGAATCCACGTTATTTTTCAGATTCTCCGCGTAGGATACGACAATGGGACAGTTATATTGATTCTGTGCCGTGCTAACTTCCTTGTGCTCATAGTAAACGCAAGGATGGAATATGGTTTTTAAGCCCTGAGCGATCAGCCATTCCACATGACCGTGAGAGAGCTTTGCGGGATAGCACTCCGACTCAGACGGGATCGACTCCATACCAAGCTCGTAAATCTTTCGGCTTGACCAAGGAGAAAGCACGACACGGAAGCCAAGAGCCTTGAAAAAAGTCGCCCAGAACGGATAATTTTCGTACATATTCAGCACGCGCGGAATGCCGATCACGCCGCGCGGCGCGTCTTTTTCTTCAAGCGGCTCGTAATCAAAGATACGGTTTCTTTTGTAAAGCACCATATTGGGCGCTTTTTTTCTGCCGTTCACATCCCCGATCCCTTTTTCACAGCGGTTTCCCGTGATGTGGTGTTGACCGTTTGAAAAGCGGTTGATCGTCAGCATACAGTTGTTGGAGCAGCCGCCGCAGCGTCGGCTTTTTGCCGTATAGGTCAGTTCGGTTATTTCATCAAGAGAGAGCATTTCTGTGGGCTTGCCGCGATCATGCGCTCTTGCGATCAAAGCTGCGCCGAACGCGCCCATCAGACCCGCAATATCAGGACAGGTAGCTTCTACACCTGCGATCTTCTCAAAGGCGCGAAGAACGGCTTCATTATGGAAGGTGCCGCCTTGCACGACGATATGATTTCCAAGCTCCTTGGCATCGGCAAGCTTGATGACCTTATACAGCGCGTTTTTGATAACCGAGTATGCAAGTCCCGCCGAAATATCCGAAACGGACGCGCCCTCCTTCTGCGCCTGCTTGACGTTGGAATTCATAAAGACGGTGCAACGAGTTCCGAGATCAACGGGAGCTTTCGCAAACAAGGCTTCTTTTGCAAAGCTCTCGGCGGTAAATCCGAGAGAATTCGCAAAGTTTTCGATGAACGATCCGCATCCCGAGGAGCAAGCCTCGTTGAGCATAATGGTATCCACCGCGCCGTTTTTCAGCTTGATGCACTTCATATCCTGACCGCCGATATCGAGAACGCAGTCCACGTCTTTATCAAAGAAGGATGCCGCCGTCGTATGCGCGATCGTCTCCACCTCGCCCTCGTCAAGCGAAAAGGCGGATTTGAGAAGCGCTTCACCGTAGCCCGTAGAACAGGAACGAACGATATGGACGCCGTCGTGCATCTTTTCTTTCAGCTTGCCGATGGCTTCCTTGGCGGTCCTGATAGGATCACCCTTATTATTGGCATAGAACGAGAACAGCAATTCTCCTTCCGTGCCGATCAGCACCATTTTCGTCGTGGTAGAGCCGGCATCAATACCGAGAAAGGCATCGCCGTGATACGCAGAAAGCTCGGCTTTCGGGAGCGCCGCTCTTTCGTGCCGTCTCTTGAAGCGCTCGTATTCTTCCGCAGTGGCAAACAAAGGATCCAGCCTCGGCATTTCATACGTGACCTGAACACCTTTCGAGAGCTTTCCGAGAAGCTCGTTTGCATCCACCGCCGTGGATGCATCTGCTTCAAGAGCTGCGCCCATTGCCGCAAACAAATGCGAGTTTTCGGGATCGACCGTGGTTTCGTCCGTCAGCTTTAAGGTGCGGATAAACGCCTTTTTCAGCTCGGGCATAAAGTGAAGCGGGCCGCCGAGAAAGGCGACGCATCCGCGTATGGGCTTGCCGCAGGCAAGTCCCGAAATGGTCTGATTGACCACAGCCTGAAAGATGGAGGCGGCAAGGTCTGCCGTTGTCGCGCCCTCGTTGATCAAGGGCTGAATATCCGTTTTGGCAAACACACCGCAACGGGCGGCGATCGGATAGATCTCCTTGTAATTTTCGGCGGCTTTGTTCAGCCCTTCGGCATCGGTCTGCAAAAGTGCCGCCATCTGATCGATGAATGAGCCTGTACCGCCCGCACAAACACCGTTCATACGTTCTTCAAGACCGCCCGTAAAGTAGATGATCTTCGCGTCCTCGCCGCCAAGCTCGATAGCAACGTCGGTCTGCGGCGCCACCCTTTTGAGCGCCGTTGCGACCGCAACGACCTCCTGTATAAATTCTATTTCCAATGCTTTGGCAAGATTGATCGAGCCCGAGCCCGTGATCTTCACCTTCAAGGCGCATTCACCAAGCGTAGCCCTTGCTTCTTTCAAAAGCTCTGCGAGCGTTTCCTGCGTTTTCGCCATATGGCGTCTGTACTGTCCGTATATGATTTGATCCTCGGCATCCAGCACGACGAGCTTGACCGTCGTGGAGCCGATGTCGATTCCCGCTCTGTATTCCTTCACAATTTTTTCTCCCCTTTTATGCTGTAATATTGAAAGCTTTACGTTTCTCCGCGAGCCCGGCGCCTTTTCGCTCAAGATGACACGCGGAAATAACCTTTGCAAAATGAAAGTTTTATTTGTTACAAAGTACTTCGTTCTTTATTTTACAAAAATATGGAACATATTTCAAGAAAAATTTGCACAGTTATGCAAAAAAATAACCGCTTTTGGGTGTGTTGTCATTTTTCAAACATCATCTGCGGGAACAGCATGAACGCCATTATCGTTGCGTAAATCATAACGGTGTTTGCTTTACCATACCATTTTGCACCGTTCACCTCGTCGAGCCTCTTGGCAATGATCATAGCAAGCGTGAATTTCGTAATCTCACACAAACCAAAAATAACGATAAGTCCCCACATCAGCTCGTACCTTGACAACAGACAAATCAAAAGCGCCGCCTGCGTCAGCTTGTCCGCCAGAGGATCCAGTGCCTTGCCAAAATCCGAGATCATATTGAAATGCCTTGCGATGAAGCCGTCGATTATGTCGGTTGCCGCTGACAAGGCGATTACCGCAATCGCTCCGTAGTAATTTTTCTCTACGCTGTAAAGCCACACGATCAATGGGATGAGTGCAATACGAATCACGCTCAAAAGATTCGGTACCGTTAATATTTGATTTTTTTGAAAAAATCTACGCATTTTCTGTCGTCCTTTCACTCTCACAAACGAGTCCCATGCGGGCGCAATGTCGTCAACTTAACGTTGACAACATTGCAGTGATATATTTCGCCATAGGCGAAATGTGATATTTGGGCTCTGCCCAAGTGATATTCGCGCTATGCGCGAGTGATATATTCCGCCGATAGCGGAATGTTAAGGTAGA
>JAFQOX010000116.1 GCA_017412045.1 Clostridia bacterium
AGGGAGCTGTCACCGAAGGTGACTGAGGGATTGTTTTCCATAAATTTTGCTAAAAAACAATCCTTCCACCACTCCGTGGTCCCCCTCCCTTTACACAAGGGAGGCTTAGGGAATCTTTGCTTTTTGATGAGATTGATCGCGTAAATTTCCGTTTATCTAATCAAAAACCAATCGTACGTTTTCCCTTTTACAAAAGGACGAAAAAGCTTGCTTCTCCGTCCACCGCCGCGATCTCCCTTCCGCCCGCGGAAAGGATCCGAACGAAGCCTTCCGCGTCGATCTCCGCGAAGGCGATCTCCATGCTTCCGTCCGCGCATAGCGCGGGACAAAGCGCGTATACGGGCGCAGTCGGTCTGCAATCGGAGGGCAGGGGCTCCGCGTTTACGGTCACGGGTGTTTCCGCGGGAACGCCGCAGGAAAAGGCGACGAAGATCCTTCCGTCGTATACCCGATAACGGCAACCCGCGCCGCCTCTGCCGAGCGTCCGCGCCGGAGAAGAAACCTCGTCCGAAAGCCCCAGCTCCGTCCACGCCGCGCTTCGGGCGTAGGCGGAAGCCGTTCCGCGGAAGCTTGCCGCCGAGAGCGATTCTCCCCCGCCGACGGGCGGCTCCGATGCGATGCTTTCCCCATCGGGAAGGGCTTGATCCAGCGCCCATTGCAATTGCGGAACGAGCTGATAGAGATAGCTTCGGATCTGGCGGAGCTGTTCTCTGTCCGTTCCCTTGACGTCGGGCAGGCGAAGTTGTATGCTCATCCGCGATCACCTCCCCATTCCAGCGTTTTGCAGATGGAAAATATTTTGGCATCTCCCCTTCCGACGATGCGCAGGCGAAGATGGTCGCAACGCCGCGGACGGACGGGAACGGAAAAGCTCTGCAAATTCTTTCCCGTCATCGTGAAGAGATATTCGTATTCTCCGCCCGAATCGTATTCCGCGTAGAAGGAAACGCTCGCGCCTACGTCGAGCCGCATACGCACATCCAGACGGGAGATATATTTTTTGTCGGGCGAATCCGTGCCGAGAATGCCCGTCGTCGCAGACCAGCGGATCGGCTCCTCCGGGCAGACGCCCGTGCCTCTGACCGTAAGGATCTGTCCCGTCGCGTAGTCGATATAGTAAAGCTCGCCGCCGTGGGCGCAGAAGGAAACCGCCTGCGTGCCGTCCTCTCTGTGCCACATATCCCGAAGCGTATCGTAGACGAAAAGGTGATGATCGCCCGCGCTGTCCGCCATGGAGATATAATATTTGTTGCCCAGCGCGCCCGCGGCGGCATCCTTGTAGGCTTCCTCGCCGAGCGCGTCGGAGATCTCAAGGGGCAGAGAGCCGTCGTAGGCGCAGACACCCGAACGCGATTTATAATACAGGATCTCACCGACGATGGCAAGGCTTCGGGCGCACCCCTTCTGCACGCCTCGCAGGGAGGTGGTCTGGATCTGAAAATTGGAGGGGATATTACCGTAGATCTTATGCACGCACCCTTCCTTGAAAAAGAGCGGATAGCCGAGATGGGTGATCGCGCCCGTGAAGGCGCCGTCCGTACCGACGGAAGCCGCGTAGGAATCGGTGGAAATGCCCGTAAAGCAGTTCCAATTGCGGAAATCACCGAGTTTGGAGGCGTATATCTCATTGACACCGCCGCCGTAGTGACAGCCCCAGAGCCTGTTTTCGGATTCGATGATAAAATCCATATCGGGCATTTTCCGCTCGACCGTGATCGGGTATTCCGCGCTCTGGGTGATCACGCCGTCGAGGATCCCCTCGACCACGAGATCGTCGTCGGTCCGCGCCGTGACGTTCGCCGCGCCGTTCAGAAACGAGAGCGACGCATCCTGCACGCCCGAAATGAAAACGCCGTCCCCCTCGGCAAAGGGAAGCCCGATGCCGGGCGAATGGATTTTGATAAAGGAGGATTGTACCGCCGTCCACGTATCCGTCGAGGCGGAATATCGGCGCAGAACGCGCGGCTCGGACGAGGTATCGAGCCAGAAGCAGAGATTTTCGGGCTCGGTCGGCGCAGTGTCCCGCGCGATGACGTTTTCATAATTCGCTCCGTCCGCGCCGCAGAGCGAAAAGGTGATCTCCGCGCTCGTCCGTCGGACGGCTTCGATCTCGCCGAAATCCGAAAGCGCCGCCGTATTGATATATTTTTTGTCGGGCATGATGATGACGTAAGCGCCCATGGAGATCAGCGTTTTCGGCTCGGCATCCGCCGTCAGTCCCATCGGCACGCGCGCATCGCCCATGACGAAATCGCCGCCGTCCACGTAACAGAGCGCGTCCTTGGCGATCATCCCCTGCGCCATGCCGGGCGAAGCGTAAACGCCCCTTTTTGCCCGTGGCGCGAGGATCGGGAAGCGGTCGGAGGAGAGGTTCTCCATCTCGTAAAATTCTCCGTCGCCGATCCGCAGGGCGTGGCGGTAGCCTCTGAAAACGTCGAGCATTTCGCGGGAGGTCCGAAGCTCGGATATTTTAGGATATTTCATATTGATCGTGTACCTTTCCGATGCCTTTGGGCATCAATCGTAGTTTTTGATGGCTGTATGCAGAAAGAGAGAAGATAAATGATTGTTTACGCCCGTTTAAGCGAATGATACCACAAGGCTCGCCCTTTGGGAGAGCTCCGCCGTAAGGCGGTGAGAGGGCGTAAACTTACTCAAAAAGCCCTCTCCGTCAGGCTAACGCCTGCCACCTCTCCCAGAGTGAGAGGCTTGGGGTTAGACTCGTAAATTTCCGTTTATCTTCTCAAGCCCTCAAAAATGCGCAAAGGCGCTTTTCTTGGGCGGATGGGTACGGTGATAATATTTCCCGTACGCCTCGTAGAGCGCGTTGAAAAGGCTGATGCTGTTGTTGTATTTCGCGTATTCGCCGCCCGCGTAGTCGATACGGGATTCCAGCCAGAGGACGTACAGATCGCAGTAGGGATGCTCGATGAGAAGCTCCCGCGAAGTGTCCGTATGCGCGCCGTATTCCTCAAAGTCCGCGCCGTCCGCGTCTCCGTGCGTGTCGATCAGCTCCTTTTTGACGGTGCCGTCCAGGAGAGAGAGCCAGCGGATCTTTTCTTCCTGCGAAAAGGCGTTCGGCTTCAGGGTATCGATGCGGTTGATGGCTTCCATCATGGTCATATTCGCTTCTCCTTTCTTCCGTTTCGGGAAAAATCAGTTCGGATCAGAGCGGCTTGTTCGCCTTCTCGAGCAGGTTTGCGCTTCTGGCATCCAGCGCCTCCTGCGCCTTCAGGGAACGCTCGTATTCTGCCTTCACGCAGGGAGGAACACGGGAGGTTTTTCCCTTCGGGAGCAGGTAGTTTTTGCCGTTCAGGCTGATAAAAATATTGGGATCGTCGCTGATATAGCCCTTCGGGACGTACAGATCGACGTAATTTTCTTTGTTTTCCATATCGTATATTCTCCTTTTTATTTTCATGAAATGAGGGCGCACGGTTTTTCGGAAGTGAGATAAATGATTGTTTAGAGTTTTACTTTTCTGCAAAAGTAAGCAAAAAATCCCTTTGAAAAGGGGAACGGTCAACTTTTTCTGTTACCCACTCCTTGACCTGAGTCAAGGAGTCAAGAAAAAGTTGCAAGAAAGACACTCTGACGCAAGCGTCAGAGTAGGCAAACCAAACGCTTGATCGAACGCGCCATCAATTGTCCCGTCTGCTCTTTTTCTGATTCCGAAAGTACGGATGCCCGGTAGCTCCGATTGCAGCTATACCCAAAATCAAGAGGTTCGGAAGTATCGGTTCAGCGCTCCGATGGTGTACTCCCCCGCTGATTTACAAATCAGCGTACGCATCAGTCGTTTCACGCGCGGAACAAGTACCGCTTCTGAAACTCCTTGCTTTGCGGGGTATCGCGGTGTGAAAATAGCCATTTAGGCTATTTTCACTTGCTCACAATTTGATGGCGCGGGTGCTTCTCCGATCTCATCACGCGAACCTTACGGTTCGTGGGAATTTTGCATGGTATAGTGG
>JAFQOX010000117.1 GCA_017412045.1 Clostridia bacterium
ACAAAACCATTGCGAAAATCTTCAATTTGGAATAAATTTGTTTTTTTCGTGGAAAAAGCCGAATGCCTCCCTCTGACGAGGGAGGTGGATTGCCTTCAGGCAAGACGGAGGGAGAGACCCTTTCAAACAAGAATTTATCTTTGATTTTTATAAAAAGCAGTTGCTTTTGCCTGTTGAAATTCCGCGAAAATCGTGCTATAATAAACGCAAATAAAACCCAAGGGAGGTTTTCTCATGAAACAAGCACCCATCCCCGCGCCCTATATTCAGAAATTTGAACAGCTGGGCTTCGGTATGTTCGTCCACTTCGGTCTGTATTCCCAACTCGGCAAGGGCGAATGGACGTATTCCATCCACAAAAGAACCGCGGAAGACTACGTTCCGCTTCAGCAAACCTTCCGCGTCGGCAGTATGCGCGAGATCGTGGAAACGGCGAAAGCCGCAGGCTGTCAATATATCACGCTGACCACGCGCCATCACGAGGGCTTTTCTCTCTACGACACGAAGGGGCTCAGCGATTTTGACGTTATGCACTCCCCCACGGGACGGGATCTCGTCCGTGAATTTGCGGAGGAATGCAGAAGGGAGGGCATCGTTCCCTTCTTCTATCACACCACGCTCGATTGGCTGCATCCGGATTTTGAAGGAAACTTCGACCGTTATCTCGACTATCTTTACGACAGCGTGGAGCTTCTCTGTACCGAATACGGTAAGATCGGCGGTCTGTGGTTCGACGGCAATTGGTCGAAAAGGGATGCCGACTGGAAGGAGGACCGCCTCTACAAGATGATCCACCGCCATCAGCCCGAAGCGATGATCATCAACAATACGGGACTCAGCCACCGCGGCGAATTCGGCGTACGGGAGATCGATGCCGTGACCTACGAGCGCGGTATGCCCGAGCCGATGGATCAAAGCGGCAGAGAAAAATACGTCGCCGCCGAAATGTGCGAAACGCTCTGCGACCATTGGGGCATCGCCGACGACATCAATTTCAAGCCCGTCAAGCAGCTCGTCGAGGAGCTTTGCGAATGCCGTAAGGTCGGCGCGAATTTCCTGCTGAATATCGGACCGAACGCGGACGGAAGCGTTCCGCTCATGCAGAGAGCGACGATGGAATGCATCGGCAGATGGATGCAAACCTACGGCAAGGCGATCTATAACGGCAGACCCTTTATCGCTTACCCCGGCAGACGCGAATTCCTCCTTCGTGACTTTTACGATCCGAACACCGCTTATCTTTTCCTTTTTGATACCAAGCAATCGGGCGGCGATGCCAACGTCTCTCTGCATATGACCGAGGACGGTATGCTTGCCCTGCCCGATATGCCCGCGCCCGTTCAATCTGCCGTATTTATGGATAACGGCAGAGGCGTTCCCTTCCGTCAGGAGGGCGACGTTCTTTTCGTCAAGCCCTTCGGCTTCCGTTACGGCACGAGTCTTTGCGTACGCGTGGCGGAAATTCATTTCCGAGCAAACGAAAATTAATCATAAAAGGAGTCCCGTTATGAAAGAAAAAGTGATCCTGGTTTCCATCGACGGCATGAGACCCGACGGTTTTCTTGCCTGCGGCAATCCCTTCACGGAAGAGATGATGAAGATCTCGTCCTACACCCTGAACGGAAAAACCGTTTTTCCCTCCGTCACGCTCCCCTGCCATACCTCCATGTTCCACAGCGTTCCGCCCGAACGGCACGGCATCACCACCAATCTGTATATCCCCTTCGCGCGCCCGCTCAACGGCCTTTTCGAGCAGATCAAGCTCTTCCGCGGAAGCAGCGCGATGTATTACGGCTGGGAGCCTCTGCGCGACGTTTCCCGTCCCGAATCGCTGAAGTTTTCCGCGTATCTGAACTCTTACGCGGAGGACGATACCGACGACACGCTGACCGATATGGCGATGGAACGCATCGCAAGGAGCAAGCCCGATTTCGTTTTCCTCTACATGGTGGAAACCGATGAAAAGGGCGGTCACGACCACGGCTGGATGTCCCCCGAATATCTCGCTTGTATTTCCCGCGCGATCGAGAACGTCAAGCGCGTTTACGAGGCGTTCGGAGATGAATATACGATCGTCGTCACCGCAGATCACGGCGGTCACGACCGCTGCCACGGTACCCACGCGCCCGAGGATATGACAATTCCTATGTTTTACATCGGTAAACGCTTCGAAAAAGGCAAGATTCTGGAAAATACCTGCATTCTTGACATCGCGCCCACCGTTGCCGACGTCATGGGAATCCTACCCGCACCGGAATGGGAAGGCAAGTCCGTCGTTAACGCATAAAACAGAAACGATAAAAGCACGCAAGGAAACCGTGACGGTTTAGTTGTGTCTTTATAAAACAGTTAATCCTCCTTGTGAGAAATCTCACAGGGAGGATTTTGACTTATTGTTTTGAAACGGTAGCATCCAAGGCTCCCTCTGACGAGGGAGCTGTCACCAAAGGTGACTGAGGGAGAGAATTTTGCACCAAACGATCAATATATGCACATACACCGCGGAAATTTCGGTCAATATCCAAGTTGCAAATCCTTACTACAGTTAAGTGCATAGCATTCAAATCATTGGTTCGCTGTTCATCTTTTATTCTCTGTTCCGTCGTATAGTGCCCTCCGCCATCAAGCTCAATGATCAACCTCGCCTTAGCACAATAAAAGTCTGCGATATAGTTTCCAATCGCTTTTTGCCTTTGAAAACGTACCGGATAGTTGCGTAAAAAATTATACCACAGTTTCTGTTCCCAAGGGGTCATATTTTTCCTCAGTGCTTTTGCCAGAGGGATATTCTCTTTGTTATAATCTTTCATTTTCTCTCCCTCCGTCAAAAATCAAAGATTTTTGCCACCTCCCTCGTCAGAGGGAGGCTTTGATGCGGTGCCAAAGTGCATAATGCGCACTACTCTGAAATGTGTATGGAAGTGCGCTCTTCCACAGATTGGACGTGTCTTATTCATCCGTCAGAAGATGTATTATTTGCGGTCGTTGTACTCTTCTTTTGTCAGCCTCCAATGATATTGGAATTTACCCTTATGCACCTGAGGGATTTCTTCAGTCAAAACAAGCGTGAATCCATTCTTTTCCCAAACGCGACATGAGCGAATATTGTAATCCTCGCAAAGACAATGCAATTGCGCAAATAGAACCTCGCCGTTTATATCGTTTGGATACAGTCTTAACTGCGATAGGCGAGCAACCTCCAGCGGGCGTTGCCCGCTTTTTTGACTGATTGCATTTGGACAGGCAAGCAACCTCGAGCGGACGTTGCCCGTTTGCTTATTCCTGCGGATCGCTCTGCGCGGCTTTTCCGCCGACAAAGCCGGTGATCAGGCTCGAAAGATCGATGCCCGTGGACTCCTTCATGCCTTCCATGACCTGATCCGCGCTGTTCATCACGTCACGTAGCAGCTTCGTGGAATTGCCGTCCCCGTACATGACGATCTTATCCGTCTGCGCGAGAGGTGCGGCGGCGTTTTTGACGACCTCGGGAAGCGCTTCCAGATACATTTCCAGAACGGACGCTTCGCCCATCTTCTTCTGTGCTTCGGCTTTCTTTTCGATGGCTTCCGCTTCCGCGAGACCCTTGGCGCGGATACCCTCCGCCTCCTGCTCCATCGCGTAACGGAGCGCTTCCGCCTCCGCCTTCTTCGCTTCCGCCGCGCGGACGGCCTCGTACTGACGGGCATCCGCTTCTCTCTGGCGCTTGATCAATTCGGCTTCCGCTTCCTTTTCGGAACGGTATTTCATCGCGTCCGCCTGCTTTTTGATGTCCGCATCGAGCTGGCGTTCCTTGATGGCGATTTCCTTTTCTGCAAGCTCCGCTTCCTTTTCACGGCGGGCGATATCCGCGTTCGTTCTTGCGATTTCGACGATCTTACGCTGATTTTCCTGCTGGATGGAGTAAGCCGCGTCTGCTTCCGCCTTCTTGGTATCGGCGCGCACCTTCATGTCCGCCTGCTGAACGGCAAGCTCCGCGTTCTGCTCCGCGATCTTCTTTTCCGCTTCTACCTTGACGGCGTTGGCTTCCTGCTGAGCGATGGAGGTTGCGATCGCAATGTCTCTCTGCGCGTTCGCCTTTGCGATCTGCGCGTTTTTGCGGATCTGCTCCACGTTGTCGATACCCATATTTTCAATCGTGCCCGCGGCATCCTTGAAGTTCTGAATATTGAAGTTCACAACCTCAATGCCGAGCTTTTCCATATCGGGAACGACGTTTTCCGTGATCTTTTTCGCTACGCCCTGTCTGTCCTGAACCATTTCCTTGAGTCCGACGGAGCCGACGATCTCTCGCATATTACCCTCAAGCACCTGCGTGACGAGCGCGACGAGCTCGTTGTGCTTCTTACCGAGCAGGGCTTCCGCCGCGAGCTTGAGAAGCTCGGGATTGGAAGAAATCTTGATATTGGCGACACCGTCCACGGTCACGTTGATGAACTCGTTGGTCGGAACGGCTTCGGAGGTTTTGACGTCCACCTGCATGACGCCGAGGTTCAAGCGGTCCACGCGTTCAAAAAAGGGCATTCTCCAACCGGCTCTACCGATCAGGATGCGCTTCTTTCCCATACCAGAAATGATGTACGCGGTATCCGGCGGCGCTTTGAGATAGCCCGCAAGAAAAAAAATGAAAACCAGTGCCACGACACCGATAATCACAAATACGATAGGTTGATCCATAAAAGATTCCTCCTTACATAAAAATGATAATATCATTATAGCATATCGCGGATAAAATGTCAAGAAAATGATTTTTTCCCATGGACAACAGCATTTACTTTTTTAGGATAAATTCTTGTTTGAAAATCTGTCAACACTCTGAAAACGGAAAGGAAACCGTAGGGGCGCACAGCCAATTTGGCTGTGCGCCC
>JAFQOX010000118.1 GCA_017412045.1 Clostridia bacterium
AATAAATTTGTTTTTTTTCGTGGAAAAAGCCGAATGCCTCCCTCTGACGAGGGAGGTGGATTGCCTTCAGGCAAGACGGAGGGAGAGACCCTTTCAAACAAGAATTTATCATGGATTCTTATAAAAAGTAAATGCTGTTGCTCTGATGCAATCATGGATGGATTCGTTTTTCATATTGTAAATGACCCTTACATATATTAATACCGAAATATTTGAAAAATCCGTGCAAAAAATCAAAAAATTTTTCGGAATTTTACCGCGTCCGATTTCGTGCCGACGCGACGAAAGAAAACCCAAAATAAATATTTTATTTTTTTCAAAAAAGGTATTGACAAACGGAAAGTTATGTGATATACTAACACTCGTCCCGAGCAGAAAGCGACTCTCGTGGGCAATACGAATATTGCGGCATCGCCAAGCGGTAAGGCAACGGACTCTGACTCCGTCATTACCTAGGTTCGAATCCTAGTGCCGCAGCCAAAAAATCCTGCACGAAAGTGCGGGATTTTTACTTTTTACCTCTTACCTCTTCACCCTTACTTAATTTGGCAGGATTTTTTGGGAAGTAATAGGTAAAAGGGAAGAAGTAATAAGTGTGGTAGCTTTTCGCTTGGGCGAAAAGCATTTTTATTATAAAGGTTGAAAAGTAAGAGGTTTTGTGATATAATTAAATTATCAAAATGAAAGGCAGTAAGATTATGTTAGACAGTCCGTTAATTACGAAATCTAAAGAATTTGCTTTGCATATCATCAAGGTTTGTAATTATGTTAAGCAGAATAAAAAGGAAAGTGTGCTTACAAATCAGTTGATACGTAGTGGTACGAGTGTGGGCGCAAATATTCGTGAAGCATTTTATGGACACGGAACTGCGGATTTTATCGCTAAACTGCAAATAGCCCTCAAAGAGTGTTCTGAAAGTGAATATTGGTTGGAACTTTTAATTGAAAGCGGATATTATGATAATAGAGATATCCTTGATAAGTGTATTGAAGTAAAGAAATTACTTATCACCTCGATAAATACGGCAAAAAGTAAAATAAACAAATGATTTTCAAAAACTTTTCTTGCAAAAAAACTGTTGGAGGATTATTACAGGTGGCTTGTTAGCAGACGAAAATGATAATGAAAGGCGTGGTGGCAGTGAAAAAGCAAGTGATCACAAAACAAGATATACAACGAAAATTACTCATCAAAATAAACAAATCAAAACCTCTTGTTGTATTTTTGACAGCTTTAACCGCAATTTCAATACTTGCCTACATTGTATTTGTAATAAACTATTCTGACATTATGATTGAGTACCGTACAGGACATCTTGCCGGTAGCGGCTATCCCCCATTGGGATTGTTTTTGGGACCTATCGCTATTTTATTTTTAACTGTCTTTCTTCTCAACTATTATTATATTGATTTATATAGAGCGAAAAAAGGAAAGTTTATAATTTCCGAAGAAAAGCTTTACGATAGAAAAAGAGAATTGATTAGATATTACCGTCGCACGGCACAAGAAAATTCCCTATATTTCCGTTCTGGCAGAGTAGCGGTTGAAGATGATGTTTATTCATCCGCCACTGTGGGAGACCGTTTCTATGTTGTTAAATTGAGAGCAAGAAAGACGCCTCTATTGGTTTATCACTCGAAATATTATGAAATAAGCGATAATTAACGTTCGGCATCTATTTAAGGTCAGAACTGCCAACGCAAAAAGGACGCCAATCGGCGTCCTTTTTGCGTTGGCTGCGGCACGCCTCAAGGCGTGACCGAAGGAGCCTTTTGAATTCTTGTTTTAATGTGCAAAGTTTTAGTTGGGACACGGTACTACAAAATACAAACATCCTTATGAGAAGGAGCCAAACGCGCGTTGCCTCTCCTTTCATTTTCATAGACGCCTCCGTCAATCCGAGGGAACGATATGATCGTCGTTTCCGACGTGCGTACGCGCGTGCTTGTCCTCGGGCTGATTGCCGAAGATCGCGACGAGCAATTGCTTGGTCTCCTCGGGATCGTACGTCTGATAATGGATGTGGATCACGTCCCCCTCGCGAATCTCGTGAAGGCCGTGATGCTGAAAATGCGAGCGCTTTCTGTCAATGGAAAGCACGGTGCAGGTCGGCGGCCAAAGAACGTCTCTGATCTCCTTGCCGTCAACGAAGGCCCCCTTTCTGACCTTCCAGTGAGAATCCACGACAACGGCGCTCTTGCCCTTGTGCGCTCTCTCCGTACGAGCCTCGATGACCGTGTCGGCGAAGGATTCGTCGCCCGAGATCTCCGCGATGATATAGGAAACCACGACGCCGAAGATCACGGGAATAATATTTCCCGCGCCGCAAAGCGCCTCAAAGGCGAACGCGATCGCCGTGATGGGCGTTCTGGACGAAGCCGCGAGAAAGGACGCCATGCCCACGACGACAAAGATCACGTAATAGCGCTCGTCGATCAGCTTCAAGGCGATCAGCGCATCGGAAACGAGGGACGCCGCCATCGCGCCGAACGCCAGCGTCGGAACGAAAACACCGCCGCTGACACCCTCGTGATTGGCGATGACCGTAAGGATCGTACGAACGATAAAGACGAGGATCACGGCGTACCAGACGACCTTTCCGTGCAGAAGCTCCTCAATGAGAGAATGTCCCGTACCGATAAAATTCATGGAAAAGAAGCCGAGAAGCGCCGTTACCGTGAATATAATCACAAATTTCACGATAAAGGGCATTTTTCCCGCCCTCGTTTTGGAAAACTCCTTGAGCGCCCGATAAAATTTCGTCACCAAAAGCGAGCAAACGCCGCACGCGGCACCGACCGTGATCGCCGCCCAAAGATAGCGCATGGGGAGAACGTCGGAAATGACGAGATCCATAAAGCGGACGTCCACGTGGAAGAAAAACGCGAGATACCTGTAGGTGACCGTGCCGAAAAGGACGGCGACGGAGGCGACCGAAAAGAGCGTGGTGGAAAAGCGTCTGTGCGCCTCCTCCAGCGCGAAGAGAATGCCCGAAAGCGGCGCGCCCGTCGCGATGGCGAAGCCGGCGCAAGCGCCCCCCGTCATAAAATACCGCTCCCAGGCCGGTCTGTTTTTCTTCAAAAGGCGCGAATTTCCCTTACCGACGGCAGCGCCCATCTGGACGGACGGGCCCTCGTTGCCGAGCGGAACGCCCACGAAATAGGTGATCAGCGCGGAGGCGCAAAGCGCGAATATGCTCTGCACCCATTTCATCGGAATCAAGCCTCGGATGGAAGCAACGGCAGTCGGGATACCGCCGCCCCGACATTCCTTGGCGACCGTCAGGATCAGCGCGGAGAGCAAGCCCAGCACGGCGGCGCCGAGGATCAGAAGCGGTAAATACCGCGGATCCTGCCGAACGAATGCATAGATCCGCTCGGAGTCGCGCATAACGGCACTCGCGCCGATTTTAAACAGAAATATCAAAACGCCCGTAAATATACCGATCATCATCGGGAAAAGAATATACGGGATCAGCTTGATCTTTATCGTTGAAGAATCCTTTCTTTTCATCATGCAACCCTTCTTTTACCTTCATTTTTTTCACTATTTTTCTCAACCAAAATCATCAATATGTATATTATAACACAAATGGATCAAAATGCAAATAACCTTGCGAAATTTTTTCCGCAAAATGGCAGATCGCGCATATCACTCCGCTCCGTCGGCATTCAAACCACCTCTCCGTTTGTAGGGACCGGCGTCCCGACGGTCCATTTTTCGGCAACGCACATCGCCCCCGTCGGCGTTCAAAACACCTCTCCGTTTGTAGGGGCGCACAGCCAATTTGGCTGTATGGTCGCCCATTTTTTTGCGGTTGTTTGCGGGCGATTCATGAATCGCCCCTACGGTAAACATCCTTATGAGAACCAGCCTAAAGCAGATGTGCTTTTTTTCAGTTATATTCGCCTTGCGGCGAGTTCTATGCACAAGTGCGTGATATGTCCTTCGGACGTGGTATGCGCTTCGCGCGTTGGAAGTTACAAGGCGAATATCATATCACTGTGAGCATAATTTGCGAAGCAAATTGGCGAACAATATCACTTTTGCGAAACAAAAATATCACGCTGACGAAGTCAGCATATCACGAAACTCTTTACAACTTGCAACTTTTATGATATACTAATCCCGGAAAGGCGGTGATTGCTATGGAAAAACGGATGAATGATATTAGAAATATGAAAAAATATGCAAAAAAGACGATCAAGCCGATCTTGATTTTTCTGATCTTATCCTTTATATTGTTACTCCTGTTCATCGTTCTTTATCATCAATCAGACAAAGCAAAGGACGTTTTTCTCTTTCTTGCTTGCCTTTTCGCGGCAGCCTCTTTGTTCTGCGCGATCTTCCTGATCGTGGAGCTTTGCTCTGATCTGCGAATGGATGACGAAAAAATCGTTTTGCCCGGTAAAAAGGCTTTGAAATACGACGAGATCCGAAGCGTCTCCATCCGATTTATACACGCAGACAAAACCAACGCTTTCGGCTCCGCACTGCTGGGGATTTTGCTCTTTTTCCTCTCGTGCCTGGTTCAGGAAGATTGCATATCGGAGGGAGTGGACACGCCAAAGAAAAACCGTTACGAATGCATCTTTCATATGAAGGATGGCAACGATATCAAAATATCCCTCCGTGATTACGGCATGGAGCAGTCCCGTGAGATCGTCGCGGCGTTGGAATCCAAAATCAAAACAAAAATTCGATAAAATATAAAATATAAAATATTATGGAGAAAAATATGAAAATTTGTCCTATGTGCGGTATGCCGCAGCTCGAAGGGGCATCGACGGTATGCCAATTTTGCAATTACGAAGAGAAGCCGATCGAGGCGCTTTCGGAACGGGAGATCCACGATCTTCTGGCATCCTATGAATACGAACGGATCGGGGACGGCGTTCGAATCCAATCCGTGAAAAATATTCGCGATATTGCTTTGCGCGGCTCCGTCGCCATTCCGCATTTCGTGACCGAGATCGCGGCGGAGGCGTTTTCGTGCTGCAAATTCCTCGCGAGAATAGAGCTGCCGAATGGACTTCGCTCGATCGGTGACGGCGCGTTCGCCTATTGCCGAGACCTTTTCGACGTATTGATCCCCGCGAGCGTAAGCTATATCGGAAAAGGCGCTTTTTCCAATTGCTATGATCTGGGTGTCATCCGCGTTGCCGCGCCGACACAGCCGGACGGTTGGGACAGCGATTGGCTCTCGGGTTGCTCCGCAAAGGTGAAGTGGTCGAGCGCCGACGAGACGTGATCCCTCGTATCCCGGAACGCCGCCCCGCTTCCCCTTCAACGTCGTCAAGCTTCTGAAAAAACATCACGTTGCGCCGCAGGCGAAATATATCATTGCACCGTCGCCAACCAAGCTTGACGACGGTGTTTCCCCTCTATCGTCCAATTTTTTTAAAAATTCAAAAATTTTCAAAAAAGGTATTGACAAACGAAAAGCAATGTGATATACTAACACCCGTCCCGAGCAGAAAGCGACTCTCGCGGGCAATACGAATATTGCGGCATCGCCAAGCGGTAAGGCAACGGACTCTGACTCCGTCATTACCTAGGTTCGAATCCTAGTGCCGCAGCCAGAAAAACTCCATCTTGCTTTGCAAGATGGAGTTTTTCAGTTATATTCGCCTTCGGCGAGTTATATTGCTACGCAGTGATATTCGGCTTACGCCGAGTGGTATTCGCTTCGCGAGTTTCGGTGGCGAATATAATATCACTGCGGAACGAAGTGGAGCAATATCACTTTTGCGAAGCAAAAATATCACGCTGACGAAGTCAGCATATCACGAAACTCTTTACAACTCATAACTTTTGTGATATTGCTACGCAGTGATATTCGGCTCACGCCGAGTGGTACTCGCTCTTCTGTTTTTATTGCCAGTTTCGCATTTGTTTTACAAATGCATCGGGCTGCGCCCATACCCCTATCTTATTTATCCGATAAAGACATCACCCATTGTGTGACAGGCTTTTTTGAATAAAACGCGCTTTGCTTCCCGTTCCGCTTGCGGAACAGCCTCATATTGCCAACGGCAATGCTTCATTCACGAAAGGAGACTTTTACTTATGACAGACAAAAAAGAAATGCTGGGCAGCGCCCCCATCGGCGGGCTTTTATTCCGTCTTGCGCTTCCCACGGTCATCGCGCAGCTGATCAATATGCTCTACAATATCGTTGACCGTATCTATATCGGTCATATCCCGGAGATCGGCGACCTTGCGCTGACGGGTGTCGGCGTGTGTATGCCGATCATCATGATCGTTTCGGCGTTTGCCGCGCTCGTCGGATCGGGCGGCGCGCCGAGAGCATCGATCTTTATGGGTAAGAAGGATCACGAGAGCGCGGAAAAAATACTCGGCGCTTGCTTTACCGTACAGATCCTCATTTCGGTCATTCTGACCGCCGTGCTTCTGATCTGGAACCGCGCGCTTCTGCTGGCGTTCGGCGCGAGCGAAAATACCATCGAATACGCGGTCAGCTATATGAGCGTTTACGCCGTCGGTACGCTTTTCGTACAGATGACGCTCGGCATGAATCCTTTTATTACCGCGCAGGGCTTCACCAAAATATCCATGCTCTCCGTGATCGTGGGCGCGGTCTCCAATATCATTCTCGACCCGATCTTCATCTACGGCATGAATATGGGCGTCAAGGGTGCGGCGCTGGCGACGATCCTTTCGCAGGCGATCTCCTGCGTATGGGTGCTGGCTTTCCTGTGCGGAAAAAAGACGCTTTTGCGCCTCAAGCCCAAGAATTTTGCCTTTTCTCCCAAGATCATCCTACCCTGTCTTGCCCTCGGCTCGGCTTCCTTTATCATGCAGGCGAGCGAGAGCGTCATCTCCGTTTGCTTCAACGCTTCGCTCCTGCATTACGGCGGCGACGTCGCAGTCGGCGCGATGACCATTCTGACCAGCGTCATGCAATTCGCCATGCTTCCGCCCCAGGGAATCGCACAGGGCGCTCAGCCCATCCTGAGCTATAATTACGGCGCAAAAAATGCCGACCGCGTCAAACAGACGTATTGGCTCTTGCTGAAGGTTTGCCTCGCCTATTCGCTCGCGATATGGACGGCGGTCATGCTCTTCCCCCGCGCCTTCGTTTCGATCTTTACGCCCGAAGAAGCGCTGATTGCTTTCTCGGCGAAGGCACTCCGCATTTATTTCAGCGGTATGGCGCTTTTCGGTATTCAGATCGCTTGCCAGATGACCTTCGTTTCTCTCGGAAAGGCGCTCTCCTCCGTGACGGTGGCTGTCGTCAGAAAGTTCGTTCTGCTTCTGCCCCTCATTTACGTCATGCCCCATCTGATCAGCGATCAGACGGTCGGCGTCTATGCGGCTGAGCCGATCGCGGACGTGCTCGCGGTGACCTTTACCGCGATCCTCTTTGCCCTCCAATTCAAAAAGGCTCTGCATCGGCTGTGATACGCGAAAGAAAGGTAAAATGATCAAAATGAAAAGAAAATTGTCCGCCATTTCCACCTTACATTACGTCAGACTCGCCGTTCGCTCCCTTCTGTTTCTCGCCGTTCTCACGGCGTACGTTCTGGACCGCACGGAGGTGCTGACGCGCAATTACGTGATCCCCGTGATCGTTTGGATCTTCTTCATCGTGGAAATGCTCCTTCGTTTCTTTCCCTCCAAGCTCGAAAGCATGGGCTGTCAGAAGCAATTCGCAAGAAATTACAAGCCCGTGGAGGGTGCATCCGTACCCGTCAATCAGTCGGGAAGGATCACCGCGCTCGTCGCCGCCGTATGGCTTGCGCTCAACGCGATCTTCGGCGCGCTCTACTTTCTCGGTATCTTTGACCGCGGGATCATGATCCTGATCGCCATCGCGTATTCCGTGTGCGACATCGTTTGCATTCTCTTTTTCTGCCCCTTCCAGACGTGGTTCATGAAAAATCGATGCTGTACCACCTGCCGTATCTACAATTGGGATTTCGCCATGATGTTTACGCCGCTCGTTTTTATTCCGAGCCTCTATACCTACAGCCTGCTCGGATGCGCGCTCGCGCTCCTGGTGCGCTGGGAGATCACCTACCGCTTACATCCCGAGCGCTTCTCGACCGCGACGAACGCTTGCCTCGATTGCGCGCATTGCAAGGAAAAGCTTTGCTCTCACAAAAAACAGCTTCAAGGCTTTCTCCGAAAATACAAAACGAGATTTTTTTCCGTCGAGTCCGAAAAACAAACGCCCCAAAAACGTCCGTAACAGAAAATCCCCGACAGATCCGACGCTCTTCCGATGGAAGCGCAAGCAAGGATTTGCCGGGTTTTTTTATTCCATAGGAAATTGCGCAAAATCAACCTCGCCGTTTGCATTGTTGAGATACAAGCCAAACTTGGATAGGCGAGCAACTTCCTGCGGGCGTTGCCCGCTTTTTTATCTTATAGCAAAAAGAACGATTGTTGATACGAATGATTCCGAACCCGACTGTATTGGGGACGCAACCAAATACGCCAAAAAAAATCTTGAAAATTGGCGTTTTTCACGAAAAAGAGGGAAAACCCTCTTGACAAATCGCGGTTTTTATGGTAAACTGTATACACCTCTGCGGGTTTTGCGTATTGCTTTTGATACAGGCCCGATACGAGGGAGGTACAAAAAACGGACCGATCGTAAAATCAAATAGGCAGGCGGTTGTTTTCTCATATACAAGCGTCTGTATTTTTGCGTTTTTCTTTCGCTTCTGTTTTTTATTTATAACGGAAGCTATTTTTTGGCTTCAAATCTTAACAGGAGGTGCCGATATGCGCGTTAAAATCACTCTCGCCTGCACGGAATGCAAGCAAAGAAACTATGACACAACTAAGAACAAAAAGAACGATCCCGACAGACTTGAAATGCAGAAATATTGTAAATTCTGCCGCAAACACACGCTTCACAAAGAAACCAAGTAATTCTTGAAAGAATCTGTAGGAGGATAACATGGCAGATAATTCCAACAAAAAGCCGAACCTTTTTTCCAGAATCGGTAAATTCTTTAAGGATTGCAGAAGTGAATTCAAAAAGCTCGTTTGGCCCACCAAAAAGCAGCTTGCGAAGAACTCCTCTGTCGTACTTGTTTCCATGATCGTTTTCGGCGCGTGCCTTTCTCTCGTTGACTTCGGTCTGGGTAAGGGTCTGTACGCACTCAAGGATTTGATTGACTACATCAGACCCGTCATCTAATGATATAAAGGATGGGAATGCAAATGAGCGAAAATGCAAAATCCGCAGAATGGTATGTCGTACATACCTATTCCGGTTATGAAAACAAAGTAAAGACCAACCTCGAGAATATCGTCAAAAACCGCGGCATCAGCCATCTGATCCAGGAAGTGAAGGTTCCCACCGAGCTCGTGCAGGAAACGAACAGCGAGGGCGTGACGAAGGAGAGCGAAGCGAAGGTATTCCCCAGCTACGTTTTCGTCAAAATGATCATGTCCGACGCGACCTGGCACATCGTGCGCAACATCACCGGATCCGCAGGCTTCGTCGGTCCCGAGGGCCGTCCCGTCGCTTTGACGTCCAAAGAGGTTGAAAAGCTCGGCATTGAGTCCGTCACCAAAACGGTCGAATTCAAGGTTGGCGACAGCGTCAGCATCAAGAGCGGTCCCATGAAAGGATTCGTCGGAACCATTTCGGAAATTTCGTCTGACCTGAAGAAGGTCACCGTTATGACGTCCGTATTCGGACATTCTACCCCCGTTGAGCTTGACATCGCAAGCATCACGGCGGAAAATAATAATTAAAGTTTATCATTTGTCTGTGTTTCCGTGTATGCGACGGAACACGTATCGTGGGAGGGAGAAAAATTTTTGAATTCTCCCGATGAAAACCACTTCGGAGGTGTAAATCATGGCAAAGAAAATTGTAGCATACGTTAAATTGCAGCTCCCCGCAGGTAAAGCTACCCCCCAGCCCCCTGTAGGTCCTGCTCTCGGTCAGCACGGTGTAAATATCTCTGCGTTCACGAAGGAATTCAACGAACGCACCAAAGCTGATATGGGTCTTATCATTCCCGTAGTTATCACGATCTTCGCAGACCGTTCCTTCTCCTTCATCACCAAGACTCCCCCTGCGGCAGTTCTGATCAAGAAGGCAGCAGGTATCGAAACCGCTTCTGCAACTCCCAACAAGAACAAGGTTGCTTCCATCACCAAAGAGCAGGTTCAGAAAATTGCTGAAACCAAGATGCCTGACCTCAACGCCGCTTCCGTTGAAGCCGCTATGAGCATGGTAGCAGGTACCGCTCGCAGCATGGGTATTACCGTTACAGAGTAATTTTTGAGGAGGAGTAACTGAAATGTTTAAGGGTAAAAAGTATCAGGAGAGCGCAAAGCTCATCGATAGAACGAAACTTTATGATACAGACGAAGCGATCAGCCTCGTTTGTCAGACTTCCAAGGCGAAATTCGATGAAACCATCGAAATTCACATCAGACTCGGCGTTGACAGCCGTCACGCTGACCAGCAGGTTCGTGGTGCAGTCGTTCTTCCCCACGGTACCGGTAAGAGTGTAAGAACCCTCGTTTTCGCGAAGGGTGAAAAGGCTGAGCTCGCAAGAGCAGCAGGCGCTGACTACGTTGGCGATATGGATATGGTTCAGAAGATCCAGACCGAAAACTGGTTCGATTTCGACGTTGTTATCGCAACGCCCGACATGATGGGTATGATCGGCCGTCTCGGTAAGCTTCTCGGTCCTAAGGGTCTTATGCCTAACCCCAAGGCAGGTACCGTTACCATGGACGTTGCTAAGGCTGTTAAGGAAGCTAAGGCAGGTAAGATCGAATACCGTCTTGACAAGACCAACATCATCCACTGCCCCATCGGTAAGGCTTCCTTCGGCGTTGAAAAACTCGAAGAAAACTTCAACACCCTCATGGGCGCCGTTATCAAGGCAAGACCTGCGGCTGCTAAGGGTCAGTACGTTAAGAGCTGCGTCATTGCTTCCACCATGGGCCCCGGCGTTAAGGTTAACGCTGCTAAGCTCGGTGGCTAATATCGGAAAAATAATTTTTCAGACTGCGGAATGCTTCATTCCGCAGTTTCTTTTTTGAAACGGCAGACGAGCGATCTGAAAATACCGCGCCGTGCTTCGGCGGAAAGGAAACCGTATGAATCGAAAGGATTTTGAAATCAAAAACGGCATATTGAAAACATATGCGGGGGACGGCGGAGAGGTGACCGTTCCCGACGGCGTGAGATGCATCGGCAGCCGCGCCTTTGAATATTGCAGAGCGCTGACTTCCGTGACGATCCCCGCGAGCGTGACGGAGATCGGATGCCATGCGTTCGAGGATTGCAACGGTCTGAAGCGCGTGGTCCTTTCTCCGGGGCTGACGCGCATTGGCGACAATGCGTTCTACAATTGCGAGGAATTGACGGAGATCCGCGTGCCCGACGGCGTCACGCATATCGGTCAACGCGCGTTTTTCTGCTGCTCCCGTCTTTCGCGCGTGACGATCCCCGCGAGCGTGACGGAGATCGGTGAAGCGGCGTTCAAGGGATGCCGTCTGCTGGCAGATTCCGTGGGCATGGTCATCATCGGCGGCGTGCTTTTTGATTATCGCGGAGAAGATACGCAGGTCACGGTCCCCGACGGCGTGACGGGCGTGAGCTATCGGGCGTTCGGCGGCTGCTCCCATCTCCGGGGCATCACGCTTCCCGCGAGCGTGACGGACGTTGCCGATCTGGCATTCAGCAGCTGCTCGGGCATCGGAAGCATGACGCTTCCCGACGGCGTAAGGCGCATCGGACGGGGCGCGTTCAGCGGCTGTCTGTCGCTCGAAAGCTTGACGCTTCCCGCAAGGCTGACGGAGATCGGCGAATACGCCTTCATGGGCTGTTCCCGTCTGAAGGCGCTGGAGATCCCCGCAGGCGTGACGGACATTGGCGAGCGCGCGCTCGAATATTGCAACGGTCTCAAGCGCCTGTCCCTGCCGATCGGCATCGAAACGATCGGAGCGGAAATCTTTCCCTCTGAAATGAGGCTTGACGCGCTCACGCTGGCGCCGGACGCAACCGATGAAAAACAGATCGAAGCGCTTCTGGACCGATTGGACACCGCCATGCTTGCGCGCCCCTTTCTGCTGGAGACCTTACGGACGAACGAAATTCTGAAACGCAAGCTGCAAATCCGCGTGACGAAAAAGGATTTCTGCGCAAAATTTCTTTCCGAGCTGATCGCAGGCGGAGAGGCGCAAGCCCTGCGGAAATTGCTGACGCTCGCTCCAAAGCAGAAGCCCGAGGTGATCGACCGTTATCTCGGCATGGCGGAAAACAACGCGGAGATCCGCTCGATGCTTTTGGAATACAAAAACCGCCTGTATCCGCCGAAGATCCTCGAGCGCATGGAGAGGATACGCATGGAAAAGGAGCTCGGCTTGCGTGAAAAAACGCTTGCCGATCACAAGACGATCTTTTCCGTCAAAAAGCAGGACGGCGCTTACGTCATCACGGGTTATAAGGGGGAATCGGATGCGGTGATCATTCCCGCCGCGATCCGCGGGATCCCCGTTCGGATCGCACTGAAGGGCTGTCAGACGATCCGCGACGTCCGTATGGAGGAGGACCGCACTCAGATCGAGCATAGCGCCTTTTCGGACTGCCGCCTTCTGCGGAGCGTGACCGTCCCCGCGAGCGTGACCTTCATTGGCGAATCTGCATTCGGCGGCTGCCGAAGCCTGCAAACGATCCGCTTCACGGGCGTAAAAGAGGCGTGGCGCGCGATCGGAAAGGACAAGGATTGGAGCGCCGGCGTTCCCGCGAAAAAAGTCGTCTGCGCCGACGGCGACGCGGAGCTGTGAGCGCCATGCAAAAATATTTTTCACCTTGATTCCGAAAGAAATCATAACCACCCGTCCAACGGGTGGTTTGCACTAAGGCTAAAAGTCCAAAAACAACGGGCTGCGACTCAAGTCGCTAACTTTTGCAAAGCAAAAGTTTCAGACCGTCGAAAAAGCCATGTAGAAAATTCAAAAACAAAAAGTTGCACAAAGCTGGAAAGGCTCCCTCTGGGAGGGAGCTGGATTTTGCGAAGCAAAAGACTGAGGGAGAGTGCGTAAACATCAAGTTTGATCAAAATTTTAAGTGACGCGGGCTCCTTCCGCCTCGTAAACTCGGC
>JAFQOX010000008.1 GCA_017412045.1 Clostridia bacterium
CCGCTGACTGAGGGAGAGAAAGACGAAATCTTAACGAGCGTGAACTCGATGAAAAATTTGGAAGATAAATTCTTGTTTAGTGAGGTTTCTCTCCCTCCGTCAACCACACGGTTGACACCTCCCTCGTCAGAGGGAGGCATCCGGCTTTTTCCGCGAAAAAACACAAATTTATTTTAAATTGAAGATTTTCGCAATGATTTTTTATTTGATGAGTCCAAAAACAAATTCTTCACTCTGCACATTATGCGAAGCATAATACAGGGATGTGATTTTCCGTAAGGAGCGATATCTTCAAGCAAGAATGATTTATCTTTCATGTTCCGTTATCGAACAAGCCCTGAAACAACTCATAAGCTGACGGTATTGACGTCAAAAGAAGGTGTTTATCATGTTAGAAAATACAATCTACCGATTAAAGAAAGAAAAGAAGCTCCGCGTCGGCTATTTCGGCGGCTCGATCACCGAGGGCGCGGGCGCGAGCGAATGGGACAAGACCTCCTGGAGAGGCCGTCTGACGGCGCATCTGCGCGCATCGTATCCCGATGCGGAGATCACCGAGATCATGGCGGCAGTCGGCGGAACGGGAACGGATCTCGGACTCTGCCGCTGTGAGCACGATCTGCTCCGCGGCGATCCCGATCTCGTTTTCATCGAATTTGCGACGAACGATTTCCCCTTCGATTACCGCGACCAGCTCAACGGCTATGAAAACTGCCTGCGCCAGATCCTCGGCTATAAGGATACGGTCGAGATCGTCTGCGTATTCTCCGCCACGCAGGGAACGGAAAAATTGATATGGGAAAAAGGTCACTTCGGCTCCCGCTCCGTCCAGGCGACGCTTGCCATGCATTACGGCTTGCCGACCGTCGATCCGGGCGAGGCGCTCCGTATTGCCGTCGCGACCAAGGCGAACGGCGATTGGCTCCGATATACCACCGACTGCACGCACCCCAACGACGACGGCTATCTGATCTATACCGACGTGATGGTCAAGGCTGTGGACGGTTGGCTCGCAGGCGGCGTTCCCGAAGCGCTGAAGGTCCATACCATGCCCGAGCCGCTCTCCCGTGAGCCTCTGATCCCGGGTAAGATGACCGACCTTTGCGAATGCGCGGACATCCTCGGCGATTTCACCTATATCGACCGCCGATTCAAGAGAAGGTTTCCGCATTATTGGACTGCAAACGGCGTCGGCAGTACGGTCCGCTATACCTTCGAGGGAACGGGCTTCGGCGTGTACGCGATCATGGACGACGAAAGCGGTATGCTGGACGTCACCGTGGACGGCGAAACGCGCACCGTCTGCCTGTGGGACGAGTATTGCAAATCCTTCAGCCGCGGCTGTCATCAATTCGCGTTCCGCGGACTTCCCGCAGGAACGCACACCGCGGAGATCCGCGTTTCCGAAAACAAGCACCCCGAAAGCAAGGGCAACAAGGCTTCGCTCTACGCGTTCCTGGTCCTGTAAGGAACGGAAAAATCTATATTTTAGCTCCCATAGCGCCCGTACTTTCCACGAATCGTGGCGCGCGAGTCTGAATGGCTCGCGTGCCGTGGTTCGCGTGATGTGATCGGACACGCACCCGCGCCATCAAATCGAAACCATCGGAGCGCTGAACCGATACTTCCGAACCTCTTAATTTCGGGTGTAGCTGCAATCGGAGCTACCGGGCATTTGTACTTTCGGAATCAGAAAAAGAGCAAACGGGACAATTGATGGCGCATTCAGGCGCTCAAGCTGCAAGCTTGTACTCTGACGCTTGCGTCAGAGTGGCTTCTTTTTGGTACTTTTTCTTTTAAAGAAAGAAAAAGTACACCGTTCCCCTTTTCAAAGGGAATTTTTGCTTACTTTTGTAGAAAAGTAAATCAAAAAACAATACGACCTCTACGTATTTTTCAAAAATAATTCGGCTTGCCGAATACAGAAAGGATACATATCATGGCAGATTACATCATCAGCGGCTGCTCCATAGCCGACCTCAGCGAACAGCATTTCAAGGACAGAAACATCGAGTACGTTTGCTTCCATTACGAATTGGACGGCGTACCGCATCTGGACGACCTCGGCAAGACGATGCCGCTCGCTGACTTCTACGCCGCTATGCAGAACGGCGCGGACACCAAGACCTCTCAGGTCAGCGCGGGCGAATTCGTGGAATATTTCACCCCCTTCCTCGAAGCGGGCAAGGATATTATCCACGTTTGCATTTCCTCCGGTATTTCCGGCACGGTCAACGCCGCAAACGTAGCGAAGGACGATCTGGTGCAGAAATACCCCGACAGAAAGATCTATATCGTGGACTCCCTGACGGCTTCCTCCGGCGTCGGTCTGATCCTGGACAAGATGGCTGACCTCCGCGACGAGGGCTATACCGTCGATCAGCTCTACGAGTGGGTGGAAGAAAACAAACTCAAGGCGCACGCATGGTTCTTCACGACCGACCTGACCTTCTTCGTCAAGGGCGGACGCGTCTCCAAGGTTTCCGGCTGGGCAGGCACGATCCTCAAGATCTGCCCGCTCCTCAACGTGGACGTCAACGGTAAGCTGATCCCCAGAGAAAAGATCAGAACCAAAGCAAAGGTCATCAACGCGATCGTGGGCAAGATGCTCACGCTTGCGGACAACAGAGCGGAATATAACGATACCTGCTATCTCTCTCACTCCGCTCGCCTCGAAGATGCAGAGGCGGTCGCCAAGCTGGTCAATGAAAAGATTCCCGGCACACAGGGAAAGACGGTCATCAACAATATCGGCACGACCATCGGCAGCCATACCGGTCCCGGAACGGTGGCACTCTTCTTCTGGGGCGACAAGAGGGAAGATTGAGCACCTCTCAAAAATCAAAAAATCGGGCAACGCCCGCAGGAAAACTGCTTGCTTTGCAAGCTGTGTGCTCGCCTGTCGCAGTTCAGACCGTATCCAAGCGAGATGAACGGCAAGGGCTGATTTGCGCAATTTCCCATGCAACAAAAAAGACCGTCCGCTCAATCGTTTTGGGCGGACGTTCCTTGTCTTACGAATGTGTGCGCAAAAAAATCAAGAACGTCAATATCCGTATCCGCCCGGACGGAAGCCTTTCCGTTTCCGCGCCGAACGCCGTGCCCTATTACCGCATCGAGGAGATCCTACGTCTGCGGCAGGACTTTATCCTGCGGGCGATGGACAACGCGCTTGCGCGCGAGCGGGAGAAGCTCGCCTCCTACGCCTGCGACGAGGGCGCGCGGATCCCCCTGCTGGGCAAGGAATATACGCTTCGGATCGCCGACCGCGGTACTTCCCGTATCGAGGGCGATATATTGATCCTCTCCTTGCGAAAGACCGAGGATCCCGAAAAGCGAAAGGAAGCGCTCAAGCGATTTGCCGAAAAGACGCTTGCCGACTACGTGACAGCGGAATTTGCGAAGATCCACCCGCTTTTCAGCCCCGCCGCGCCCATGCCCTCGCTGAAGCTGCGCGTCATGCGCGCCCGATGGGGAAGCTGCCGACCGAAAACGGCGGTGATCACCCTCAATACCCGCCTCGCCTTCTATCCCACGGCGTATATTGATTACGTAATCATGCACGAATTCACGCATTTCCTCCACGGAAATCACTCGTCCGCCTTCTGGGACGCGCTGGCGGAGCGTATGCCCGATTGGGCGGAGAGAAGAAAGGCGCTGAACGCTTCGCCCATGGCGGAATGGGTCTGACGGAACGCCGTTCATGGATACGCAAGGAAAGGAACAATACCTCTATGAATAAGATCAAACGATTAAAATACGCTTGCTACAGCGCGAACGTGACGATGTCCGTGGTGGGAAATCTCTCGCCCGTGCTTTTTCTCACGTTCCGCTCCCTGTACGGCATTTCGTATACGCTTCTGGGACTGCTGGTTCTGATCAATTTCACGACGCAATTGATCGTGGATCTGATCTTCTCCTTCTTTTCTCATAAATTCAATATCGCAAAAACCGTGAAATCCATTCCGCTGATCGCCGTTTTCGGCTTTCTCGTCTATGCGCTCTGGCCCTTTTTCCTGCCCGACTGCGTGTACGTCGGTCTGGTCATCGGCACGGTGATCTTTTCCGCGGCGAGCGGTCTTTGCGAGGTGCTGATCAGCCCCGTCATCGCCGCGATCCCCGCCGACGATCCCGACAGGGAAATGAGCAAGCTTCACTCGGTCTACGCGTGGGGCGTGGTGTTCGTCATCGTCGTCAGCACGCTCTTTTTGCTTCTGATCGGCAACGAATATTGGCAATTCCTCGCGCTCGGTCTGACCCTGATCCCGCTCCTCTCGGCTTTCCTTTTCGCGGGAAGCGAAATTCCCCCGATGGAAACGCCCAAGCAGACCTCGGGCGCGATGCATTTGCTCGCCAACCGCGGCGTCTGGCTCTGCATCGCCGCCATCTTTTTCGGTGGTGCGGCGGAATGCACGATGGCGCAATGGTGCTCGGGCTATCTGGAGCAGGCGCTGGGCATTCCGAAGCTCTGGGGCGACCTTCTCGGCGTGGCGGTCTTTTCCGTCACCCTCGGTCTGGGACGTTCGCTCTACGCAAAGGTTGGCAAGAATATCGGCAGAGTCCTCACGCTCGGCGCGGTCGGCGCTACGCTCTGCTATTTCACGGCGGCGTTCTGCGGAATCCCCGCGCTCGGTCTTGCCGCCTGCGCGCTGACGGGCTTCTTCGTTTCCATGCTCTGGCCCGGTAACCTCATCGTAGCATCGAGCCGATTCCCCGAGGGCGGCGTTTTTATCTACGCGATGATGGCGGCGGGGGGCGACCTCGGCGCATCCGTCGGTCCTCAGCTCGTCGGCGTGATCACGGATGCCGTGATCGCCAATGCGGAAATGGTTTCCCTTGCCGCGCGCCTCGGTCTCGCGCCCGAACAGCTGGGCATGAAAATGGGTATGCTCTGCGGTATGCTCTTCCCCTTGATCGGTATCTTCATCTATCTTTCTATCTGGAAAAAAGAAAAACCTCAGACGAAAGACTGACGCTCACGGAAAAGCCACTCGTACAGAGTGGCTTTTTTATCGCATAGGAAATTGCGCAAATAGAACCTCGCCGTTTATATCGTTTGGATACAGTCTTAACTGCGATAGGCGAGCACACAGCTTGCAGAGCAAGCAGTTTTCCAGCGGGCGTTGCCCGCTTTTTATAGACTCGTTCGATAACGGAAAAGCAACGATAAATTCTTGTTCAGGGGAGATGTTCCGTAGAAAAGCGAACATAAGATCCGCACCAATGTAGGGACCGACGTCCCCGGCGGTCCGTGAATACAAACAAAATTTACATTTTTGATTTGTATAATATCACAATTCACCTACATGATTTTGTAAAAATATTTCATTATTTACGTGGACCGTCGAGGACGCCGGTCCCTACAAGCGAATCTGAATTTTGTGCGTGAACGGGACTATAAACAAGAATTTATCTTCCTTAATTATTTTCGACCGAAAACGAAAAAGAAAACGCCCATGCCGAAAGGCATGGGCAATCTTTTTTGAAAACAGGGATCAGGTCGCGATACCTGCGAATTGGGACATATAGAGATTATAGTATACGCCCTTCTCACGGAGAAGCTCGTCGTGATTGCCCGCTTCGCAGATCTTGCCGCCGTCGAGAACGATGATCTTGTCGGCGTCGCGGATCGTGGAGAGACGGTGCGCGATGATGAGGGTGGTTCTGCCCTTCATGAGCTGTACCATCGCCTCCTGGATACGCATTTCCGTGCGGGTGTCGACGCTGGAGGTCGCTTCGTCGAGAATGAGGATCTTGGGATCGGCGAGAACTGCTCTCGCGATGGAGAGAAGCTGACGCTGTCCGTTACTGATGTTGCCGCCCGATTCGGTCAGCATGGTCTTGTAGCCGTCGGGCATACGGGTGATGAAGCGGTCCGCGTTCGCCATCGCCGCCGCCTTTTGCAGCTCGTCGTCGGTGGCGTAGGGCTTGCCGTAGCGGATATTCGATTCGATCGTGTCCGTAAAGAGAACGGTATCCTGCAAAACGATCGCGATGTTATTTCTCAGAGAATCCTTGGTAATATCCCTGATATTCTTGCTGTCGAGCAGGATCTCGCCCGAGTCGATCTCGTAGAAACGGGTCAGCAGGTTGATGATGGTCGTCTTACCCGAGCCCGTTTTACCGACGATGGCGATCTTCTGACCGGGCTCGACCTCGAGGTTGAAGTCCTTGAGGACGGGTTCGCCGGGAACGTAGGAGAAATTGATGTGACGGAAGGAAAGCTTACCCGTCACTTTCTCGGGACGGAGGTTGACCTTGCCCTCGTCGATCTCGGAGGGTTCGTCCATGATCTCAAAGACACGCTCCGCGCCGCTGATCGCGTTGAGGATCGCGGTAAACTGGTTGGCGATCTCGTTGATCGGACGGGTGAACTGCTTGGAGAGCTGGATGAAAAGGAATACGGTGGGAATGGAGATATAGCCGTTCAGCGCGAAAAGCACGCCCGAAACGACGATCAGCAAAAAGCCGATATTGTTGACGATGTTCATGAGCGGACCCATGACGCCGCCGAAGATCTCCGCCTTGATACCGGTCTTGCGGAGCTGACAGCTGATGTCGCTGAAATGCTTCTTCGTGACCTCCTCGCGGGAGAACGCCATGATCGTGCGGTAGCCCATGACGCTTTCCTCCACCTCGGCGTTGAGCTGACCGAGCAGCTTCTGCTGGGTGACGAAATAGCGGCGCACGCGCTTGGTGACGAACGAGGTCACCAGAATGGTGATCGGAATGGTCACCACGCTGATCAGCGTCATTGCCCAGCTGCGGTAGAACATGACGGCAAGCGCGCCGATGATGATGATCAGGCTGGAGATCAGGGAAGCGACGGATTGGGAAATGGTATTGGCGATATTTTCAATATCGTTGGTCATACGGCTCATGATGTCGCCGTGCGGATGGTTGTCGATATACTTGATGGGCAGTCTTTCGATGCGGGCGAAAAGGTCGTTTCGCATCGTGCGTACCGTGCCCTGGGAAAGTCTGGCGGAGAGGCGGCTCTGCGTGAAGGTGAAGCAGGCGGAAAGCACGTAGAGACCCGCGATCAGCGCGAGAATTTTGATCATGGATTTGAAATCGATGCGCGGAATGCCGTCCACGAATTCCATATAACCGCCCGAGGAGACGGGGGTCAGGAAGTTGAGCGCCTCCGTCTGGAGGATCGGCGAAGCGAGGGTAACGAGCGCGGAAACGATGACGCAGATCACCATCACGAGAAGCAGGAGCTTGCTTTTTCCGATATAGGCGAGCAATCTGCCGACGGTCTTTTTCATATTCTTCGGCTTTTCGACCGTCATGGGGCCGCGTCTGCCGCCCATGCCGGGTCTGCCGGGCATACCGCCCTGTTGGCGGTCGTTTGTGTTCCGGTTGTTATTCAATGCTTTCACCTCGTTTCAGCTGGGATTCGTAGATGTCGCGGTAGATGGGGCTGTTTTCCAGAAGCTCCTCGTGCTTACCGCAAGCGGCGATCGTACCGCCGTCGAGAACGATGATGCGGTCTGCGTTCATGACGGAAGCCACGCGCTGCGCGATCGTGATGACCGTGAGCGAGGAGAGCTTTTCACGGAGCGCCTTCTGCAATTTCGCGCCCGTAGCGACGTCCAGAGCGGACATACTGTCGTCGAAGATGAGAACGTCGGGATTTTTGAGCAGGGCGCGCGCGATGGCGAGACGCTGCTTCTGACCGCCCGAGAGGGACGCGCCCTTTTCGGAGATCATGGTGTCGTAGCCCGCGGCGAATTTACCGATGAATTCCTCCGCCTGCGCGATGCTTGCCGCCTCGCGGAGCTCCTCGTCGGTGGCGTTTGCGTTGCCCCAGCGGAGATTTTCCGCGATCGTGCCGGAGAAAAGCTCGCTTTTCTGGAGAACGTAGGCGATTTTCTTACGCAGAGCGGGGAGCGTGTAATCCTTGACGGGAACGCCGTCGAGCAGGATCTCGCCCTCGGTGGGGTCGTAATAACGGGGGATCATCTGGACGAAGGAGGTCTTACCCGAGCCCGTCGTACCGAGAATGGCGACGTTTTCGCCGGGCTTGATATCCAGATCAATATGGTGAAGGACGGGGAAGCCCTGCGTGCCGGGATAACGGAAGCCGACGTTTTTGTAAACGACGTGGCCCTTTTCCGTTTCCGTGCCCTCGCCCTCGTAGGAGCCGCCGCAGATGACGGGAGCGGAATCCATCACCTCGTTGATACGCTTGGCGGAGGCCTGCGCTCTGGAAATGAACTGGAACATACCCGCAAACATCATGACGGAGTGGAGGATCTGCGTGATGTAAAGGATGACCGCGGTGACGTCACCGACCTCGATCACGCCCGCCTGCACCTCGTAGCCGCCGAGCAGGATGACGGCGATAATGGAAAGGTTCATGACAACCATCATGATCGGCGCGAGGACCGCCATGATGAACTGAACGCGGATGACGCGGTTATAGAGATCGTCGTTCGCGCCGCGGAAGCGGTTGATCTCGTGATCCTCACGGACGTAAGCCTTGACGACGCGCGCGCCCGTGACGTTCTCCTGAACGACGGCGTTGACGTGGTCGAGCTTGGTCTGCACCTCGTCGAACATGGGGCGCACCTTGCGCATGACGAGCCAGACGAGCACGAGCTGGAGCGGGAGCGAAACGAGAACGATGAAGCCGAATTTCGGATTGATCATGATGGACATGATGATACCGCCGATGAACATGATGGGCGAGCGGAAGAAGATACGGAGCGCCGCCGCAACGAAGCTCTGCATCATGGTCACGTCGTTGGTGAGTCGGGTGACGAGAGAGCCGACGGTGAATTTATCCGTCTGCTCGGGGGAGAGCGACATGACGTGCGAGAAGGCATCGCGGCGCAGGTCGTTACCGAAGCTCTGCGATGCGGCGGAGGCAAAGCCCGCGGCACCGAGACCGGTCAGACCGCCGATCAAGACGAGCAGGAGCATGAGCGAGCCGTTTTTCGCAACGATGGAGAGTCCCTCCTCGATCGAGGAGGCGTAAATGCTGTCGTTGACGATGGTCGCCATGATCGTCGGAAGCGCGAGGTCCACGAGAACCTCGAGGATCATGCAGATCGGCGATCCGATGGCGATATACCAATAGGGTTTCAGATATTTCAGAAGCTTTTTCATTCGAAATCGTCCTCCGTTTCCGTCTCGGCGAGTATATTTTCTCTCGCCTTTTTCAGCAGACGCGAAAATTCAGCCGATTCCTCCTCGGAAAATCCGCGGATCAGGATCTCCTCGCATTCCATGACCTTTTCATGGAACTGCGCCTCCCAAGTTTTGCCCTTTGCGGTGATGAAAACGCGGGTGCGGCGCGTGTCGTTTTTGTCCGTTTTGCGGCGGATCAGCCCCTCGTCCTCCATTTTCTTCAGCGTCACGCTGACCGTGGGCGCGGTGAAATGGGCGTGTCTGGCGATATCCACCTGCGTCACGCCGTCCTCGTGCGCCAGAAAACGCAGGATCTGACGGTAGCCCGCCTTGAAGCCGAGATCGTCGGAGTTTTTCCGCATTCTGTCGTGGAACAGCTTGGAGATCTCGTGGATCAGAAGCCCCGCCTTCGGGGCACATTGTGTCTCTGACATAAGCATACAGTCCTTTCTTTCGTTAGTTAGAAAACTAATGGATTAGTTAGTTAACTAACTATTATGGATTCTATTATACACAAAGCGTGGGCGATTGTCAAGAGGATTGGGAAAATATTTCAGGGCGCACGCATGAAACCGTATTTTTTCAAAAAAGAAATATTGCTTCATTTTATTTTAAAAACAAAAGTTCGATGGAATGGGAAATGATTGTTTATGGGAGAACTTTTCTACAAAAGTAAGCAAAAATTCCCTTTGAAAAGGGGAAACGATGTGCTTTTTCTTTGTTTGAAAGAAAAAGCACCAAAAAGAAGCAAACCAGCGTGCCGCTGGACTGCTTGCGCGCCATCAATTGTCCCGTCTGCTCTTTTTCTGATTCCGAAAGTGCAGATGCCCGGTAGCTCCGATTGCAGC
>JAFQOX010000119.1 GCA_017412045.1 Clostridia bacterium
AATAAATTTGTTTTTTTTCGTGGAAAAAGCCGAATGCCTCCCTCTGACGAGGGAGGTGGATTGCCTTCAGGCAAGACGGAGGGAGAGACCCTTTCAAACAAGAATTTATCATGGATTCTTATAAAAAGTAAATGCTGTTGCCCTGTTATTTGATGGGGCAACATTGCCAAAAGGGATATACGATTTCAGTAGCAAAAAAACGCATTTTTCATACAATAGGAAAGAAACCAAGGAAAAATATTTCCATAACCGAAAGGATTGTATTTGTATATGAAAAAATTTTTTGCTGCCGCCAATACGGAAAACGGTTTTTTCAGCCTGTTCGATGAAATTTTCGCGCCGGAAAAGTTCCGTCGGATCTATATTCTCAAGGGCGGTCCCGGTACGGGAAAATCGACCTTGATGCGCAGGATCGGCGCGCTGGCGGAATCAAAGGGATATGAAGCGGAATATATTTTCTGCTCCTCCGATCCCGATTCGCTGGACGGCGTCATCATCGAGGGGCTTTCCGTAGCGGTTCTGGACGGCACGGCACCGCATACGACGGATCCGCTCTATCCGGGCGCGGTGGAACGGATCGTCGATCTGGGAGAGGCGTTTGATCTCCGCTTGCTTGAGAAAAAGCGGGAGGAGCTGATCCCCCTGATCAAAGCGAAAAAGCAGGCGTACCGTACGGCGTACCGATTTTTGTCCGCGGCGGGCAGTATTGAGCGGGAGCACGACGGCTTGCTTCGGGAATGTTATCTTGCGGAAAAAGCAGATGCGGCTGTAAAGCGTCTGATCGCGCCTCTGCGGCTTCGGGGCAGACAGGGCGAAACGAAGCGGTATATTTCCGCCGTCTGTCAGAAGGGCTTCTACCGTCTGAATACCTTATCCGCGCAGGCAGAGCGCGTATACGCCGTGACGGATAAACACGGATTGGGCTATCTTTTTATGGATACGCTATACGAGAGACTTGCCTCGGAGGGCTTTTCGATGATCCTCTGCCCTTCTCCCGTGAGAGGAGATCGGAAGGAAGCAATCTTTCTGCGTGAAGAAAAAATTCTCTTTTCCGTTACCGACGAGGAGGGCGCGGTATGCGCGGATAAGATCATCAATTCCGCTCGCTTCGCCGATAAAGAGGGCTTGGCGCAAAAACGCCGCCGTCTGCGGTTTATTGAAAAATGCGAGGCATCCGTCATAGAGGGCGCGATTTCCTGTTTTGCGGAGGCGGGCGCGCTTCACGCGAAGGCGGAACGCATCTACGGAACGTGCGTGGATTTCGGAAAAGTAGATGCCATTATGGATAAAATAATCAGCGAAATATTTGCAAACAATGTGTAAAATATTGAAAATGGAATTGAAAAACGAAAAAAGATATGTTATAATCAGTATACCCTGCGTTTTTGAGGCGCGGAACACTTTATCTGCGAAGTGTTCCGCGTAGACGCAATATATTATTGAAAGGAAAACACTTAAACCATGACGAAAAAAATTTGTAGAATCCTGTGTCTCGTGTTGACGCTCACCCTGCTTGCGCTCACGTTCGCAGGTTGCGAAAAAAAGCCCGGTCTCTACGCCTGGTACGGCGGCAGAATGAACGTCGATCACGTGATGACCATTCACGTGGACGGCGGTGAGGGTGAAAAGACCTACGAGGTTTCCTTTGATGAATACCGTACGGTTTTCATGTATCTGAAGAAGAACGTATCCGACGTGATTCAGGACAGCGACGGTAAGGTGACCGCGCTTTCCACCGATGCGGAAAAGACGGCGGCAATCAAGGAGGTCGCGGAAGAAATCCTGACCAAGTACTACAGCCTGGTCGCCGTATGCGAAAAGTACGGCATTTCCATTACCGAAGAGGACAAGCAGCAGTACAAGGAAAGCTATCAGAGAAAGTTGCAGACCTATATCGAGAGCATGGACGGCACCGAGGAATACGAGGGTACGGCGGAAGAATACGCGGCGCTTCTGTATGAAAGAACGCTGAGCCTGCTCGGAACGACCCCCGAATATTTTGAATTTTCCTATTACCGTTCTTTGCTGGAGCAGAGATTGAAAATGGCGCTGGCTTCCGACCTTGACGTTTATATCAATCAGTCCTATTACCATTACAAGCAGGTACTGATCCCCTATACGAAGGGCGACTCCGTTTCGGAGGCGAAGGCGCGCGAGCAGATCCTCGCCGCGCAGGACAAGCTCCGCGGCGGCGCGGATATGGATACCGTCATCAAGGAATACTGCCCCAACGAGGAATATACCGAGGTTTATTTCGACAGCTACGGAAACATCGTTGGCTCCGCCTCCGGCAATACGATGGGCTCCTTTACCATGGAAGCCATCTGCGCGCTGGACTTCGATGCGTACAGCGACGTGATGTCGGGCGATACGGACGACTATACGGGTTATTTCGCTATTGTTCAGAGATTGCGCATCGACGAGGAATTCGTTTGCAGCTCGGACCAGATCGGCACGATGATCTACAAATTCCCGTATTCCGGCGCTTCCTCCTATTCCACGTACTATACGAATTACAGCCTGATTCTGGACAGCTACGTTCAGAATACCGCTCTGGTTCCCGTCAGCGAAAAGGTGTACAAGCGTATCAGCGTCAAAACAATGCATTGAAAGGATCGGTCATATCACAATGAAAATATCTTTGGTTATTCCGATGTACAATGAAAGCGCGATCATTGAAGAAGCGATCCGTACGTTTTCTTCCTATATGGAAAAGCGCTTTGCGGATTGGGAGCTGATTTTCGTGGACGACGGCTCCGCCGACGGTTGCGGCGATGCCGTAACGGCGGCGCACGAAAAAGATGAGAGAATCCGTCTCTGCCGCTATACCCCCAACCGCGGCAAGGGCTACGCCGTACGCACGGGCGTGCTGGCGGCGCAGGGCGATATCATTCTCTTTACCGACTGCGACAACGCTTACGGCGAGGAAGCCGTAGGCAGACTTGCGGAGGCAGTCGAGGGATCGGGCGCGGATATTGTCGTCGGCTCCCGTAATTTGCAGAAGGACGGCTACGAGGGCTATACCCTGCTCCGCAAGCTGGCTTCCAAAGCGTATATCAAGGTCATCGCGATCGCGGCAGGCTTCAAACTGAGCGATTCACAATGCGGCATCAAGGGCTTCCGCGCCGATATTGCGAAAAAGATCTTCTCCCACTGCGAGGTGGACCGATTCGCCTTCGACCTTGAGGTCATCATGATCGCGACCAAGCTGGGCGCAAAAATCGGAGAAATGCCCGTAAAGGTCATCAATCACCGGGAATCCACGGTCCACGTTCTGCGCGATTCCGTCAAAATGCTCCGCGACGTTCACGCGATGAAAAAAAGAATCAAAAAACAGAACATCCAATGATCGGTTCGCAAACCGAAGCATTGTTCCCACTGTATGAAAACGATTCGATGAATCAATTTATGCTTTCATGAAAGGAATCTTCGTCAATGAAAAAAATTTTTATTACGCTGATGGCCATCCTGATGATTGCAGCCTCGCTCGTGCTGACGGGATGCAATAAAAACAAGGGTGACAATCAGGATCAGACAGAGGAAACGGAGACCGGCAAGCCGATTCTTTACAGCCGCGACGGTCAGCTTTCCTATACGCTGAATGACAACAACGAGGCGACGCTGGTCGCGTATCACGGCACCGCGGCGAACGTAGTGCTCAACCGTATCGACGGCAGACAGAAGATCGTAGCGATCGGTCCCGGCGCGTTCGCGGGTAACAAGACGGTAAAGAACGTCGAAATTGCTTCTCCCGTCAAAACGATCGGAGAGGATGCCTTCCTCTCTTGCACGGCGCTGGAAACGGTCACGCTCCGCAATCCCGTTCTGGAAACGATCGGTAAAAACGCGTTCTCCGGCTGTGCCAAGCTGACCGGCTTTGCGATCCCCGCAACGGTCAAAACCATCGGTGAGCAGGCGTTTTTGAAATGCGCCGTCGCCAATATTGATTTCTCGCAGGCAACTGCTCTCGAGACGATCGGAGAATACGCGTTCTCCTTCTGCGGCTCGAATCTGAAAACCACCTTCAAGGTCGTTCTTCCCGACCGTTTGACGACGCTCGGACACGGCGCTTTCTACGGCTGTACGCAGATCGAAGCGTTTGAGGTCTCTGCCGATAACGCCGCATTTTCTTCCGCGGACGGTATTCTGTATGATAAGCAAGGCTCGACGCTCGTGCTTTATCCGCTCGGCGCCAACGCCGACGGCTCGTATACGGTCCCCGCTCACGTACGCGTGATCGCGGGCAGTGCGTTCGCAGGCGCAAGCCTGAAAAACATCACGCTGTCCGAGGGCCTGGAGGAGATCGGCGGCAATGCCTTCTATAAAGCGTTTGCATTGGAAAGCGTCACGATCCCCGCTTCCGTCAAAAAGATCGGCAGCTACGCTTTCATGGATTGCGCTTCTCTGAAAACCGCCAATATTCCCGACAACGCCGAGGTCGGCGTATTCGTTTTCCGTAATTGCGGCGCGCTGACTTCCGTCAAAATGCCCTCCTATATGAAGGAAATTCCGCAGGGTCTCTTCGACTCCTGCCTGGTTCTGGAGGAAATCACGCTTCCCGAGGGTCTGGAAACCGTCGGCGAGCTTGCCTTCAACTATTGCAAAAAGCTCAAGGAGATCAAGCTCCCCTCTACCGTCAAGACGGTTGGCGCGTATGCGTTCCGTAACTGCATGGCTGTGACGGAGGTCGATCTTTCGGGCGTTACCTCCATCGGTCCCTTCGCGTTCCAGTATTGCTACGCGCTGAAGAAGGCGGACGTCAGCGGCATTCCCGCGCTTCCCGCTTATATCTTCAGCGATTGCACGGTCCTGGAGGAGGTCAAGGTTGCCGACGGTCTTACCGCGATCGGTAACTACGCGTTCTACGCTTGCGATATGCTCAAAAAATTCGAAATCGCTCCGAGTGTCAAAACGATCGGCGATTACGCCTTCGCAAAATGTGAGAGCCTGAGCGAAATCGTGATCCCCGCCTCCGTCACCAAGCTCGGTAACGGCGTGATGTACGGCTCCGGCATTACCAAGGCGACGGTCGAAATGAAGATTTCCACACTTCCCGCTTCCTTCTTCGATTCCTGCAAGAATCTCTCCGTCGTCATTCTTCCCGAAACGGTGGACACGATCTCCGTAGGCGCGTTTACGGGCTGCTCCTCTCTCGAGGAAATCGCCTTCACGGGAACGATCAAGCACGTCGGCGCCTCCGCCTTTGCAAATTGCATCAAGCTGAAAACCGCCATCTTCGGCAGCGAGGACGTTGAAATCGGCGCGGGCGCGTATTACGGCTGCGAAGCCCTAACCAACGTGGTCATTCCCGAGGGCATTACGACGATCGGCGCTTCTGCTTTTGCGAACTGTGTCTATCTGACCTCCGTGACGCTCCCCTCCACGCTCCGGTATATTGACGCGGGCGCGTTTGCGGCTTGTCAGAAGCTGACCTCGATCGAGATCCCCGATTCCGTGCTTGCCATCGGCAACAACGCGTTCTACAATTGCGCGAAGCTCTCCAAAGCGAAAATTGCGGACAGCGTCGTTTTCGTCGGCACCAACGTCTTTACGGGCACAAGCTGGCTGAAGGCGCAGGCAAAGGAAGATTTCGTCGTCGTCGGCGACGGCGTTCTGGTTCAATATAACGGAGACGCGAAGAACATCATCATTCCCGATACGGTCAAGCGTATTCCCGCTTACCGCTTCGCTTCTCTGAAAACGGAGCCGGAATCCTTCCAGATCCCCTCCACGGTTGAATATATTTCCGTGGATGCCTTCACCGCTCTGGTTGAAAAATCGAGCTCCTCCTATTATGAGAGACGCTACGTGACAATCATCGCCCGCAAGGGTACGTATGCAGAGCAATTTGCAAATCACGAATATTATACCTTCGAGGCAATCAAATAAAAAGCGGGCAACGCCCGCCGGAGGTTGCTCGCCTATCGCAGTTAAGACTGTATCCAAACGATATAAACGGCGAGGTTCTATTTGCGCAATTTCCTATGCGATAAAAAAGCGGGCAACGCCCGCTCGAAGTTGCTCGCCTATCCAAGTTTGGCTTGTATCTCAACAATGCAAACGGCGAGGTTGATTTTGCGCAATTTCCTATGGAATAAAAAAATAAGCACGTCGGACGATTCCGGCGTGCTTATTTTTTGCCAATGATTCCATATTCACAGTAGCTTTCCGGAGAAAATTTCGCTCTCGCCGACGACGCGGATGCCGCTCTTTTTCAGAAGCGCCGCGGCAATGCCGTCGCCGTCCGTCAGCGTTTTCGTAAAGCTGCCGTCGTAAATCCTTCCCGAACCGCAGGAGGGGCTTCGTTCCTTGAGCAGCGCGGCTTCACACGAAAATAGCTCCGCCAAGCGCAGAGCCTCGCGGGCGCCGCGTCCGTAATTTTCGGTCACGTCCGCGCCGTCGCGGCGAAAGACCGTTCTCTCCGGGGTAATTTCGGCGGGAACGCGGGGCGTCGGCAATCCGCCCATGATCTCGGGACAGATCGGGATCAGATGATATTGCTTTTGCAATTGATCGAGAATTTCCCGATCCAGAGGCTTGGAGAGCCCGTCGTATCGGCACGCGACACCGAGCAGACAGGCGCTGATCAGCAGTGTTTTCATAAGCTTGCTCCTTTCAGAAGAAAATGAAGAAAATACCGAATACGGATTGCCGTATTCGGTAGGATCGTACGTTATTGGATCAGAAGATCGTTTTTGAATTGCTCCCATTTTTCGGGATGATCCACGAAATAGCGCGGGCAGGATTTGTGCCATACCGTTCCGCTGCTGTTCGTTCTGGGATAGTCGTAATGGCGCTTGACCTGATCCGCCGTAAGGTCGTATTTTTGGCAGAGCCACGAAACGAGCTTGACGAGAGATTCGTATGTAGCATCGGTGAATTTACCCGTGGAATCGGGGTGACAGCATTCGATGGAGATCGTCGTATAATTGCCCTCCTGCGTACCGATCGCCCATGCGACCTCGTCCAGGGGCATACATTGCAGAATGAAGCCGTCCAGATCAATGATGAAATGCGCGCTGACGTTATTTTTGTTTTCGAAATATTTCCAGTTCTGGAGCGCCGACGTGTTCGGATTGGCGACGTAGTGGATCACGATATTTTTCAGCTCGTCCAGCTTATAGCCGGGACGGGAGTTTTCATGCACGGAAAGATATTTCTGCGTGATCAGCTCGTTCATTTTTTCATCCGTGATGTCCTCCTTGGAAATCGTGCCGAGGTCGGGTGAGGAAGGCGAGGTGGATTGAGACGTGGATTGTTGAGTCGATTGCGAGGGGAGCGTGGCGGGCGGATATTTCGTGGTGCTTTGCGCGGTCGTTTCGCCCCGGGCAGAGGAGGCGGAGGTATCCGTATGACCCGGGCTGTCACAACCGGCAGCGAAAAGCGAGGTTAAAACGATAAACAGCGCAGTCAGCTTGATCAGTATTTTTTTCATGAATGGGGGTTCCTTTCCTGCTAAAAGAAAAATGGTTGTGGGGAATAAAAAAGATTTCTCTTTATTTTACCATATCGGAAAGAAGATGTCAAGACGGATATTTTTTTCTTCCACGGCAACTACACCCGAAATCACCCGTCAAGGATAAAAACAAATAAAAATCGAAACTTTTTTATTGACTGCCAACCGAGTTCATGATATACTGATAATGGAAAAATGCTGTCATTCTGAAAAAATTACCGAAAGAGGCAAACATATGGGAAAACAAAACGTCAATCATTTCGCAGAGCTTCTGCAAGCCGTCGCGGAAACCGTATCGGAGGCGTGGCAATCCAGAAATACCCCCTTCAAGGTCCGAAAAGACGACCGCGGCCTCATCATCACGGGCTATAAAAGCTCCCTGTTGCCAAGGATCGAAATTCCCGGCGAGATCCACGGGATACCCGTACACACGGTCGCCGCGCGCGCTTTTGTGAACTGTCCCTTTCTGGAAGAGGTGCGCATCGCCGACGGCGTGGAGATCATCGAGCCGAACGCCTTTTCCTCCTGTATGCATCTGACCAAGGTTTTTATGGGCGATTCGGTTTCCTTCATTGGAAGAAACGCTTTTTTTGAATGCAAATATCTGTTCTGCGCAGAGCTGTCTCCCGCGCTCAGGGAAATCGACAACCGCGCTTTTTTCGGTTGCTCGGGTCTGCGCGACATTGACCTGCCCGACGGCATCGAGCGGATCGGCGATCAGGCGTTCTACGGCTGTACCAAGCTCAAAAGCATACATATCCCCCTGGCATTGAAGCATCTTCCCCGAAGCGCGTTTGAAGGCTGTCACGCGCTGGATCACATCTTTATCGAAAAAAATTCCTACGCCGACAGGGTTCTTTCCGAAAGCGGCTATTACAGCAAAAAATTACGGTATATTCCCCGAATATAAGATGAAGGATTTTCCCAAGGCTCATGATAAAAATATTTGATTTACAAGCAAAAAAAGAATACGCTCTCACCCCGCAGGACAAGCTCTCCTGCGCCATCGGCAATTTTGACGGCGTTCATGCGGGACACCGCAAGCTTCTCTCCCTTGCCGCCCAAAAAGGCGGAGAGATCACGAAAAGCGCGGTCTTTACCTTTTCCGTGCCGACCTCTCGGCTGAAAAACGGCATCGCTCTGCTGAATTCGCCGGAGGAACGCTACGTCGTTTTCCGAGAGCTCGGCATCGATCTTCTGATCCTTGCCGAATTTGAAGAGATCGCCTCCCTTTCCCCGGAACGCTTCGCAGAAGAAATCCTGTTTTCGCAGTGTCACGTCCGCCGCGTGCTGTGCGGCTTCAACTTCCGTTACGGCAAAGCCGCCGCAGGCAACGCGCAAACGCTGAAACGGACGTTCTCCGAGCTGGGCGGAAGCGTGGAGATCGTCCCGCCTTACCGTATCGACGGCAATACCGTCAGCTCCTCCGAGATCAGAGAAGCGCTCTCCGTCGGCAACGTCAAACGCGCGTGGCGTATGCTCACCAAGCCCTATTCCGTGACCGCCGAGGTCATTCACGGCAAAAAGCTCGGCAGAACGCTCGGCTTCCCTACCGCCAATCAAAGATTTCCCGCCGACCGACTCGTTCCGAAATTCGGCGTATACGCGGTCCGCGTGCGCGTGGACGGAAAGATCTTCTTCGGTGTCGCCAACGTAGGCGTACGCCCTACCGTGGAGCATACGGCGGCAGCCAATTGCGAAGTCTATATCCTCGATTTCGCAGGCGATCTTTACGGCAAGACCGTGACCACGGAGTTTTGCGAATTTCTGCGCCCCGAGCGTCACTTTTCCGACGTCGATGCCTTGACAGGCGCGGTGCGCAACGATATTTTCTGCGCCAAACAATATTTTCAATCCAAAAAGGATATTCCAACCCTATGAAACGAAAGATCATCGCTCTTTTTCTGACCCTTTGCTGCTTCTCCTTCCTCGCACCTCTGACCGTCTGCGCGCAGGCGTATCAAAAGGGGGACGAGCTGACCTCCTCCAACGTCACCGTTTTCAATACGGAAAAAGGCTTTTCGGTCTACGGCAAGGACGAGCATAAAAAAGCCGCGCCCGGAAGCGCCGTCAAAATCATGACCGCCATCCTCGCGCTCGAATATTATGAGGGCTGTCTGGACACCGTGCTCACGGTCCCGTCCGGCGCGACGCGCGGATTGGAGGGTAGCGCCGTTCTGAATCTGAAGCCCGACGAGCAGATCCCCGTCATCGACCTGATCCACGCCACGCTGATCGCGGGCATGAACGATGCCGCCAATACGCTCGCCTTTGCCATCGGCGGAACGATGACGGGCTTCGTCAAGCTGATGAACGAAAAAGCAAAGGAGCTGGGCGCTCTCAATACCATGTATATGAATGCGACGGGGCTGACCTCCGCCGCCTATACGACCGCCTACGATACCGCAAAAATCGCGGCGTACGCTTATGAAAACGAGCTTTTCATGGAGATCTGCTCCAAAAGGGCGTATCAAGTCGCGCAGACCAATATTCACGATCCCGTCACCATCTACACCAAAAACTCGTTTCTGACCCCCAAAAGCGAGTATTATTATCAGTACGCGGAAGGAATCTGCACGAGCTATTCCAATCTGGACGGCGCGCAGCTCGTATGCGCCGCTTCCAACGGCAACGCCCCGTATATCTGCGTCGCTCTCGGCTCCAAAAAGGACGGGGACGGCAAGATCCCCGGCTACGGCGAGGTCAAAAGCCTCCTCTCATGGGCAAGCACCAATTTTGCGGAAAAAAAGGTACTCGACAAATCGCAGATCATCTGTGAATTGCCCGTCCGCGCAGGAAAAGACGTCGCGCACGTGCTCGTCGTTCCGCAACAGTCCATATACGCCTTTCTGGACAAGGATACCGATCTTTCCAAGGTCAGCCTGTCCGAGCAATTGGATTACGACAGGCTCGACGCACCCGTGCAAAAGGGCGCTTGCGTGGGGACGCTGACGGTCATGCTGGACGGCATGCCCATCGGCGAAACGCCTCTGATCGCAAAATCCACCGTCCGACAGAGCACCTCCGGACAGCTGCTCCTCTTTGCGGAAGGCGTGGTCACGAGTAAATTTTTCATCATCTCCACGCTGATTTCGCTTCCAGTCTCGATCTTCACGGCGTACCGTAAGATCAAAGAAAAAAAGAAGCGCTGACGCGCCTCTTTTCGGACTGCCGGCGTATAAAAAGAACCTTTTTTCTTATACTATAAGCAGTACCCATACAAAGGAACTCTCTTGATCCCCATCAAAAAACATAAATCAACGATTGAAAGGCTTGGTATTTATCTATGGAAAACAATTTCACGCAATCCCCCCAAATGGATCCCGCCGCCCTCAAAAAAAATGCAAAGCAGACGTGGGCGACACTCAGCGAAAATAATATTGAGGTGACGCTGACGACCTCGGCGATCGGTCTTTTGCTTTTCGCGCTCGGCATCGGCATCTCGATCTGCGTTTCCCGCTGTCTGACGAAGCTCGAATTGAAATCGGCGCTTCGCAAACAGAGAAACATGTATTTTCCCGAGCGCAACGAGAAATAAAAGTCACGGTATCCAAAATAAAAATTCCCGCAGACCGAATCCATCGGTTTGCGGGAATTTTTGTATCGGCAGACAAGTTATGGAGCCTTCTCACGCAGGAGAAGGCTTTTCGTTGTTGGATCAGCGCAGTTTTTCCGGACTTTCGATCCAGCCAAGCTCCTGCAACGCGAGCAAAACGTCCTCGGGAATATCCTCACCGCTTCCTCTTTCCAATAAACGGACCCAATATACGCCCGTTTGTCCCGGATACGAGAGCAGGACACCGTCGTGCAGGATCCGTATTTTATCGCCCGTTTGCAGATCGAGAAACGCGCCGCCCTTGCGCGAGCAGTCCGACATCCTGATCGGGGAATGATCGTCCAGAACGATCAGATACGAGCCGTTATCCGCGATCAGAACGCGCCCCTCCAGCATACCGTAGCTAAGCGCGCCCCTGACGCCGACGGTCAGCAGTGCAGCGACGGCGATCAGGGAAACCGTCAAAATAACCGTTCTCTTTTTCATAAGCGTTTCCTCCCGTGCGTTTCTATGCCGCTTCGTCAATTTGAAACCGCGGCGTTTATACGAAAATCAATTCCAGCTTATCGACCGTGATCTCCCGATAAGAGGCGATCGTTCTTTTCAGAGCCTCTCTGAGACGCTCGCCGTCTGCTTCTTCGAAAAGGCTTTTTACGGAGGCAGAAAGCGTCACCCGTACGGTGCAGCCTTCCTCCGAATCCTCCTGCTTGGGCAATACGGTCAGACCTTGCAAAGCGGCGTTCACACGAATACCGTTCTTATCCCTCCACGCTTCAAACATTTCTGCATCTCCGCCGTAGATTCCGACGGATTCATAATACAACGCTTGATCCTTTACGTAATATACCCGACAGTCCTCGTACGCTTCGGAAGCGTAATCCAGATTGTTATACATCCATATATACTGCCTGTATGCAAGGGGAATCATGACCACGATCAGCAGACACGCCGCCAAAGCGACCAGTCTGATCCATTTTCGTTTGTTCACGAACGGCTTTTCCGTTGCTTCCTCCAAATATGCGGGATCCATATCCCCGATGGCATCCAGAATGTCATGCTCCGTCATTGTAACCCCTCCTTTTGTAAATATATGCGTAATTTTTCCCGCAGTCTGAAAAGAATCGATTTGACCTTGCTTTCCGAATAGCCGAATTTTTTACAAACGGTCTCTACGGAATTCATATAGAAATAGCGGCAAACGAAAACCTTTCTTTCCGCCGCGGACAGCGTTCCCAGAAAATCGTTGATCGCCTGCGCGAGCATCTGCTTCTCCAAATGCCTTTCCGCGCTGTCCTCGTACGCCACGCACTCCTTCAGCTCATCCAGAACACCTGCGATTTCTCCGCCGCCCCTTTTCTGCGCGTGGTCGCTTCTCCATTTGTCGATCGCAATGCGGCGCGTGATCTTTCCGAGAAAGGAGGAGAGTAACAGCGGTCTGTGCGGAGGGATCGCGTTCCACGCTTCAATATAGGTATCGTTGACGCTTTCCTCGGAATCCTCGTGATTGGAAAGGATGCCGTACGCGATCGAATAACAGTATCCGCCGTATTTTCTGGCGGTTTCCTCCACCGCGCGCTCTTCCCTTTTCCAATAAAGATCCACGATCTCCGTATCGTTCATTTTACCGCCCTCCTTTCATTCATGATAGCAAATATTTTTGCCCTATATGATCTATGTCGTAAAAATTATAAAAAGGTTGCATCTTTTTCCAAAAAAAATCGGAGATTGTCCGAAAAAAAGCAGATCCTCTCACGAGGCGCTTTTTCCGGACGACCTCCGAAAGCAATTCAGAAATCGACGCTCTTATCCAGACAGTCTCTTTTCAGCGCGTTGAGAAAGCCGCTGCCCGAAAAGACCGTCGCATCGTAAAGCACCGACGCGTTGTCAAGCGGGCGTTCGCCCTTGCCCTCGCTGATAAAGGTGACGTTATCCGTCGCAAACAGCGCGTGCATATGCACCGCCGTCATACGGCGAGGCGCGGGATTGACGATGATGATCTTTTTGTCCGCCTCCGGCGCTTCAAAGCTATGTGTAAACCACGCGCGCCAGAATACGACGTCCTTGCCTCTGAAGCGATACCCGTATTTAAAATATCCGGAATCCCGATCGCAAAAAAGCATGGGCATATTTTTTGACATCGCGCCGATCAGCTTGCAGGCGTAGGTCTTGCCGCGCAGCTCCACGGTAAACTGATAATCCGGGCGATTCTGCGTCAAAAGAGAACGGTACGGACGTCGAATCTCGGAAAGGGTGATCTCCCCGTCGCGGCACGTCCTTTTCAGTCTTTTTAAAAATTTACGGCGGATCCGATACGCGCGGGCGTAAATCAGCAAAAGATAAACTGCCAGAACGCCAGCGATCGCAAGAAGAACGAAGATTCCGTATTTCCAGAGAAATCCGATCAGCATGGCAACCGTCACCAGATAGATCCCGGAGATCAAGGGTCCGCCGATCCGGATCACCGCAGACAGGAAGATCAGCGCCAAAGCATCCAAGTGCTTATCCTTGGCTTCCTCATAGGAAAGCGTTCTCCAGAAATGCCTCGTTCTGACGCGCATAAAAACCTCGATCAGAAGAAAGATGGGAAGCACCGTCAGAAGAAAAAGAAAATAGGTATCCCAAAAACCAAAATCCTCGCGTCCGAAAAAGAAATAGATCGGGTACGCGTACGCATCCGTTCTGAGAAGCAAGGGGAGAAAGATAAGACAGACCGCCTCGACGATAAATTCATACGAGCGCAAAACGAAAAGTGTTTCCGAAAAAATGCCCGTTTCCTTCGGAGGCGCTTTACAGAAACGGCGTCTTGCCGTCGGATCGTACAGAATGAAAACACCCGAAAGCATGACGAACAGAACCAGCATGGATAAGGAAGCCATTCCGTGCGCAAAAAACGGATTCTCCACCGTCATTTCTTCGGGAAGAAGAAGGCTTGCCTGCACGCCATTCATCAACAGCCAATAGAAAATGACCGTGCGGAAAATTCTGAAAAAGCGGAAGCGGTACGGCTCCAGCTTTTCCCTGATGACGGAAATTTTTTCTCCAAACGTCAGCGTTCGCATACGTACGTCCTTTCTGAAACGGTCCCCGTTTCACAACCGAATTCGTTTGATAAATAACACTTCATGTTTATATTATAACATAAAAACGAAAAAAGTCAAGTGTTTTCCAAAACGTGAAAAACACTTGACAGACTTAGCTTTTTTTGATATTTTACGTTGGCTTTGATAGTTCAGTTTTCCAGCGATTTCCAGCAAAAGCAATCAGAATTCGATCGTCTCCGGATCAAAATCGGTCGGCTTGGTTGCTTCTTCCCGGGGCAGTACAGCGGATTCGTTCTTCCTGTAAATTTCGGGCAGGCGCTTGCCGCCGCTCTGCATGACGATGCCGAGCGCCGTCAGATACGCGCGGATGATCTCTCTGGGCGTGATCATCGTATCCGCGCCCGCTCTGTCCAGCATGAAGTAGAGAAAGTCGCGCATTTCCTCCGGCGTGACGTCCACCTCGCCGTAGCTTCTCGTGAAAAGCACCGTCACACGGGCGAGAAGCGCCAGCAATTCGTCGTCGGAAAGTCTGGCAAGACGCATGATCGGACCGAACATCTGCCCCGAAGCGGTGATCGCGGCGGGATCCTTGCCGAACATATTGTCCACCAGACGGGAGCGGAGCGCCTCGTAGCTGAACAACCCTCTTCGGGTATCCTCCAGAAACTGCGGCGTGCCCGCAAAGATGATCTCCAGCCCCTCTGCCTTTCCCTGCAAGGTATCGTTGAAAATGGAGAGGATCTTCTCGTAATTGTTTTCGCGGGAGACGCGGTTAGGGATCTTATAGAGGTTCACGCACTCGTCAATGAAGATCACGAGCCCGCCGTATCCGATCCTGCGGGAAAAGGCGGCGAACAGCTTGATATAATCGTACCAGTTCTCATCGTTGATGATGCCGGAAACGGAAAGCGCCGCTCTCGCCTGCGTTTTCGTGCCGAATTCGCCGCGAAGCCAGCGCAGGCAGTCGCTCTGCAAATGCTCGTCGTCATCCTTCCACGCATGATAATACGTTTCGATCACGCGCGCAAAATCAAACGCACCCACGCCCGTTTCGATCTCGCGGAGAACCGCATAGATCTGCGCGGAAACCTCCTTTTCAAATTTGGGAGAGTCGGGGAAAACGCCCGTCTGCGTCACCGCGTATTGAATATCCGAGAGCCATTTCGATATCATTTGCGCCAGCGCGCCGCCGTCGGGGGACGCTTTGGTCGAGAGATTCCGTATCAGCTCGCGGTACGTTGCCAGACCGCCGCCGTTCGTGGAGGAAAGCCTCCTTTCGGGAGATAGATCCGCGTCCGCGCAAACGAAGCCCTTTTCCACCGCATAGCCCTGCATGAGACGGATCAGAAAGCTTTTTCCGCAGCCGTACTTACCGATCAGAAAGCGCGTCGCCGAGCCACCCTCCGCTACGTTTTCCAGATCCTTACAGATCGCCGCGATCTCGGCGGTTCGCCCGATCGCAATGTATCTTGCGCCCGTACGCGGCACGACACCTGCCGCCATCGACGAGAGCAAGGAATTCAAAATTCGTTTCGGTATTCTTACCGACGTCATATCATTCATAGGATTTCCTTTCCGAAATCGTCGTTCACGCTTGTCGGAACGACGTGTTTACTCATCTGCGGATAACGTGAGCGCCTCCCGCAGATCCTCCAGATATTCTTCAATCACGGAAAAATCGCTTTCCAGCATCATATCTCCGATATATTCCATCGAAATCTCGTTGATCCCGCCCCGCATATGCTCCGCCATCACACCGATTCCGCGGCAATAATCGGGGAACCGTCCCTCGATCGCCGCGCGCAAGGCGTTTCTTTGACTGTCATTCAGCGCGGAAGAAACGAAGCCGAATCCTTCATCGGCATCGGCGCAGACTTGCGGCAGGATTTCCGGCAATACGGCGTCTTTCGTCGGCGCGGAGGGCAACGAAAGCGTATCCTCAAACGGCGCGGAAGCCAAGGGCATAGTCTCCTCGGCTTCGTCCTCGACCGCCAGAAGCTCCGCCGTTTCCCATGCCTGCTTTTCAATATCGAGCGCGCGCGATATATCCGCGACGCCCGTTTGCTTCGGCTCATAGAGAAGCATATAGGCCTCCTCCGACTCCTTTTTTTGAGGCTTGACGGTCAGAGGCGGGAGCGCTTCGTCAAAATAATCGAGAATCTCCCGCTTCAGCCGCTCGTCACCAATGACGGGCGAAAAACGGGATTTGATGCCGACTGCCATACGGACCCGATTTTCCGCCAGCTTGATCAGATTCGCAAAGATATGCTTCAGATCGTATTCACTGCCCGCGCACGTTTTTCGCAGAGCGTAGCGCGTGATTTCCATTTTGAATTTGGAGCGGTGCGAAACGATCGCACCCGCGTAGCTGTCCCGAGAGGTCGTTATCGAGCAAATGCCGAAATCCTCGGGATGCTTCATGATCACGCGATTCACCGCGCGCACGAGCGAACTCGGAATATGGAGATCGTATTTCTCTGCGTGCGCTTCGTAATATTTGCTTTTTCGATAATCGTAAGAGGAGATCGCCGCGATCAATTCCCATGAAACCTCTCCGTTTTTCAGATAAAATTCGGGCAGAGAGACCTTTCCCGCAAGCTCCCCTGCAAAGGCATCCAGCGCCTCCCAATCGGGAGAAACGCCGTGGATCAGACAATAATCGCAGAGCCATTCCCCGAGATATTTGTCCAGATAACGGAATTCCTCGCGGTAGCGCTTCCACAGGCGGGAAAGCGTCCTCGCGCCCTCGGCGGGCGGGATCAGATCCGGTAAATTGATGATCTCGTAAATATATAAAAATAAGTAATTGATATCCGTTTTCAGATAATTTTCTTTTTTGGCTTCCCCTCGCCAATAGAGGTAATAGGACATCTGGGAAACCGTCATTTGCTCGTACTGCGGCATATAAGAAAAGAAATAAACGTATTCGCAGGGCTCGTGCGTCAGGGGAAAATATCGGGTAGCATCCTTGCAGAATTTCGTATAAAATTCAAATACGGTCGGCCACGGGCAGATCTTCACGTGTGAGATCAGTCCGCTTCCGTCGTATTCCCGAAGCGCGCTCCTCGGTGCTCTTTTTTCCGAAGCTCCGGCGGGAGGAATCCGGAAGCCGTCGTCCGCCGCGGGCGTATCCAATTCGATCTCCGTTGCCGTCACGTCCGAGAGCACGCGGCGGATCGCCGCTTTTTTCGGGCGCGGCGGGAGCAGATCCTCGATATCCCAGAACGCATCCGTATTTTCTTCTTTTGGCATTTTCTCTCCCCCTTTCCGTCTGGTATTTCATTTATTATATCATGAAAACGCCTTCATTGCAATTACTTTGAAAAAAATCGCTTCCGAAATTTGTCAAGCTTATTGATGAATGTAAAAATCTTATAGCAAAAATTTTGTTTTTTCATAAGATTTTTTGAATATGAACAATATTATCTTTTTCATATTCGATAAAAAATCATATTAAAATAAAAAAGTAAATGCTTTTGTCCCAAGGCTTCACCGCAAGACTCTTTACAAAATCCGATATTTATGGTACAATGCCCTTGTAAATCAATTGATCCCATCAGAAAGGAACACTGTTATGGATTTGATGAAACGCGAGCTTTTGAACTACGATATCTTCCCCAAGGTCATTCCCACGGGAAAGGAAGTCTCAATCACGGTGAAGCCCAGAGGCGGCCATGCGGCTTTCGCAGAAAATACGGAGCACGTCATTGCCATCCACACCACCACGGAGGGCATTCCCTCCACGTATCCCAACCGCGATAACTACGCAGACTACCGCCTGACACCCGCCGAGGACGGTTGCTTCCATATCGTTCACACCTTCAAAAAGGAAAGTGAATACTACATCCGTATCCTCCTCGACAACAAACGGCTGGTCCAGCTTTCCGTTTACGCGGTCGATGAGGACCTCGTCGGCAGATATCCCTATATCGGCGATATGCATATGCACTCCACCTGCTCCGACGGCAAGGAGCACCCCTTCGTCGTTGCCGCCAATTACCGAAAAGCGGGCTATGACTTCATGGCGATCACCGACCACAGAAAATATTATCCCTCGCTGGAGACACGCCAATTCTACGAGCCCTTACAGCTTGACGTGAAATTCTATACGGGTGAAGAAATCCACCTGCCCGGAAACGATATTCATATCGTCAATTTCGGCGGCGACTACAGCGTAAACGGCCTGCTCGACTGCTCCCAGCAGTATCTCAGCCGGGGCGCAGATCCCGCATGGCGTTCTCTCACGGGCATTTGCCCCGACGTGATGACGGAGGAGCAGTACCGCGCCGAGGTCAACGCGCTCGCCGAGGAGCTTGACATTCCCGAAAACGTGGAAAAATTCCCCTACGCCTCCTGCGTATGGATCTGCAACCATATCAAAAAGGCAAACGGTCTCGGTATTTTCGCGCACCCCTACTGGATCAGCAACGTCTACCAGGTACCCGAGGATTTCACGGACTATATGTTTGAAACGCACCCCTTCGATGCCTTCGAGGTCTTCGGCGGTCTGACGTACTTCCAGCAGAACGGCTATCAGGTCCAGAAATATCACGACTTCCGCGCGAGAGGCATTCAGGTGCCCATCGTCGGTAATACGGACACCCACGGCTCTACACCCTACAATGCGGATTGGCATTCCGCCCGCTCGATGGTCCTCGCCTATGAGAATACCAGGGACGAAATCGTCGGCGCGGTCAAGAGCTTCTACAACGTGGCGATCCAGGACATCAAAAATCACGTGGAGGTGCTCGGCACACTGCGTATGATGAAATATTGCTGGTTCCTTTACGAGCATTATCTCCCCATTCACGACGAGCTTTGCTTTGAGGAAGGCCGTCTGATGAAGGAATACGCTTGCGGCGATAAGGAAGCGGGCGAGGATCTGCGCCGTATCTCCGGAAGAATGGATCGTCTGCGCAAAAAATATTTCTGCTTCGATTGATATTTCAAAATAAATGACAAACGGGAGCCGTCCCTATCGGGCGACTCCCATCCTTTCAAGCATATACGAGGACGCAAATGAAAAAAACGAAATACGTCGACCCCATCATAGGCACGGTCGGCGATGAAAAAAAGACAAGCATTCACGGAGGCGGCAAAACACACCCGGGCGCGTGCTATCCCTTCGGCATGGTCCAGCTTTCCCCCGATACGGTGACGGGAGGAGATAACGGCACGGGATACAATTATTGCCACAAAACGATTGAGGGCTTCAGCTTCAACCATATGAGCGGCATCGGCTGGTACGGCGATCTCGGCAATCTCCAGATCATGCCCACCGTCGGCAACACCGACCTGAGAAGCGGAAGCAACCGCGAAATCCCCTTCCGCAAAGGAAAAATCGGCTGGAAATCCCCCTTCGATCACAAAAACGAAACGGCAAGAGCAGGATACTATTCCGTCATACTGGACCGCTACCGCATTCTGGCGGAGGCGACCGTTTCGCGTCATACGGGACAGCTCCGCTTCACCTATCCGAAAAGCGGAGAAAGCGGCATCATCTTCAATTTTTCAAGAAGGATCGCGGGACGCTCCCACGCGCAGGAGGTCACGGTGGACGGCTCCTTCCTTTACGGTAGCATCGATTGCAACCATGCGTACGGCGGCTTCGGCAGAGGAGCGGGCGGCATCGATTACCGTCTGTTCTTCTGTCTGGAGGTCTCCAAGCCCTTCCGCAGAGCGCGCTTTTTTGAAAACGAGGAATTTGATCCCGATCACGTTCACTCCGCCGCGGGTCAGGACCTGCATCTGCTGATGGAATTCGATACGGAAGAAAACGAGCAGATCGAGATCCGTTGCGGCATCTCCTACGTCGATCTTGCGGGCGCGAAAGCCAATCTGAACGCGGAATGCCCCGTCTTTGATTTCGACGGCATGGCAAAGCGCGCCGACGAAGCGTGGGAAAACGCATTTTCCGGCGTTACGGCAGAGGGAGAGAATGAAACCGACCTCACGCTTTTCTATACCTGCCTTTACCATACCATGCTCGACCCGCGAACGGCGGCGGATATCGACGGCAGATACGCCGCCTCCGACGGCACGGTACAAACGGCAGACTACACGCACCGCACCATGTTCAGCGGCTGGGACGTTTACCGAAGCGAATTTCCCCTTCTCTCGCTGATCGCACCGAAAGCGGTCAGCGATACCGTCCGCTCTCTGCTGGATATTGCGCTGAAAAAGAATACTTCCTTTCCGCGCTGGGAGCTAATGGGGACGGATTCCGAATGTATGGTCGGCGATTCCGGTCTGCTCGTCATGGCGGATGCCGTTCTGAAGGGGATCTGCGACTTTGATACCGAAAAGGCGTACGAGATCGCGCGTGCCTCCGCAACCGCCGCGGAAACGCTGTACGGCAAGCCGTTCCGCAGTCTCCGCCCCTCTGACGATACGTATCAAAAGCAAGCCTTCGTTCCCGAGGATCTGAGCAGCACGCTCGAATATCTGCTCGCCGATCGCGCGCTTTCCGAGCTTGCGCGTGCGCTCGGAAAGCAGGAGGATTTTCTTTATTTTTCGGAACGGACGCGCCGTTATTCCGAAAACTACAATCCAAAAACGGGCTTTATGGGTCCCCGCGATGAAAACGGCGACTTCCTGCCTGTCAAGGACCGCTACGATAAGCTCGGATGCACGGAAAGCAACCTCTATCAGCAATCCACGTTCGTCCCGTACGACGTGAAGGGCTTGGCTAAGCTCTTCGGAAAGGAGCGCTTCCTTGCGCTTCTGGAGGAGCTGTTTGAAAAAGCCGATCTCACCGCACTCTGGAACGAAAACTACAATCATTCCAACGAGCCATGTCACAACCTGACACACTATTTCAATATGCTTGGTTTGCCCGGACGAACGGACTATTGGACAAGGCGCGTGCAAAAGGAAGCATATCGCACGGGCGCTTTCGGCTTCTGCGGAAACGAGGACGTGGGACAGCTCTCCGCCTGGTACGTGCTTTCCGCACTCGGTCTGGCGCAGGTCTGCGTAGCGGAGCCGCGGTACGAGCTGAATACGCCTCTTTTCCGATACGGCGAGATCAAGCTCGATCCCCAATATCATAGGCGGAGCATTTCCGAAAGCTTTGTGATCGAATGCGACCGCGACCCGCTCACCTTCCCATATATCGAACGCGTTTTTCTCAACGGAAAAGAAATCAACCGCCGCTATCTCACCTACGGAGAGATCACCGATGGCGGTCGTTTACAGCTGATACTGAAGAAAGAAGCGTAAAATGCAAAAACCCCGAGAAAAAATCTCGGGGTTTTTTGTCGGCATTAGCCTGACGTACGTTTTAATAAATATAATAAACCGATCACGCAATGCAGAATATATATGCCGAGACCAATGCCCGCGGCATTCAGAATTGCGCCCGTGACAGCGCCGATGCCGTGTGTGACCCATGCAAAAATGCAAGACAAAAGAAAACATAGCGCAACGATCAAACGAATCAAATAAATTTTCTTGAGATAATCCTTTTGTGCCTTCCGTATGGGCGCGATATCTTCCCGCAGATCGACCACTCTGTAAAATTTTGCGCCCGTTCGTTTTCCGCAAGCCGTTTCCTTTGCAAAATATACGCCCTTCAGATGGTCTTCGATCGGATTCATCCCGACGTCGCCCTTATCCGTATACGTATATATGTATTTGACGGCGCGAGGGGGCGATTTTTTTCTTTTGAACCGAAAGCAATACGAAAACGATATTTCGTCCAAAAGCCATCCGTCGGCTTCCATAGCCTCCAGATATGCCTCTGCTCTTTCAAAATTCCAGCGAGGATAGAAGACCCATTTCCGCATCGTCATCTATGCAGATCGACGGGAACGAGCGAGTCCACGCTCTCCCCTTTGGCAAGCTTTTCTCTGACGGCAGTGGAGCTGACCTCGGCAATCTCCGCACGCGCAGGAACGAAGATCGTGCGGATGCCTCTGTAGTTCAGGTTGAAGTCCGCCATCTTCAATTCGTATTCCGCATCCACGGCGTTACGGATGCCTCTGACGATATATTCCGCGCCGATGGAAACGGCATAATCCGCCGTCATACCGTGCTGTACGTCCACGCGGACGTTGTGATAGGGCGCGACAGCCTTTTCCAGCATATTCCGCCGTTCCGATTCGGCAAACAAATGCGTTTTTTCGGCGTTGAAGCAAATGCAGACCACGACCTCGTCAAACAGATCCGCCGCAAACCGCACGAGCTCCAGATGTCCGACCGTCACAGGGTCGAAGGTTCCGGGAATCAGGGCAATCCTTTTCATGCTCTCACTCCTCTTCCTCTGTTTTGGGTGTCAGAATCGTGATGTATACGCGGCCGTAGCGGCTTTCCTTAACAAGATCAAAGCGTGCCCTTACCATAACATCCTCGGCAAGTCCGCCCTCTTCATCCTCGCAGATCACGAGCGCGCCCTCGGCAAGCATATCCGCATCGTAAAGTTCTGCGGTTACCTTCGGAAGCAGACGGAGCGCGTAGGGAGGATCGAGAAAAACGATGTCAAAGCGGCTTCTGCCCTTGGCGGATTTGATATATTGCTTCCAATCCATGCAGAGTACGTTGGATTGCTTGTACAGATGCGTTTTCTGTGCGTTGGCGGTGATGATGGCAGTCGCTTCCCTTGCGCCGTCAACGAAGGTCGCCTTTTCCGCGCCTCTGCTGAGCGCTTCCAGACCGAGCTGACCGGAGCCGGCGAAAAGATCGAGCACGCGTCTGCCCTCGATATCAAACTGAATGGAGCTGAAAAGCGCTTCCTTTACCTTGGCGGGGGTGGGGCGCGTTGCCTCTCCCTCCAGTGTATTCAATACGGCGCCGCGCGCCGTTCCCGTGATAATTCTCATATCTAACCGTACCTTTCTTTCAAGCTGTTTATGATGGATTTTGTTGAAAATACGAAATGATCCTTTCCGCGACCTCGGGCGTCACGCCGCGAATGGCGCAAAGCTCCTCTGCCGTTGCCTTTTTTACGCCGGCAAGACCGCCGAAGTGGGTCAGAAGCGCCTTCGCGCGCGCTTTGCCTATGCCGGGGATCTCTTCCAGAACGGAGGTCGTCTGCGTTTTTCGCTTCGCCGCGCTCATTTTGGAGACCGTGAAGCGGTGAACCTCTTCTTGAATATTATAGATCAGCGTATATACCGATTGCTCCGCCGCAATGGAGATCTCGCCGTCCTCACCGACGAGCGCCCTCGTTTTATGGTATTCGTCCTTGACCATACCGAAAACGGGAATCGAATATCCCGCCGCCAGCACCTCCTCTGCCGCAATGGCTCTGTGGACCTCGCCGCCGTCGATCAGCAGGAGATCGGGGACAGCCGCGCCCTCGTCGGACAGGTGAGAAAGCCTTCGGGAAACCGCCTCGCGCATGGAGGCGTAGTCATCCCTGGTCTGCGTGGAACGGATATGGAAAAGGCGGTAATCGCTCTTTTTCGGCTTGGCATCCTCGTACACGACCATACCCGCCGTGATATTGTCGTCACCGAAATTGGAAATATCAAAAGCCTCGATCCTCGTCGGCACGGTCTCCAATCCGCAGAGCGCCGCCAGACGGATGAGGGATTTTTCGCTTTTCTCCGTGGTTTTCGCATATTCCGCGGCGCGGATCCGCGCATTCTCGCCCGCCATATCGCAGAGACGGCGGACCTCGCCCTTGAAGGGCGTTCTGACGTAGATACGGCTTCCCGCCTTCTCCGTCAGCCATGCGGAAAGCGCTTCGGCATCGTCTGGAGAAAGCACCTCGGCGGGGTTGATCTCCTTGGGAATATATTCCCGTCGGGAATACAGCTCGTACAAAAACGAGGTCACCGCATCGCTGTCCAGGATCTCTCCGCCCGAAAAGTAGAACATCTCGGAATCAATGAGCTTACCGAAGCGGATATAGAAAATGCAGATAGAGGAGATCGGATCGCCCACGTGCCACGCAATGACGTCGCGCTCGGTATCGGGGCTTGCCACGACCTTCTGCTTTTCCTCCAGCTTTTTTACCGCACGGATCCGATCCCGATACGCGGCGGCGGCTTCAAACGCAAGGTTTTCCGCCGCGTAGTTCATCTTTTCCGTCAGATCCTCCACGATCCTTTCATAATTGCCCGAAAGGAAGGAGACCGCTTCTTCAAAGGTCTCTCGATATTTCTCGGGCGTTACCTCGGGATCGCAGGGCGCGACGCACCCCATCTGCTTATATACGCAATTCCGCACGCGTCCCCTGTCCTTCGGGAAGCTGTAGCGGCACGAGGGCAAGCCGAAGGTCTTCTGGAGCGCCGCGATGATGCCGTAGACCGTTGCGGTGCTCGTGTAAGGTCCGAAATACTTTGCCTTTTCATTTTCCCTTTTTCGCGTCATGACGAAGCGCGGAAACTCCTCTCCCAGCGTCGCCTTCAGATAGGGATACGATTTGTCGTCCTTGAGCTTGATATTGTAACGCGGGTGATAGAGCTTGATCAAGCTGTTTTCCAGCGTCAGCGCCTCCATCTCCGTATCACAGAGGATATAATCGAAATCGAAAATATGCGCCGTCATGGCATCCGTTTTCAGACTGTTCTGACCGCTCTCCTGAAAATATCCCGAGACACGATTTTTGAGCGCGCGCGATTTGCCGACGTAGATGACCTTTCCCGCCGTATCGCGCATGATATATACCCCCGGCGTGAGGGGGAGCGTCGCCGCCTTTGCGCGGAGCCGTTCGCCGTATTCCTCTCTGACCATAGGTTCACCTGCCTTTCCTTCCGTCACCTGCAAGTATGAGAAAACGGCAGAAGAGAACGCCCGTTTGTCTGGCGTTGTCCGCTGCCGTCTGTTGTTTGAAAAATCAAATTTCCGAACTTACGAGAAGTTCAAGCGCGCCGATTGCCTCTGCTTCATCGGGGCCGTCCGCAATCAGGGTAACTGTGGAACCGCCGGCAATCGCCATGGAAAGAACACCGAGAAGACTTTTCGCATTTACACGGCGATCGTCTTTTTCAATCCAAATGGAACTCTTGTAGGAATTTGCTCTCTGAATGAAAAATGTTGCGGGTCTTGCATAGAGACCAACGCTGTTTTTGATGGTTATATCTCTGGAAATCATCTTTTTGTGCTCCTGTTTTGATTTTTGCTGTTCATGGCGAACAGAATTGAACTATCAATTATTAATTATTATATCAATGATTCGAAATAAAATCAATAGTTTTTTTTAAAAAACATCAAGATAACGAAAATTTTTGCAAAATTTCATCATTTTTCTTGAATTGCGGTCACCGTAATCGTGCAGGAAGCATATCTCGTATAAATATCCAGGGTCTGACCGACCGACGCGAGATACGTTCCGTCCACCAGAAAGCCGTCCTCTTGCCAAACGCCCTTGATCTGCGCTTTGCCCGTCACGGTTTTTCTGACGGGATGCAGCGCTTCCACGAGCGCTCCGCTTTCATTTTCCGTCCGAACCTTCATCGGCTCCGCCTTCGCTATGCTCAAAAGACCGATCCTGACGTCATTGCTCTGCAAATAAATGGATTCGTTGGGTATGCAGAACGCATTTGCCGTCACGTCCGAAACGTCCTCGATCTCGAAATACACATCGGCAAATACGATATTTTCCTTCACGTTATTGATAAAAATGAACCGCGCGATGATTGCGGTAAGGCAAACCGCAATGCCGAGAATAATCAAAAAATCGAATATATTGAATCTCGGTCCGGAGATTCGCTTTTGCTTCTGATCCATATTTTTCCTCCTGCACATTCGGTTTAACCGTAAAATTCCGTATTGACGATATAAGAAACCGAGGAAAAAGATTTCACCTGAAAATATACGGTCTCTCCGATCAGCATACGGATATCGCCCACGCTGAAAATACCGCGGTCATCCGATCGCGCCGTCGCGGAAACCGTAACGTATACGTCGTATTCATCCGGATATTCCGTGATCCCCAGGGTATACGTACCGTTTTCATCCGCGCGGACGCCGCCGTAATAACAGGATTTTTCCGCTCTGACGGAGGAAACCGTTCCGATCTCCTCGCCCGTTACGGAATCCCTGACGCGAAGCCCCTCCGCGATAAAGGGCACCGCCGATTCCTTGACGTTGGATATTTTCACCTCAAAGGCGACCGCCGTATCGCCCCGCTGCTCATCATGCGGAAATCCGCCGAACAGACCGTAAACCACCGTGATGATCAGCGCTGCGATGAACAGAATGAATATCGCGTCAAGAAAAGTGAATTTCGCTTTTTTTTTGTTTTGATTCATAATTTTTTCCGTTTCCCGACGGTTTTTTTATTCTATGGGAAATTGCGCAAAATCGACCTCGCCGTTCATATCGTTCGGATAGATCACCGACTGCGATAGGCAAGCAACTTCCTGCGGGCGTTGCCCGCCTATGGAAAATTGAAAAGAATCAATCTCCGCCGATTTTTCACCGTCTCTTATCTCCGCCGCCGATAAAAGACAAAACTGATCTTTAACAATATACGTTATCCATTTCTTCCTCTGTGTTTTTCGCCGCATATACGTGCGCAAAGCCCAGTCCGACAACCATCCAGAACAATAAAAATATACGGTAATTGTACCAGACGTAGTCCGTCATTCCCTGAACCAGGATCGCAAGAACGCCGCAAAAAATGCCCAGACAAACCGATTTATTGGAACGGCTCATCGCGGATTTACAAAAGCTGAACGAAAATTGCGCGTACAGCAAAATGAAAGCAACGAATATCGCCAAGGCAAATGCGCCCATTTCCACCGCGATCTGCAAATAGAGATTGTGCGCATGGGGCGCCGCCTCCGTTCCCGCAAGCGCGTACAGCGGGTAAACCTTCGTAAACGCCTCTTCGCCAATGCCGATTCCGTACAGCCCGAAATCCTGTAGCATACGGGCGACGCCCCTCCAGATCCCCAATCGGTAGGAGGTGGAGCTGTCACCGAAGCCGGTAAGGCGCGTCAGGATCAAAGAATCCTTTTTCAAAAAGACGAATACGCCGAACCAAGGCAAGGCAAGCGTGACAAACGTAAGAAAGTCTTTTCTGTACACACAGCCGAAAATCAATACGGCGACGATCAAGCCGATCCACGCGCCGCGTGACCAGGTAAATATCAGACACCATATATCCAGCAGGGCAACCACACCAAGAAAAAATCTTTCGTAGGATCGTTTGGCAGTCAGCGCGAGCGCAAGCGTAATGGGAAAAACCAAAATCAAAAATTCGCCGAGCACGTTTGGGTTTTCAAAAAAAGAAACGACCCTGCCCCTGATCTGAAAAAACATCTCCATATCCTGCCACTTTGTCGACAGAATGCCAAAATAATTCTGATAAATTCCGTACGCGGCTACGATCGCAGAGGATCCCGCCAACGCATACAGACACCGCTTGACCATCGCGGGCGAGGAAATGATATTTTTGACCACGAAATACATTCCCATAAAACAAACCATCAGCAGCATCTTCAAAGCGCCGGAGGCGCCTATTCCCACAAGCCCGCTAAACACCAGAAACGAAAGAAAGCCCAGAATCACGCAGTCAATCATATGCCAGTGAAAGAGCCGTCTGCCGCAGATCAATTTCAGAATATAGGAAAAATAGATCAGTCCGAGGAAAAGGCAAAGCTGCAAGGTGCTCAAAAATGGCAATGCGAACAGGGCGACGATCACGCCGGATTCGGGAGAGGCTAACAGCGCACAGAGCAATGCAAACAGCAACGCCGCGGCAAAAAGCAGAAGAGGATTTACAAAAAAGGACAGCACCGCCGATAAGATCGCCAAAACGATCGGTACGCTGAAGCCTCCCCTCACGTCCTTCTTCGTGGCTTCCGTAAGGCTGATCGTGGGAAAGCCGAGACAGTCAAATAAAAGCCACCACAGAAAATGGCTCTCGTAAACGGCATTGGCAAGACTTTTTTGGGACATCAGCATAAAACAACCGACAACGGCGCAAAAGCCGCACAGGACCAGCTCGCCGAAAACCCAGTCCTTTCCGGGAACGGCAAACTTTTTGAAAAGCTGTACGAAGAAAAGACCGCCTCCGTAACACAAAAAGAAACATCCGAGCATATTGACCCTTGCCGTCAACAGTCTCGTCCACATACCGCGCACCAGACTCAGAAAGAGGCTGCGCTCGTATACGAAAGCCGCATATCGCTTGAGCTTTCTTACGAAATGAAATATCCTGTAATTGGAAAGATTTTTAATCTTCCGAACGAACACGGAGGACGAAAATCCTTCCGATATTGCTTCGTAAGAAGTGAAGAAAAAGCCAAGCCAACCCGCCAGAAATGTCCGATAAAGAAAAGAAAAAAATCTCGTCAGATAACGAACCAAAACGGAATTCTTGACCATGCCTCCGGATTGATTTTGATTGGGTGCAGACAAATCGAAATCCTCCTTCCAAAAAATATTATATATTTTCATCCCCGTTATTTTTCCGAGGATGTGAAATACGGATCGGCTTCATAAGCATCAACCATATTGAATATACCATAAAACCTACCGAAAAGACAATAGTTATGATCAGAAAATTTTGAAAAGTCCCCGAAAAATGAAAAATTTGCCGTAAAATATCCCGGCAAACCCGCATAACCGCCACGCAAAGCAAGCATCCGAACAAAAGCACACCGCACGCTCTCCGTTGACGGTTGCTCTCCGTTTTCAAAAAGGGCATTCCCGAAATCCATAAAACAACGCCTGCCACCGTTTGCCCGAGCACCGAGGAGACAGCCGCCGCTTCCACGGAAGCGATTCCCGCGCGCAAAAAGAGAAGGGAGGCGATCAAGGAAACCGCGATTCCCGTCAGAGAAGCCCACGCAGGATTTTTCACCTTGCCGCAGGCGTAGCATACGCGCGAAAAAAATTCCGACGCGCCATAGAAGGGCATGGCAAGCGTCAGGATTTTCAGAGCGGAGGCGGTCAGCCCGGCAAGCGCCGCCGTAAAGCTGCCGCGCAGATACAGAAATCCGACGATCTCCTCCGAAAGCAAAAGCATAGCGCCCGCAACGGGGAGGATCAGCGCCATCGCCGTGAGAAATCCCCCTCGGATCAAGCGGGAAAATTCCTCTCCCCTGCCCGACGCATATTCTGCGGACAGCTTCGGAAAGAGGTAATTGCAGATCCCGTAGGTCACGAGCCCCGCAGCAATGGAAAAAACGGAAAATGCGTTTTCATAAACGACGATCGCCGCGCCCGCGGGGATCTCTGCGCCGTCGGAGCCGATCCTGACGTACGAGGAAAACGACTTGGCAATCAGCGTCGTCATCGGCACCATCCACGAGCCGAACGTCACGGGCAATGCCCTTCGGACTGCCAGCGCGGTATCAGGCGTTTTCAGCCGCGCCGTCAAGCGCGGAAACGCGCCCGAGTGCCAAAGAGGAACGGCGAGCGTCAGAAACTGCACCAGCCACGACAGCACGTACACGAGAGCAAGTCCGATCACAGCCATCCTTCCCACGGTGCCGCGACAGAGCGAAAGATAGGCGATCATCATCAGATTGGAGACCGCGCTGACGCAAGCGGGAAGCAAAAATTTCTCGCGCGACTGCAAAATACCGATCAGGATATATGCCGCGCCCGCGAAGATCATGGAGGGAAACATCATTCTCAGCAGGAGCGTCGCAAGAGAAAAGGTCTCCCGATCCAGCTCCGGCGCCGCAAGGCGCAGGATCGGACGCGCCAGCAGGACCCCCAGAAGCGAAGCCGAAGCCGTCAATAAAAAAATAAAGGTAAAAAACGAAGAAGAAAACGATCTTGCGCGTTTTCCGTCGGTCTCAAGATGACCCCTGTAGATCGGCAAAAACGACCCCAGTACCGCCGTGGAAAACAACATATCGAAGATTGCAAGCGGAATACCCGAAGCAGCAGAAAAAGCAATCCCCTCCATACTCGCGGCAAAAATGCCCGCCGTCATCATCTGACGGAGCATACCCAACGCCTTGGAAACCGCCGTCGCCCCGATCATGAGCGCAACGGTCGTTTCCGCGCGATGAAAAAGACTTTCTTTTTTCATGTGTTCTCTTCTCTTTTCAAGAAAAACTCTTTCTTATTTGATTTTACGTTCTGCGCCCGCCCGCGCATTTCTCTTTTCGATCAGCTCGGGGCGAACGGCTTTCGTTTTTTCCAGCGCCTTCTGCTCGCGCCATTTTTCGATATTGGCGTGATGGCCGCTGAGGAGCACCTCGGGAACGGTTCTTCCGCGAAAATCGTAAGGTCTGGTATACTGCGGATATTCCAGAAGCGTTTCGTCGGAGAAGCTCTCCTTCTCATAGCACTCCGCGTCGGAAAGCACGCCGGGGAGCAGGCGCGCGATGGCGTCCACGACGATGCAGGCGGGAATCTCGCCGCCCGTCAGGACGTAGTCGCCGATGGAGATCTCCTCGTCCACGATCTCGTCGATGATACGCTGATCCACGCCCTCGTAATGACCGCACAGGATCACGATATTATCGTAATTTTCGGAAAATTCCCTTGCCTTCGCCTGCGTCAGAACGCTTCCCTGCGGAGACATATAGAGGACTCTTCTGCGCGTACAGGGATTTTTCTCGGGATCCACGACGTCCGTATAGCAGTCGTAGATCGGAACGGGGCTCATCAGCATCCCCTTTCCGCCGCCGTAAGGCGTATCGTCCACGCGTCTGTGCTTATCCTTGGAATAATCGCGGATATTATACGCGCGCACGTCGATGATGCCCGCTTTTCTGGCTCTTCCGATGATGCTTTCCGAAAGCACGCCGTCCACCAAAGCGGGAAAAAGCGTCATAATGTCAAATCGCATAAAACACCCTCCCTCTCCGTCTCGCCTCAGACCTCGTCAGCCCCGTCGAAAAATCCCGGGATGGGCGTCACGTAGACGGCATCGTCGGTATCCACGGAGGCGATGAACTGCGGTACGGCAGGCATCAGAACCTTTCTGCCGTCCGGCATCGTGATCTCGTAAATTTCCTGGAGAGCGGGCTGTGTGACGTCCGTCAGTACGCCGTAGACCGCTCCGCTCGCGGCATCCTTTACGGGAAGTCCGATCAGGTCGCAGATGAAATGCGAGCCCTTGGGAAGCGGAATATCTTCCCGTTTGGCAAACAGAATTTTATTTTTCAGCTTGATGGCATCCTCCACGGTTGCGACGCCCGAAAGCGAGCAAACGGCAAACGCGCCGACCGTCTTTACGTCGGAAACCTCGTACTCCGTGCCGTTCTGCAAAAATACACGCTTGATCTTTTTGAAGGTCTGCGGACCGTCGCACCAGAGATCCAATTTGACCGCGCCGCGGACGCCGTGCGTATTGATGATCTTCGCGACCTCCAGATATGCTTTCTTTTCCATGATTATCATCCTTTGTATGAACTGTCTATAGTATTTCCTTAATTTTCTCAATAAAACGACAGAGAAACAAAAACCCCACGAAACGTGTGCTCGTGGGGTAAGTTGTTTTTTGCAAATCAGCTTTTGAATTTGCGCTTTCTTGCTGCTTCAGATTTCTTTTTACGCTTAACGCTCGGTTTTTCGTAGTGCTCTCTCTTTTTAACCTCAGCGATTACTCCGGAGCGAGCGCACTGTCTCTTAAATCTGCGAAGAGCGCTGTCAAGCGATTCGTTTTCTTTAACTCTAACTTCAGCCATTCATGATCCCTCCCTCCGCATGACAAAAGTGCAAAGAGAATTTAAAAATTTCTCGACGAATATTATACTACACTTTTGCCGTTTCTGTCAAGTACATTTCGGAAATTTATTCGAAAAGAACGGAAATATTTTTAAAATTGCAAGCAATTTCACCTTTTGGCACATACAATACGCAGAGAAGAAGCGTTTTCTCAACGATAGCAAGAAAGGATTTTTTATGGATACGTTACAGAACAGTCAAAATTACGGCAAGCTCGTCATCCGCGTTTCCGCCGCCTCCGGCGCGGTCCCCGTTTCGGGCGCTTCCGTCATCATCCGTTCCCCCGAGGGCGCCGTCCCCGTCACGACGCTCGCCGCCGTCCTGACGGACGAAAGCGGTCTGACGGAGCCGATTCTCATTCCGACGCCCCCGCTCTCCGAATCGCTCGCCCCGGGCGGAAATCAGCCCTTCGCGCAGGTATCGACCGAGGTTTCCGCAAGCGGCTATTTCACCTCGTCCAATCTGAATATCCCGATCTATCCCGGCATTACCTCGATCCAGCCCGTCACGCTCGTCCCACTCCCCGATTCTGCCGCAGGCGTACAGCGCGTCTCGGATTTCGTTTTTCACAACGACGCGCAGCAGCCCGATTTATAACGGGCAATACCCGCCGGAAGCCAAGCCGCAAAGCATTTCGCTACGCTTGCCTATCCGCGTTTTGCTTGCGTGACAATCAAACAAAACGGCGAGGTCGAATTTACGCAAATTCCATAGCATAAGAAAGGAGCACACTTCCATGCCCAATCTTCCGACGATCCCGGAAACCGTGCGCGTCCACCTCGGCGCGCCCGACAGCAACGCGCCCAACGTCACGGTATCCTTCCCCGAATATATCAAAAACGTCGCCTCCAGCGAAATCTATCCCACATGGCCCGAAAGCGCGCTGCGGGCAAATATTTTAGCGCAGATCTCCTTTGCGCTGAACCGCATCTATACAGAATATTACCCCTCGCGCGGCTACGATTTCGACATCACGAACAATACGGGCATCGATCAGTCCTTCGTCAACGGGCGCGATATTTTTGAAAATATCAGCCGTCTGGTTGACGAGCTCTTCAACAATTACATCGTCAGAAACGGCAATATCGAGCCACTGTTCGCCGTTTACTGCAACGGAACGACCAGCACCTGCAACGGGCTCTCCCAATGGGGAACGGTCGCGCTTGCCGAGCAGGGGCTCGGCGCCTTCGACATTCTGACGCGATATTACGGTAACGACATCTCGCTCGTGACCAACGCGCCCATCGCGGAGATCATGCCGTCCGAGCCGGAGATCCTTCTGCGCCGCGGCTCGGTCGGAAACGACGTCGCCTTCATCCAGACGAGGCTCAACCGCATTTCCGCCAATTATCCCGCCATACCCAAGATCAATCCCACGAACGGTTTTTTCGGGGAAAGCACGGAAAACGCCGTCGTGACCTTCCAACGGATCTTCGATCTGGTCCCGGACGGGATCGTCGGAAAAGCCACGTGGTACAAGATCCAATTCGTCTATAACGCCGTCAAAAGGCTCAACGAGCTGGAAAGCGAGGGCTTGCGTCTGGAGGATATTTCCAAGCAATTTCCGGGCGTGCTCTCTCTCGGCGATTCCGGTGAAAGCGTAGAGGTGATTCAATATTTTCTGAGCGCCGTCGCCTTTTTTGATCCCTTGATCCCCACGCCCGAGCTGACCGGCATCTACGACGAAGCGACGAGAAACGCCGTGATCGCCTTTCAGGCTGTGAAGGGCTTGCCGCAAACGGGCGTCGCGGACGATGCCACGTGGAATCTGCTGTACGACGATTATCTCGGCGACATCCGAAGCCTGACCCCCGCACAGATCGGCACCGCCGTCATCCCCTTTCCGGGCGTTTTCCTCCAGCTCGGAGACGAGGGCGAAAACGTCGTGATTCTGCAAAACTTCATCAATACCGCCTCCGACGTCTACAGTGAGATCCCGCCGATCCCCGTCACGGGCATTTACGACGAAAATACGCGAGACGCCGTTTACGCGGCGGAAGCCCTGTTCGGATTGCAGATCGACGGCATTGTGGGTCCTCTCGTCTGGGATACCCTCGCCGACCTCTATAACGACGTCGAATCGGGCGCTTACCGCAACCCGGGACAGTTCTCGGGCAATCCGCTCTCCGTCAATTGACAGAAAGGAAGCCTTATGACAGATACATCCAATCAGCAAGCGGAAATCCGCGAATTGCAAACCATGCTCCGCCTGCTGTCGCAGACAGACTGTTCGATACCGCCCGTCAATCCCGACGGCATCTTCGGCATCGAAACCGAACGCGCCGTGCTTGCTTTTCAGAGCAATATGGGACTGCCGCCGACGGGTATCGCCGATTTCGGAACGTGGAGCGCCATTACGGCGACCTACCGCTCCGCTCTCGCCTTCACGCAAAAGGGCACGGCGTTCTTCTCCTTTCCGCCGAACGGCTATACCGTCGAACGGAATGAAGAAAGCGACCTCGTGCGCAGCATCCAGATCATGCTTTCGGGCGTTGACGTGGTCTACGATGCTTTTTCCGAAATCCCGATATCCGGGCTCTACGACGAAGCGACGGAAAGCGCCGTGCGCCTTTTTCAAAGGATCAACCGCCTGCCGCAAACGGGCATCGTAGACGTTATTACATGGAACAGACTTACGGGAGATCACGATATCTTCGCGAATAATCCGCTTTATACGGGATGAATGATGCTTCAAGCAGACTTGGGTCATGGACTCAGGTCTGTTTTTCCGTTGTGGATATTCCGTAAAACCGTCTGATTATAAAAGCATTTACAAAGGCAAAAAATATGCTATAATATGATCGAAGGACCTGCATCAACCATTTTTTCGTAATATGATCCTTTTTCTCAAAATTTTCTCAAAAAAATCATATTTTTATGATATCATTTCCCGAAAAGCGCCAACCTTTTTGCATTTCGCTCCACTATATGGGCAAACGTTACCGAGGTGATAAAATGAAAAAACAGCAAGCAGACAAACTGATCGTTGAATATCTGCCTAAAATTTACGGCTTTGCGATGAAAAAAACGTTTTCTTATCAGGAAGCGGAAGAGCTCAGCTCCGATATCGTAGAAGAGGTATATCTGTCGTTGCTTTCCGCAGAGGAGATCTTTAATCTTGACGGATACGTCTGGAGAATTTCCGAGCACGTTTATTCCAAATTCGTATCCTCCAAAAAGAAGCATGAAGGAATTTCGATTGACGGCATGGATTTCCCCGACGATACCGATATTTTTGAGGAGGATGTCGAGCCGGAGCTCGATCTGCTTCGCCGCGAGATTGCTTTTTTGACGCAGACGCGCCGCAAAATCGTTTATTCGTTTTATTATGAAAACAAGCCCATTGCTGTAATCAGCAAAGAAATGGGCTTTCCCGAGGGAACGGTCAAATGGCATCTGAACAAAGCCAGAAATGATTTAAAGGAGGGTTTTATTATGGAAAGAAAAATCGGAAAGCTGGGCATGAAACCGATTGAAGCGATTGGTTTCGGTCACGGAGGCAATCCCGGAAGAAACAGAGGTCCCGAGCATTACCTGGGCAATAAATTGAACCTCAATATTGTTTACAGCGTCTATCACACGCCGAAAACGATGGTCGAGATCGCGGAAGAGCTGGGTGTCACGCCCGTTTACATCGAGGATGCGGTTGCAGAGCTGGAAGCAAACGGCTTTTTGGTGGAACAAGCAGGTAAACGCTATACGACGTACGTCAAATTTAATCCCGAAACGTATTCACTTGAACAGCGGGACATGCTCCTGAAAAAAAAGATGGAGGTTGCAAGGCTTTTGGTAAAGGAATACGTGCCGCTGATACGCGAGGCAATTGCCGACGTAACGGATATTTATATTCCGAGCGGAAACCGTGAATTGTTTGAGGCTGCCGCAATCTTCTATGCAATCTGTAATAAGTGCTGTCTTACATCCAAAATCAATCTTTCGAAATACCGCATCAAAACCTTGGCGGGAGGCGATTTTACGGCTTATGTTGATATTCCTTCCACGCCGAGAGATTCCGATTACGTTTCCTCTCAAGCATATCCGCCCTATTGGTCTTGCGGAGATATGAACCGTTGGTCGGAGAAATATCCGTCCGTGTATTCCTGGTCGATTGACACGCGCTACTCTTCGCGCAAGGGCGCTTGGGAAAATAATTGGACCGTGGATTATGAATATCTGTATGAATGGATAACCGGGGCGATCAAGGATACGCCTGCCAACAAAGAAAAGTTTGACCGTTTGAGAAAGCGCAACTATCTGACCGAGGATAACAAAGTCAATATCATGGTCGTGCGCGGCAATCAAAAAGAATTTTTCTCCAAAATTCCCGAACTGGACGAAACGGTCAAAAGGACCTTTGCGGACTATGCATTGGAACAGGCCATGCTGATTGCTAAAGATTATCCTCCGCAAATGAGAGACCTCATCGTAGCCGGCAACGTGGTTGCATTTATAGACACAACCGTTGCGCTGATGGTTATGGATATTCTCTATCAAGACGGCACCTTCCGCCCTCTGACGGAGGAAGAAAAGATAACTTCAAATCTGCTCATGTTTTGTGATTGCTTGCCCGAATAAATAAAAATTGCCGAGAGCGCTGGCTCTCGGCAATTTTTATTGGAAATAATCGTGATAAAAGAATCAATAATTTTCAGCCTTGATCTGGAAGTAGCTCTTGGGATGTGCGCATACGGGGCAAAGCTCGGGAGCCTTCTTGCCTACCATGATGTGACCGCAGTTGGAGCACTGCCATACGACGTCGTTGTCCTTGGAGAAGACCACGCCGTCCTCGATATTGCCGATCAGCTTGCGGTAACGCGCCTCGTGCTCCGCTTCGATCTTGCCGACCATTTTGAAGAGAGCCGCGATTCTGAGGAATCCCTCAGCCTTTGCATCTTCTTCAAACTGCTTGTACATATCGGTCCATTCGTAATTTTCGCCGTTTGCGGCATCCTTCAGGTTGGCGAGGGTATCCGGAATACCGTCATCGTGAAGAAGCTTGAACCAGATCTTTGCGTGTTCCTTTTCGTTTTTAGCGGTTTCCTCGAAAAGCTCGCCGATCTGAACGTAGCCGTCCTTTTTTGCCTTGGAAGCGTAGTAGCTGTACTTGGTAAACGCCTGGGATTCACCGGCAAACGCAGCCATCAGATTCGCTTCTGTTTTCGTGCCTTTCAGTTCCATCATACATTCTCCTTTGAAAATAAAATTTTTATCTTGATTCAACCGGCTTGGCAAGCTGCTTCAGCCGGATTGTAACCGTGGATTTCGGGGGGCAACGCCGTCATCAGCGGCAAGGTGTTCATGGAGCTTAGCCACTGCGATTCTCGCTTTTTCACGGCGGTGACTGTCCTTTAGAGCTTCGGAACAATTGCCGATGTATACGAGTAAGAGGCTTTTGGGCTTTGAGTAGCCGGTAATGGCTTTTCATGACACCCCCATCTTCAGTCAATTCTCTCATTTTACACATTCTACCATATATATGAAGATCCGTCAAGAAATTCAGAAAAAAAATACCAATATTTTTCATAAACACGTCCAAAGGGATTCGCCGGACGGAAAATTCCGTCAAGCGAATCCCCGGACAATATTATGCGGTCGGTCAGGCAATGGTTTGCGGCGCGGCGCCGTCCGATTCTCTCGCGGCGGAATCGTACGGATTCAGTCCGAAGCTGATCGTGATGGCGTTATTGACCTTTTGCATAAGTAGGTCGTCGATATGTCCCATTTTTTCCCGCAGACGGGTTTTGTCGATGGTACGTATCTGCTCCAGCAGAATCACGGAATCCTTGACGAGTCCGAAGCGCTCCGCATATACGTCGATATGCGTCGGCAGCTTCGCCTTTCCCAATCGGCTGGTAATCGCCGCGGCAATCACGGTAGGGCTGTATCGGTTTCCGACGTCGTTTTGTACGATCAGGACGGGGCGGAGTCCGCCCTGCTCGCTTCCCACGACGGGACTCAGGTCCGCATAATAAATATCTCCTCTTTTTACGGTCAATTTGACCCCCTCTTTCTTTTTTTAGTTGTAGGAAATTGCTCAAAATCAACCTTCCCGTTGCGTATCGTTTCAATACAAATCAAACGCAAGCTTGGATAGTAAGCAATCTCCGGCGGGTGTTGCCCGCTTTTTATACACGGATTATCGTATCTCACGCTCCGCGCTCTCCGTATGAGAAAACGCGGTTCATGATGCTATTGTTACCGAAAAGACGCCGGTTTTAATCGGGAGAAGAGAAAAAAACGAATTTCGTTTCCGTCAGGATCCGTATTTCTTTTTCTCTTCTCTCTACCATTGTATTTCTTACGATATTTTTTGATACAGTCAAAAGCTCCGCTCGATCATCATCAGACGGTTATATTTTGCCACCCGCTCTCCTCTGGCGGGCGCGCCCGCCTTCAGATACTGCGCGCCGACGGCGACGGCGAGATCCGAGATAAAGCTGTCGCAGGTTTCACCCGAGCGGTGCGACAGGATCACGCGGTATCCGCTCCGCTGCGCCAGACGAACGGCTTCCAGCGTTTGCGTCAGCGTTCCGATCTGATTGGGCTTGATCAGAATAGCGTTGGCAAGCCCATCCTTCACGCCCCGCGCCAATAAATTCTGATCGGTCACGAAAAGATCGTCTCCGACGAGCATAACCCGACTCCCCATCAATGACGTGATTTCCTTCCAGCCCTGCGCGTCGTCCTCGCCCAAAGGGTCCTCAATGGAAAAGATCGGATACGCCCCGCAAAGCGAATCGAATTTCCGTATCAGATCACCCGAGCTCTGCGAAATCGCGCGCTTGGGAAGAAAATATCCGTCCTCCCGCGCCCATTCGGATGCCGCCGCATCCAATGCGATTTTGACGTTACCCGTATCGTATCCCGCCCGTTCAATCGCCTCCGTCAAAAAATCCAGCGCGTCCTCATCGTTTTGCAAATCCGGCGCAAAGCCGCCCTCCGCGCCGACGGAAACGCTCAGTCCGCGCCGCAAAAGAAGCTCCCGCAGCGTATGATAAATTTCTGCTCCCATGCGCACGGCCTCCGAAAAGGATTCCGCGCCGACGGGCGCGATCATAAACTCCTGAATATCGATATTATTGCCGGCGTGACAGCCGCCGTTCAGGATATTCATCATGGGAATCGGTCTCACGTCCGCGCCGTACAAGCCACCCAGATAGCGGTAAAGCGGAAGCCCGTACGCATTCGCCCCCGCGCGGGCTGCGGCGAGCGATACGGCAAGCAGGGCGTTCGCGCCCAGCTTTTCCTTTCCCGGCGTCCCGTCCAACGCGATCAGTCTTTCGTCCAGAAGCCTTTGCGCGCCCGCGCTCACGCCTCGGATGCCGGGGAATATTTTTTCTTCGATATCCCTGCAAACGCCCTTCGTTCCTTTTCCGAAATATCGGCTTTCGTCACCGTCCCTGCGTTCGTACGCTTCCCTTTTTCCGGTAGAAGCGCCCCCGGGAACGGCGGCGCATCCCACGGCGCCCCCCTCCAGCGTGATCTGCACGCTGACCGTCGGCTTTCCGCCCGAATCCAGAATCTCAAACGCTTTGAGAGAGGCGATCTTTTTGTTTACGCTCATATATCTCATCCTTCCCTTTCACAGCCGTTCCCCATGAACCGTCTCGCCGCAAAATAGACGTATCCGCCTGCGATTTTATGGGAATCAGCTGAATACAAACAAGCATTTTTGAATATTATGAATATAAAATGGCGTCGTATGACGGACAAAAATGGTGACACAGACAAAAATAACCAAAAACGCTTGATTTTTTTCGCAAAATATGCTATACTCATGATAATGCAATGCGACTGTCTATAGCATGGATAAAATCTGAATTTTTATACTGAAAATATCCTCGCTACAGATACGATCGTATTTTTTCATCAAAGGAGCGCGCACATGAAAAAAATTCTCGTCACAGGATTTGAACCCTTCGGCAAAGACGCGAGAAATCCCTCCGGGGAATCCGTCCGTATGCTGAAAGAAGTCGAAAACGCAGAGATCCGCAAATTGATCTTGCCCGTTTCCTGGAAACGCGCCTTTCCCGAGGTTGAAAAGGTATGGGATCTCTGGAAGCCCGATGCCCTGCTGATGGTTGGATTGGCAGGAGGCTCGACGGCGATTCGCATTGAACGCATCGGCGTGAACCTCTGCGGCGAAATTATCGACATGGACGGACGCTATGCAGACGGTTCCGCATCTCCATCCGGAGAACACCCCGTCATAGCGGGAAACAGAGAAGCCTTTTTCGCGACCTATCATCACGAAGCGATTCTCAAGGCGCTGAAAGAAGCGGAGATTCCCGCAAAATATTCTTTTTCCGCAGGTACCTATATCTGCAATTACCTCCTTTACTCCTCTCTTGCCAAAATGGCTCGCGAAAACGGGAATATGAAAATCGGCTTTATTCATCTTCCCTATGCCGACGGACAAAAAGAAGGAGCCCCCTCCATGCCTCTCGACACCATGGTCAGAGCGTTGGAAACCGCTTTATCCAAAATATTTTGAACTTGTGAAAGGTTGGATATCCCATGAAAATCGCTCGCACAGTACTGACACTTGCACTGGTACTCTGTATTTTTGTAAGCGCTGTCGGCTGTTCCTTTATCAACGTAACGCCTTCAGCGGAATTGGAACAAAAAATCTACGATTATTTGCAGGGAAAATACCCCGGTCTGGAATTTGAGATCAAAAGCTATACGCGCGACATCTATACCAGTGGAAAATACGTGTTTAAAGTGTTCTGCGTAACGACGGGAATTCATTTTCTCGTTTATCAATCCTCTTTTTTAACGACGGACAGCTATACCGTTACATACGCCAATCTCGCCATGGAGGAAATGCTCGTCGGCGTTCTGGGAGAAACCATTATGTCCGATCATGCAAAATCCCTGCAATGGCTGGATACCTATGCTGACGACGCTACGGGATACCGTTTCCGCGAGGTTGATCTTGCGACGGTCCCCGATTCCGCCGTGGGACTCGAAAGCATCTACAGAATTACCATGTACGCGCAGACGACCGAAGAGGCTTTGCATTCCCTCAGAGCCATCACCGAAAAGCTGGACGAATCGGGAATTCACTGCAACAGCATTAGCTTTGAGTGGGTACAGAATGATTACACCATCATTTTCACGACCGATACGTGCACCATCAACGATTCCTCCGACGAGGCTATCACAAAATTCATCGACTATATTGACGGTGCCACGCAAACCGACGATCTCGTCAATATCTCCTTCGTTTCCCGTGTCAAACGCGTAACATTCTCCACAAAGGATCTGGTTCCCGGAACGTTCGTTCCCGGCTTCAATGAAGATGGCTCCGAAAACGGCGGTACACATAATATACATAATCCCGAGGACAATCCGGGACTGAACAAGCCGGAGTCCGACAAAAACGACACGCATTAAAACAAATGGAAGCAAAACAAAAACATCGGTATACCGAGATCCGGCGTACCGATGTTTTTATTTTGTCTTTTTATCTATCCATCTCCATTTTCAACGCTGCGAAAAATGCAATACCGTTTCTTCGTTTGCCTTCAAGTCAAGCGCCGTATCACGGTATCGGAAGCGCACGGGGACGTCCGCTCGTACGGTAAATGACTCTCCCGCTTCCGAAACCGTTCTTTGCACGAAAATCCTTCCGTACTTCGTCTCCATCTCCGCGTCCAATTCGATCGGAGCGGAAAGCGCCGCAGGCGCAACGACCAAGGAATCACCTCGGTCATCCACACCGAGAGCATAAGAAAAAACGTAACGAAGCGGCGCACCGAACATATGGTGATTGTGGGATTTGATTCCGCTCCAATATTCACACAGCGAGGTCTCTCCGCGTCGGAGCCACGCGCCGAAGGAGTTTTCCTTTTCCGAGGTCAGAAGTTTCATCGCCGTATCGCCGTAGCCGTGGTGAAAAAGCACGCGGATCAGAATGTCCGTTCCGAAAATACCCGTATCGAACGCGCCGAGCCGCTCGTATTTATCAGCGATGGCGCGGAGCAGCTCACCGTCGGCGAGTCCGATATCCGCGGCGAACGCGTCCGCGCCCTGAATACCGCCGCAATAGGTACGCGCCGCCGGATCGTAATAACGTTCTTTCAGACGTTCTTTGTACGCGTCGGATTTTTCTTTCCAAGGCGCGTTTCCATCACCCAGCGCCTCCGCGATCTCCGTCATATCATCCAGACATTTGATCAGAAAATACGTATTGACGAAGGGCTCGGGAATCGTAACCTTGTCGGGCGTGCACCAATCCCCCAGACACCAACCGCGTTCTTCCTCGCGCACCACGAGCCCGTTCTCACAACGGGATTCCATATAGGAAATGTATTTTTTCATATTCGGATAATACCGGCGCCAAAGATCCGTTCGGTCATGATGCAATCCGAGCATATAGGGAACGATGACGATCGCGCCGCCCCAACCGCCGGGACCGCCGCCTCCTCCCGCAAAGGGTGCCGTATGCTGTACGTGACCAGAATCGGGGTCCTGTCCGTCGGCGATATCACGGAGCCACTTTTCATAAAATTTTTCGGAATCAAGGACCGTCAGCGCCAGATCCGCCGTCAGCTGACCGTCGCCCGTATAGCCGAGCTTTTCCCGGTGGGGACAGTCGGTGATCACGCCGGCGTGCATATTGGAATAGAGACTCTGCACGGAAGCGCGGAACAAAAAATTCAGAACCGCGTTGTCCGAATGAAACCGCACGCGCAGGGGCATATCGCTGTGGATCTCGCATACCCATACGTCCTCGGCGTTGCCGATGATTTCAAAATAACGAAATCCGTGAAAAACGAATTTCGGCATACAGATATGCGCGTTTCCGTCGCTGATATAGGTCTCGCTCTGGAGAATCTGTCCTGCCGAAGCCGTCAGCAAACGGTAAGAGCCGTCGATCATTTCCGCATGATTCACGACCGTCTTTTCACCGCGCGCCGCTCTCTGCGTAAAGGATACCGCGCCTGCAAGATTGACGCCCGCATCGTATACGGTCCGCGCGCCGTCGCGAAAAACAACGGTCGGTCTGATCCTGCGAGCGATCCTGTCGTGAGGCGCGTCGCTTTCGCAGAGCTCGCCGAGATGCCTTGTCACGAGCGCGACGGGCTTTTCCGCAAGATCGACGTGACGGAAATCGTGCGTTTCCCCCGTATAAAGATTGCCCCAAACGATCGTGGATTCCCTCCAGGTCATCGTTTCATCGGAAAGATATTCCTTTCCGTCCGCAGTCAGCGAAAAAGCAAGGATCGGACAGCCGTAGGTCCGTTCGCCCTCGCCGTTGCAAACATCCTGACAGTAATAACCGCCGCCCAGCCAGACCTCTATGAGATTTTCCCCGCAGGTCAGATACCCGTCCAGCGCGTACCGACAATAGTACACGCGGTGGGAAAAGGTATCGCGAATCGGGTAATGGAGCGTGGAGAGATCCCGCTTTCCGTAATCCGAGACGGGAGGCACCAGCACGTCATCGGAAACCTTTTTTCCGTTGATATACAGTTCAAAAAAGCCGAGTCCCGAAATTTCGATTTCGCTTTGCTCCGGAGAATCCACGTTTATTTTTTTCATGAAGATCGGAGATGCGCAGGCGGAATCGGAGGCGCAGACAAATTTCGCTTGATGAATACTCATAAGAACATTCCTTTCCGTATATTTTTATACTTTTGTATTGTATCACATATTTTCCGCAATGTAAATAGCTTTTCGATTTCCGTTCGGGATCCGATATAGCCCCGTATTTTTTCCTTCCGTAGAAAAACGTTGCGCCACGCGTATGGATTTGACGAAAAAATTTGATCGCTGAATTATTTGTATACAAAATTCGATTTACAAAAAAAGAATTTTATGCTATACTGTAATTGAAATTCAACCGGAATTTCGGAAAGGATGGTTTCTTTGGAAGGAATGGTTTTCGTATGGCTTTTCGTGATCGTCGCGGCGATCTTGGTGGAAGCCTCTACGGTATCGCTGGTTTCGATCTGGTTCGTGCCGTCTGCGTGCATCGCCATGATCCTAGCGCTTTGCGGTGTCAAGCTGTGGATACAGCTTACCGTATTTTTCGTCGTTTTTATTTTGCTCATGCTCATTCTGAAGCCCATATTCAAGAAAAATATCGGACTGAAGATCGTACCGACCAACGCAGATGCCCTCATCGGTATGCAAGCCGTCGTGATCGAGCCCATTGACAATTTACACGCGAAGGGGCAGGTCAGGGTGCGCGGTCAGGTCTGGACGGCGCGTTCCGCCGACGGGGACGTGACCTTTGAAGAAGGGCAAACGGTCAATATCGTTAAAATTGAAGGCGTGAAGCTGATTTGCAGTCAGCCTTCGAAAACATAACGCAATGACAGAAAGGAAATTTGATTATGGATCCCATCATTATCGTTTTACTCGTATTGGCACTCGTCATTATTGTCACCGTCATTTCCTGCATCAACATCGTTCCGCAGGCGCGCGCTTACGTCATTGAAAGATTGGGCGCGTATCACACCACGTGGAATACGGGCTTTCATCTGAAATGGCCCTTTATCGACAAGGTCGCGAAAAAGGTGACCCTGATGGAGCAGGTAGCAGACTTTCCGCCCCAGCCGGTCATCACCAAGGATAACGTCAAAATGCAGATCGACACCGTTATCTTCTTCCAGATCACGGACTGCAAGCTCTATACCTATGGCGTGGAATCCCCGATGTCCGCAATCGAAAATCTGACGGCAACCACGCTCCGTAATATCATCGGTGAGCTGGAGCTCGACAGCACGCTGACCTCCCGTGATATCATCAATACCAAGATGCGCTCGATTCTTGACGAGGCAACCGACCCCTGGGGCATCAAGGTCAACCGTGTCGAGCTGAAAAACATCATGCCTCCCCGCGAGATTCAGGATGCGATGGAAAAGCAGATGAAGGCAGAGCGCGAACGCCGCGAGCAGATTCTCCGCGCAGAGGGCGAAAAGAATTCCACGATCCTCGTTGCGGAGGGCCGCAAACAGGCGATGATTCTGGACGCAGAGGCGCAGAAGCAAAAGCAGATCCTTCTTGCGGAAGCGCAGAAAGAAGCCCGTATCCGCGAGGCGGAGGGCGAAGCGGAAGCGATCCTCAAGGTTCAGGAGGCAACCGCCGCAGGTATCCGACTGATCAACGATGCCGCTCCCTCTGACAAGGTCATCGCGATCAAGAGTCTGGAAGCCTTTGAAAAAGCCGCAGACGGTCAGGCAACCAAGATCATCATCCCCAGCGAGATCCAGTCTCTTGCCGGACTCGCAACCAGCCTGAAGGAGCTGACGCAGGAGTAAACGAACGTCTGAACAAGTGATAAAAACAGCGCAAGAACGGTCATTTTTCGTTCTTGCGCTGTTTTATTTTCGTCTTATCGTTTTTTCAGACGGCGGTAAGCATCGCCGAAGGCTTTGATATCCGGATTGCCGTGAAGCGCGGCGTAATCCGCGCCGAGATAGCAGGCAAAGCAGGATATATCACGGAATCCGAGATCGCTGTAATAATCGAAGTCCGCGTGAATGACCTTTTCGTCTGCAACGAAGGGCTTGGGCGGCTTTTTCCAATCGGAGAAAAGCGAATTATCCAGCCAATAATCCAGAACCTTGGCATTTTTCGCGCCGAACGTTTGGAGAAGCTCCCGGATATAGAGGCTCTGACTGATGTTTTTTTCATTTCCCGCCTGCGAAAGCGGTGTATGATGGTCGCGGTCAATCGGCGCGTATTCCAGAAAAATACCTTCGTCGGGCTTGATCCTGCGGGGAGGTGTCAGCGTGCTGTAATACGCCAGATAGGCAAGCGTGGCTTCAGGGTCGGTCTTTCTCAATTCCCGCAGAATGCGGTTCATGACGATCATCTGCTGATCCGAGGAAGAATATTCCGCGCAGTGCGGGCAGTGGCAAAAGGCATCGTGCGCGTCGTCAAGCCAGAAGAAATAGCGGTGCGTGGAGCGGTAAAGTCTGCTTGCCGCCTCCGCCGCGCGTCCCGCGATGAAATCCAACGCTTCCTCGTTGGAGGCACAGCAGTTCATATCGCGTACACGCGCGCCGTTTTCATCCATACGGAACCATTCGGGATGCTTCTCAAATTCCCGCGCGGGCAAAAAATAGCGCGCCGCGTGCATTTCATACTCGATGGCAAGTCCCTTTTCGGCGGCTTCGTCCAGCAAAAGGCGGTATTCGGGCGTTTCCAGACGGTCAAGCATGAGCTTCATCGTCATGGGCGCGCGCACGCCTCCCACCGGATGAAGGGCGAGCGTAGGAATCCCCAGTTCAGCGCAACGGTCAATCCACTCACGGCTCAATTCCTCGGGGTGGATCAATAAAGAGGCTGTGTTAAGCTTCATAATAAAAAAACCTTTCCGTTAAAAATATATTTGATACCATTATTATATTCTAAATACTTCTGAATTTCAAGATTACCTTGAAAAAAGAACACGGCAACAGCATTTACTTTTTTATTTTAATATGATTTTTTATCGAATATGAAAAAGATAAGATTTTTCATATTCAAAAATCTTAAAGCAAAACGCTTGCTTTTTCTTTGTCTGCCGACGGAGTTATTTTCATAAGTTTTTCCCTTTGATAAGGGGAAACGGTCAACTTTTTCTTTGTTTGAAAGAAAAAGTTGCAAAAAGAAGCAAACCAACCTGCGGTTGGATCGCCGGTGCGTGCGGGAGCAAAGTACCGCGAATCCCGCCGGACTCTGCGCAAATGCACTCTGATTTGCAGTGCAAATCAGAGTACGATATTGCTTGCCGAAACCGCCGGCACGGTTTCGGACGCCGTCGGCTATTCGGGGAGCTGCGTGCGTATGGAAGC
>JAFQOX010000120.1 GCA_017412045.1 Clostridia bacterium
CGCACTCTCCCTCAGTCTTTTGCTTCGCAAAATCCAGCTCCTACATTATGCTTCGCATAATGTGCAGAGGGAGCCTTTCCGGCTTTGTGCAACTTTTTATTTTTGAGTATTCTACATAGCTTTTTCGACAGTCTGCACCTCTCAACTGCGTTGAGAGGTCCCCCTTCCCTCGCAAGGGACGGCTGACAGAATCTGCGCTTTTGTGCGCTGACAGACCGATAAACAAGAATTTATCGTTCCAAGCTTTCGTCGAACTCACGTTAATAATATGAGCAAATTCCCAATAATACGAAAAAGCCTCCGTGAATCGGGATCACGGAGGCCGAAGCAATTCGTTTTATTTTCTTTTTCTGATATACGCCTTCTGGTCGCAGTAAGCGCAACGGTGAATATCGTGCTCCGCATCCACACAGCGGAACATCTGGGGAAGCTCCTGCTCGGTGGAGGTGATGCAACGGGGGTTGGAGCAGGTGATCTCCGTGGTAACCTCGCCGGGACGGACGGTGTCGGGCTGATCCTTTTCGGCAAGGAGCTTCAGGATCAGAGCCATACGGATATATCTGCCGTTCTTCGCCTGCTCGAAGTAGCAAGCGCGGGGATCCTCGTCAACCTTGACGGAGATCTCGTTGACACGGGGCAGGGGGTGCATGATGCAGAGGTCGGGCTTTGCGTTTTCAAGCTTATCGGGCGTCAGGATGTAGCTGTCCTTCAAGCGGAGATATTCGTCGTGGCTCGCAAAGCGCTCCTGCTGAATGCGCGTCATATAGAGGATATCGAGCGTGGGCATAGCTTCCGCCATATCCGTGACCTCCTCGTAAGCGACCTTGCCGTCGCCGAGGAATTCGTATTTGACGTAGCCGGGAAGCTTCAGCTCCTCGGGAGAGATCAGCACGAATTTGATGCCCGTGTAGCGGGACATTGCCGCGATCAGGGAGTGAACGGTTCTGCCGAACTTCAGGTCGCCGCACAGACCGATGGTCAGATTGTGAAGGCTTCCCTTCTTGCGCTTGATGGTCAGAAGGTCGGTCAAGGTCTGCGTGGGATGGAAATGTCCGCCGTCGCCCGCATTGATGATCGGAACGGTCGCCGCCTTTGCCGCGACGTAGGGCGCGCCCTCCTTGGGATGGCGCATGGCGATGATGTCGGAATACGCGCTGACCATGCGGACGGTATCCGCTACGCTCTCGCCCTTGGTGGCGGAGCTGCTCGTAGCGTCGGAGAAGCCGAGCACGTTGCCGCCGAGGCTCATCATCGCGGAGGTGAAGCTGAGTCTGGTCCTCGTGGAGGGCTCAAAAAAGAGCGTGCCGAGAATTTTACCCTTGCAGGCTTCGGCATATTTCGCGGGATTTGCAATAATATCCTCTGCGGTTGCGATCAAGGCATCGATTTCCGCAGTGGAGAGTTCAAGAATGTCAATCAAACTTCTCATTTTATTTTATCCTTTCTTGATAAACGAAGGAATATTGCGAGGGCGAACCGATGGTTCGCCCGTTTTTATGCTATAGGAATTTGCGCAAAATGAACCTTGCCGTTTTGCATTGTTTGGATGCAAGCAAAATTGGGATAGGCAAGCAACTTCCGGCGGGCGTTGCCCGATTTTTATGCTATAGGAATTTGCACAAATGCAACCTCCGGTGGGCGTTGCCCGCTTAACCAACAAATTCAGCGACGCATCTTTCGTATGCGGCAACGGGATCTGCGGCAGCGGTGATCGGTCTGCCGACGACGATATAGTCGGAGCCGATTGCCTTTGCGCCCTCGGGCGTGGTGATTCTGGACTGGTCGCCCACGTCACCGCCCGCAAAGCGAACGCCGGGCGTTACGGTGAGGAATTCCTTGCCGCAAACGTCGTGAACCTTGCCTGCCTCGAGAGGAGAGCAAACGACGCCGTCAAGTCCTGCCTTCTTTGCGTTTGCCGCGTAGTGCATAACGACCTTGTCGATGGGCTCGTTGATCAGCAGGTCGGTCTTCATTCTTTCCTCGCTGGTGGAGGTGAGCTGGGTAACGGCGATCAGGAGAGGACGGGTGCCGTCGGGACGGGTCAGACCCTCGAGAGCCGCTTCCATCATCGCGATCGTGCCGCCTGCGTGGAGGTTGCACATATCGACGTCAAGATGAGAGAGGACCGCCATGGATTTTTTTACGGTATTGGGGATGTCGTGAAGCTTGAGGTCAAGGAAGATCTTGTGGCCTCTTGCCTTGAGCTCGCGAACGATCGCGGGACCCTCCGCATAGAAAAGCTCCATACCGATTTTTACGTAAGGCTTTTTGCCGGTAAATTTGTCAAGAAAATCATAAGTAGCCTGTGCGCTCGCGAAGTCGCAAGCGATAATGACGTCTTTTCCCATTGTTATCATCCTTTCTGCCGCATCTGCGGCGCAACGCGCGGCAAAGCTCAGTGCGCCGCGCCGATTATATCCGTAAGACTCTGAATATTATATTTTTCCATCACACGGGGAAGATCCGCGATGATGTCTCTGCAAGCGTAGGGGTTCACGAGGTTTGCGGCGCCGACCTCAACGGCGGTCGCACCCGCAAGCATCATTTCGATCACGTCCTCTGCGGTGGAAACGCCGCCCATGCCGACGATCGGGATCTTGACGGCATCGTAGACCTGATATACCATGCGGACCGCAACGGGCTTGATGGCGGGGCCGGAATAACCGCCCGTCTTATTGGCGAGCAGGGGCTTTCTGCGTCTCAGATCGATGCGCATACCCATGAGGGTATTGATCAGGCTGATACCGTCCGCGCCCGCCGCTTCGCAAGCCTTTGCGATGGAAGCAATGTCGGTGACGTTGGGAGAAAGCTTGATGATCAGAGGCTTTTTCGTCACGGCGCGGACCGCCTTCGTGACCTCTGCCGCCGCCTCTGCGGACGTACCGAAGCTCATGCCGCCGCCGTGTACGTTGGGGCAGGAGATATTGACCTCGATCCAGCCGATGGAGTCAATGTCGCCCAGCTTTTCGCAGGTCGTTACGTATTCCTCAAGGGAAAAGCCGCTGACGTTTGCCATCACGGGTTTATGGAAGCAGGTGGCGAGCTTGGGAAGCTCGTTGGCGATGACGGCATCCACGCCGGGGTTCTGGAGGCCGACGGCGTTGAGCATACCCTCGGGACATTCCGCGATACGGGGCGTGGGGTTGCCGAAGCGGGGATCTCTGGTCGTTCCCTTGAAGGAGAACGTACCCAGACAGTTGATATCGTAAAGCTCGGCGAATTCGTAACCGAAGCCGAACGTACCGCTTGCGGGGATGATGGGGTTATCCATCTCCAGTCCGCAGAGCGTAACCTTTGTATTTACCATATTACTTCCTCCTTTTTCAGAACGGGACCGTCACGGCAGATACGCTTATTGCCGTATTTCGTCTTGCAGGTACAGCCCATACAAGCGCCGAAGCCGCAGCCCATGCGCTCCTCAAAGCTGACCTCGCCGCTCGTATCCGTTGCATCGCAGAGCGCGCGAAGCATGGGGATCGGACCGCAAGCGTAGAAATAATCGTAATCAAGTCCGTCCATTGCGTGGGTAACGAAGCCCTTCACGCCGCGGGAACCGTCCACGGTCGCAATGCGCGTCTCCACGCCAAGTTCGTTGAACCTTTCTTCGTAAACCACGTCGCATTCGGAAGCAAAGCCGAGGATGACCGCGGGCTTTTTGCCCATGGCAATGAGTCTCTTGCAGAGGCCGTACATGGGAGGCGTACCGATGCCGCCGCCGACGAGAAGCGGGTTCTCGCCGCAGGCGTTCACGTCGAAGCCGTTGCCGAGACCGACGAGAATATCGAGCTTCTCACCGACCTTCATTTCGGAAAGGCGCTGCGTGCCCTCGCCGACGGTCTTGAAAAGAATGGTGATGGTATTTTCATTCCAGTCGCAGATCGAGATGGGGCGGCGCAGATAGAAGCCCTCCACCTTGATATTGATGAACTGACCGGGAGCGGTGATGGCGGAGGTGTCTCCCAGAAGTACCATTTCGTAAATATCCTTCGCAATCGTTACGTTGGATAAGATTTCGTAGAAGCCTTGTGTCATATCGCACCTCACTCGTTGATCGTGGAGATACCGAGCGTGGTTTCCTCGAGTACGTCAAGGAGAACCTTTACAGTATCGAGAGCGGTAAAGATCGTCGTATTGTTTTCAACGGCGCACTGACGGATCTCGCGTCCGTCGGACAGACCGCCGGAGGAACGGACGTCTCTGGTATTGATGATATAGTTGATATAGCCCGCACGGATGGAGTCGAGGATCTCCTCGCTGCCTTCGCTGATCTTGCGTACCGCGTGCGTACGGATGCCGTTGCTCTTGAGGAACTGCGCCGTGCCTGCGGTCGCCTGGATATTGAAGCCCATGTTGTAGAAGCGGCGGATCAGAGGAAGCGCTTCCTCCTTGTCGCTGTCCGCGATCGTGCAGAGAACGGTACCGTAGTTGCTTACGTTCATGCCGGATGCCTTGAGCGCCTTGAAGAGCGCGCGGGTCAGGCTGTTGTCGTAGCCGATCGCTTCACCCGTGGATTTCATTTCGGGGCTGAGGTATGCGTCGAGACCGCGGAGCTTGGAGTAGGAGAAGGCGGGCGCTTTGACGTACCAGCGCTTCTTTTCCGCGGGATAGATGCTCGTGATGCCCTGCTCCTTCAGCGATTTGCCGAGAATGACCAGCGTACCGATGTCCGCCAGGCTGTAGCCCGTAGACTTGGAAATGAAGGGAACGGTTCTGGAGGAACGGGGGTTGACCTCGATGATAAAGACGTTTTCGTTCTTATCAACGATGAACTGAATGTTATAAAGACCGATGATACCGATGCCGATGCCGAGCTTTTTGGTATAATCGAGAATGGTTTCCTTGACCTTGTCGGAGATACTGAAGGAGGGATATACGCTGATGGAGTCGCCGGAGTGTACGCCCGTACGTTCAACGAGCTCCATGATGCCGGGAACGAATACGTCCGTACCGTCGCAAACGGCATCAACCTCGACCTCCTTACCCTGGATATATTTATCTACGAGAACGGGCTTGTCCTCGTCGATCTCAACGGCAGTCTTGAGGTAATGGCGCAAACCTTCCTCGTCGGCAACGATCTGCATCGCGCGTCCGCCGAGAACGAAGGAAGGACGTACGAGAACGGGGTAGCCGATTCTCGCGGCAGCCGCCACGCCGTCCTCGATCTTCGTGACAGCCTGACCTTCGGGCTGGGGAATATTGAGCGCTCTGAGTACCTTTTCAAAGGCATCTCTGTTTTCCGCCTTTTCGATGGCGTCGCAGTCCGTGCCGATCAGCTTGACGCCTCTGTCGCGGAGCGGCTCGGCAAGGTTGATTGCGGTCTGACCGCCGAGGGAGGCGATTACGCCGTAGGGCTTTTCGTGATTGATGATATTCATAACGTCTTCCACGCAGAGAGGCTCGAAGTAGAGCTTATCGGAGGTCGTGTAGTCCGTGGAAACCGTTTCGGGATTGTTGTTAATGATGATCGCCTCAAAGCCGGACGCCTTGATGGTCTTGATCGCGTGAACGGAGGAGTAGTCGAATTCTACGCCCTGACCGATACGGATCGGACCGGAGCCGAGAACGATGATCTTCTTTTTATCGGAAACGACGGATTCGTTTTCGCTTTCGTAAGTGGAGTAGAAATAGGAAATATTGCTTTCAAATTCCGCGCCGCAGGTGTCGATGATCTTGTAGACGGGAGCAATATTGTTTTCCATACGCAGGTTGTAGATCTCGATCTCGGGACAAGCCCAGAGCTTCGCGATGAACTTATCGGAAACGCCCATCTTCTTTGCCGCCTTCAGAACGGTAACATCCTTTACGTTCTCCTTGAGCTTATTTTCCATCAGAACGATGTTCTTGATCTTTTCGATGAAGAGCATATCGATCTTGGTCGCATCGCAGATATGGCTGACGTCAACCTCGCGGCGGAGAAGCTCGGCGATCGCGTACATACGGTCGTCGGTCGCGAGCGGCAAATATTTCATCAGATCGGCATTCGACCAATCGTCGAATTTCGCCATATGGAAATGGCAAACACCGATTTCAAGGGAGCGGGCAGCCTTCAGCAGGCATTCCTCAAGGGTTCTGCCAAGGCTCATGACCTCGCCCGTCGCCTTCATCTGCGTAGAGAGAGAGTTGTTCGCCGTCTGGAATTTGTCAAACGGGAAACGGGGGAGCTTCGCTACGACGTAGTCGAGCGTGGGCTCGCAAGCCGCGGGCATAGCGCCGAGCATGATCTCGTCGAGGGTCATGCCGACGGCGATCTTCGCGGTTACGCGGGCGATCGGATAGCCGCTGGCCTTGGATGCAAGCGCGGAGGAACGGGAAACGCGGGGGTTTACCTCGATGAGGTAATATTGGAAGGAGTGGGGATCGAGCGCGAACTGTACGTTACAGCCGCCCTCTACCTTGAGCGCACGGATGATCTTGAGCGCGCTTTCCTTGAGCATGGCGCATTCCTTGCCGGTCAGCGTCTGGCTGGGACAAACGACGATGGAGTCGCCGGTATGGATACCGACGGGGTCCACGTTTTCCATATTACAGATGGCGATCGCCGTATCGTTGGCGTCGCGCATAACCTCGTATTCGATTTCCTTGTAGCCCTTGATGCTCTTTTCAACGAGGACTTCCGTTACGGGAGAAAGCTTCAGACCGTTTTTCAGAAGCTCGCGGCATTCCTCGGGGTTGTCCGCGAAGCCGCCGCCCGTACCGCCGAGCGTGAACGCAGGACGGAGAACGACGGGATAGCCGATCTCCTCAGCCGCCGCAAGACCCTCCTCAATGGTGTGCGCGATCAGGGAAGGAAGCACGGGCTCGCCGAGATCCTCGCAAAGCTTCTTGAAGCCTTCTCTGTCCTCGGCTCTCTCGATGCTTTCGCTGCTCGTACCGAGAAGCTCAACGCCGCATTCGCGGAGAACGCCCTTCTTTTCGAGCTGCATGGCGAGGTTCAGACCCGTCTGACCGCCGATGCCGGGAACGATGGCGTCGGGACGCTCGTAGCGGAGGATCTTCGCGATATATTCCAGATTCAGGGGTTCCATATAGATCTTATCGGCGATCGTGGTATCCGTCATGATCGTCGCGGGGTTCGAGTTGCAAAGAACGACCTCGTAGCCCTCTTCTCTCAAAGCAAGACAAGCCTGCGTGCCGGCGTAGTCGAATTCAGCCGCCTGGCCGATAACGATCGGACCGGAGCCGATCACAAGAATTTTCTTTAAGTCTGTTCTCTTTGGCATATTACTTGCCCTCCTTCATAAGACCGATAAACTCATCATAAAAACCAACGCTGCCAGCGGGACCGCTCATCGTATCGGGATGATACTGGATGGTGAATACGCGATCCTTCTCACAGCAGAGACCCTCGACCGTGTCGTCCGTGATATTCAGATGCGTTACCTTCAGATCGGTTTCGTCCACGCTTACGGGATCGACCGCGTAGTTGTGGTTCTGCGTTGCCGTGCGGATGGTATTCGTTTTCAGATTTCTGATCGGGTGGTTACAGCCGTGGTGTCCGCACTTCATTTTGTAAACCTTCGCGCCGTAAGCGAGCGCGACGAGCTGATGACCGAGACCAACGCCTGCGATCGGGTATTTGCCCTTCAGCGCGCGGATCAGCTCGATGACCTCGGGGACGTCCTCAGGATTACCGGGACCCTCGGAGATCAGAACGGCATCGGGATTCATGCGTTCCACGTCGGCGACGGTGGTATTGTAGGGCATAACCGTTACGTTACAGCCCTTTTCGTTGAGGGTGCGGATCACGCTGAGACGCGCGCCGCAGTCGATGGCAACGACGTTGTATTTTGCGTTGGCGGTACGCGCGTACCAACGCTTGCGGCAGCTGACCTTGGAAACCGCGTTCGCGGGGGTCTCCGCCGCGGCGATGATTTCGAGCGCCTTTTCCTTGGGGGTATCCGCAGAGGTGATCAGCGCCTTGCAGGAGCCCTGATCGCGGAGCTTTCTCGTCAGCTCACGGGTATCGAGACCCTCGATGCCGGGAATGTCGCTCTCTTCCATCGTTTCCGCCAACGTCTTCGTATAACGGAAGTTGGAAGGCAGATCGTTGTATTCGCGAACAACGAGCGCGCCGCAGGTCAGCGCCTTGGACTCGTAGTCCTCGTCCGTCATACCGTAGTTACCGATCAGGGTGTACGTCATCACAACCATCTGGTTCGTGTACGAAGGGTCGGAAATAATCTCCTGATAGCCTACCATGGACGTATCGAAAACGATCTCGCAAACACGGTCAACGTCAGCGCCGAAGCCGTATCCGTAGTATTCGCTTCCGTCCGCAAGGACGATCTTTTTGTTTATTTGCTTTGCCATACCAAGTTTCCTCCATATATCGTCATTAAATTTTTACCGTAAACGCTGTCGCCCGCAAACGGCGTGCTGCGTCCCATGGAAAGGAATTCCGCGGGATCCACCGTATAGGACGCCTCCAGATCCCAGACGCAAAGACCGGGGTCAGAGGTAATATTGAATCGCTTTCTCGGATTGTCGGAAAGCAACTTCACCAATCGTTCAAGCGTCAGAATGCCCGGACGGACGAGCCCCGTATACAGAACGGGGAACGCGGTCTCCAGACCGACGACGCCCATCGCGCTCTTGGCAAGTCCGCGCGATTTTTCGTCCGCGCTGTGCGGCGCGTGGTCGGTCGCGATCATCTCGATCGTGCCGTCCAGAATACCCTCCACGAGCGCTTCTCTGTCCTCGGGAGAGCGGAGAGGGGGATTCATTTTGAATCTGCCGTCCTCCTGCAAATGCGTATCGTCTAAAACCAGATAATGCGGACCCGTCTCGCAGGTAACGTCCACGCCGCTCTTTTTGGCATCGCGGATCAGAGAAACGCTTTCCTTGGTCGAGATGTGGCAGACGTGATACGCGCAGCCCGTTTCCGCGGCAAGCTTCAGATCGCGCTCGATCTGCTTCCATTCGCTTTCCGAGCAAATGCCCTTGTGTCCGTGCGCCCTTGCGTAAGCGCCGTCGTGAATATAGCCGCCGCGAAGCAGGGAGTTATCCTCGCAGTGCGCCGCGATCATCTTGCCGAGCGCCTTTGCCCGTACCATCGCCTCGCGCATCATGCCCTCGTCCTGCACGCCCTTTCCGTCATCGGAGAAGGCGGCAACGTAGGGAGCGATGGCTTCCATGTCCGAGAATGCCTTGCCGAGCTCGCCGACCGTGATCGTGCCGTAGGGATATACGGCGATCGACGCCTTTTCAGCGATCGCCCGTCGCTGGATTTCAAGATTTTCCAAGCTGTCGGGCGTGGGCTTGAGATTGGGCATGGTGCATACGGCGGTATAGCCGCCTCGCGCCGCCGCGGCAGAGCCGCTCCGCATATCCTCTTTATATGAAAAACCCGGCTCACGAAAATGCACATGCACATCACAAAAGCCGGGCAGAATAGCAACAGTCTCAGATTTGAAAACAGAATCGCCGCCGCCCATAGCGCCGGTCATAAGAGCGATATTTTTTCCGTCAAAAGAAGCATCGCCTGTCTTCATTTCGCCATTTTCATAAATCATTGCGTTTTTAAAAACGGTAAGCATAGTATTGACCATTCCTTTCGCAAAAATAACTTCAGATCACAAAAGCGGATTTTCCGTATTGGCTGCCGTGCGGTCCCGCACGCACATTTCCGCCTATTAACTCTATTAAAAAAATTATATCACAGCATGGAAAAAGTGTCAAGGGAACGCTCAAAAAAAGCGTTAGAAATTTTTGAGCGCAAGCGTCATCCGCTCGTTAATTTTACACAAAAAGCCAATGCTTGCCGTCCGTCCCCGACAGGCGTGTATATAAGCAATGCAAAACGGCAAACGAGATTCATTTGGAGCAAATCCCCGCAAAAAAGCGGGCAACGCCCGCAGGATAACTGCTTGCTCAGCAAGCTGTGCGCTCGCCTACCGCAGTTCAGCCTGTATTGAAACAATGAGAAACGGCGAGGACCATTTTGCGCAATTTCCTATGGTATAAAAAAGCGGCCGGGCGCCGCTCCCGTCCGAACTGCGCAGCATTTCGGTGTGCTTAGCCTGTCCACGCATTGCTTCTATTCAAACAATGCAAAACGGCAAGGTCGATTTTTCGCAATTTCCCATAAAACAACAAACACGGCGGAACCGAAATTCCGCCGTGCCTCGTCACGTATGCTTTCGTCAGCTCCAGAACTGTCCGCCCGAAAGCATGGAGTCGTCCAGATAGCCGATATAGGTGTTGCCCGTATTCATGCGCAGAACGCTTCCGTCCGCCTCCTCCAGCCGCAGGCTTTCGCCGTCGGCGCTCCAGCGGATCTCGATCACTCTGCCGTCTGTGAAATAATAGCCGTAGCCCTGCGCCCCGCTCGGCGAAGTCTCTACCAGTGTCATAACGGGATCGCTCGCGATGCCCGTGCTGACCGCCTTCACGTCCGTGAAAAGCGTGATCACGTTGGTAAAGGAGAGCTGTCTGCCCGTCTGCGCATCCACATGCGCCTTGCCGTCCTGACTGCGGAGATATTTTCCCTGCGCGGCGTTATAAGTAAAGGAAACGTTTTTGACGTTGGTCGAATTCTCACATCTGAAATCCAAGCGGACCTCCGTCGCGGCGGAAGCGCCGCTGAGCTCCTTTTTCGTCCCGTAATTCACAAAATGCAGGCTTTGCTTCGTGCTTCCCGAGAGAGAGCCCCCGCCCTGCGTCGCAAATCTGGATTCTCCGGAGGAGAGAAGGGCGGTCAGCGCCGAGGGCTTGAAAACGGTATCGTATGCCAGATCCCTGCGGTCGCCGTAATGGGCGATCGTCCCGTACAGATTGCCGTATTCCTTCATGTAGAACCACTTTTCGAACTCGGTGTCGATAAAGCCCCAGCGGCTTCCGTAACGCTCTGCCGCAAGGGAAAAGAAATCGTAGTTCGAGGTGATTGATCCCCCGTGGCAAACGAGGATCGCGTTATGATAGGCGGCAAAATCCATGTGATAATCCCTGCCGGAGCGGATATTGCAAACGCTGTCCAGCATGGTATAATCCGATGCCACCATCACAAATCGGGTGATGCCGGGCGCGACGAGCGCTTCGTACAGCACGTCCGCCTGATCGAGTCCCGTCTGGTTTTTGTAGGCGTTGGCGATATTGTCCACGACGATGGCGATCGGGCGTATATTGGACTGCTCGCTCGCCGTCGGCTCTCCCGTCAGCGCGTTGAGGCGTTGCGGCAGGGGATTGACACTTCCGCCGATCGGAGACGTTGAGGAGGAGCTTTCGTAGAAGCCTCCCGTTCCCAAATCGGGTGTCGGCGTGTTCGGGAACGGCGTGCCTTCCGTCGCGCCGCCGGGCATGGTGGAAAGAGAAGCGCCCGGGCTCGACGTATTCTCCGGGTGCTCCTTTTTATTCTTACAGCCTGTAAAAGTCGTGCATGCAGACGTTGTCATCAGAGCAGCCAATGCTGCGGCAACCAATTTTTTCGTTGCTTTTTTCATGTTTACACAATCCTTTCTTTTCTCTTACGGAGAATGCGGCGAGGGGCTCGCGCATCCTCCTGATACCGTGGTTTTCTCTTCCGTATCTGAAAAGTCCGCAACCGTTTCACGTCATGGTTTCTGATCACCGATATATGATTTATCATATCACGACCGTATGCAATTGTCAAATATTTCCTTTTTTCAATTTTCGATCATTTCCTTGGCTTGCTTTTCTTTTTCCGCATTTCTTTCCTTCTTTTCGCGTTTTCTGCGTTCGCGAAGCTCGAAAAAGAACGAAGAAAGCAGCGCGGAACATTCCTCCTCCAGCACGCCCGCGACGATTTCGGGCTTATGATTGAGACCGAAGGCATTCATATCGAAAAGGGTGCCGAAGGCGCCCGCCTTTTTGTCGTACGCGCCGTAGTATACGGAAACGATTCTCGCGTTGACGATCGCGCCCGCGCACATGGGACAGGGCTCCATCGTCACGTACATTTCGCAACCGGGCAAGCGCCAGCCGCCGAGCTTTCTGCAAGCGCGGTGGATCGCCTTGATCTCCGCGTGGCAAAGGGCGTTTTTACCCGTTTCTCTGGTATTGTAGGCGCGTGAGATGATCTCGCCGTCGCGGACAATGACCGCACCCACGGGGACCTCGCCCTTGGCGGCGGCGCGCTTTGCCTGCCTGATGGCTTCGCGCATAAATTTTTCAGCATTTTCATTCATTCCGGGATCACTCCTTTCTGTCGGAATATCGGGATTTTGGATGGATGGCAGGAGACTTCCGATCCATTGATTTTCGTTAACGTCCGTCGATCCGATCAAAGCAAAATTTGTATGCCCGCAGCGAGAACGAAGAACAGGACCGTCGGAACCGTCCAGAAGCAGAAGGAGGAAATCGCCTTTTCATCGTCATCCTCAAAAAAGGCTCTCATATTTTCCCGCAGATACGGGAGTCCCGAAGCGGAAAGCAACACGCAAACCGCAAGCGCGCCCTGCATCAGAAGCAGATAGGCATCCGGCATAAACACGCTGACCGTCTCCTCCAGAAAAACGAACGATTTACAAAGAAAGCTGATGCCGATCACGGTCGCAAGGGAATTCGTCGCCACGTAAGCCATGCCGATCAGCAGTCCCGCCACGAAATAAAAGGGAAAGCCCGCGACGGAAAAATGCATGAGACCGAATACGAGCGCCGACATCAGCACGGCAAGCGAGGAGCGGAAGATCCGCATACTGCGCAGAAAGAGTCCGCGGAAAAAGATCTCCTCCGCCGCGGCGGTTGCCGCCGTAGCGAATAAAAACAGCAAGAAGAGCTCGGTCGCCGTCATGCCGTCGTAAACGCCAGCCTTGATCACGGACGACGGAAAGACTGAAACGTAAAAGATCCGTATGATCTCGATCAAGCCGAACGTGGAAAGCATGACCGCCAATTTTTTATTCAGATAGGCTCTCGGCGGTACGTTCGGAAAGCCAATGCCCAGCCGACGGAACGTCCATACGCCCCACACGGACGGCAAAAGGAAAACCGCCAGCAGCGCCGTACGGAATACCAGCACGTAATCCGTTTTCAAAATCGGATATTTTTCTGCCGCAAGCGACAAAGCAAAGCCAAGGATCATGGAAAAAAGAGAGGCATATCCCAGCACCTTTGATACACGCGCGGCATCCTTTTTACAGTCATTCATTTCAGATCCTCCTTTTTTCAAAAATATGGTTCAGTATACCACATCTGCATGAAAATTGCAACAGCGTGGGAAATTTTTTCAGGGCAACAGCATTTACTTTTTTAAAATAAATTCTTGTTTATAGTCCCGTTTACGCACAAAAATTAGATTCGCTTGTAGGGACCGGCGTCCTCGACGGTCCACGTAAAAATGAAATATTTTTACAAAATCATATAGGTGAATTGTAACATTCTACAAATCACAAGCGCA